>LFRU01000081.1:25163-37128 GCA_001512495.1 Syntrophothermus sp. DTU052 | reverse complement strand
ATGTCCTTTTACAAAACAACTGGCTTGCCTGATGGCGAACTACTTTGCTAGCTTGTCTGGAATTAGAGATTGGAGCGTTTCTTGCTGCGAATGATTAACTAATGCTGGTTTAATGGAATGCTGGGTTTAATAAAACCAGAGCAGTGCGTTCACTGGTTGGTTGTGACCTCTAACCCATAAAACCTCACTTTTTACGCTTTGATTTCCCTCCTTCCTTCGCCGTATTGGTCCGGGGTTTGGGCATGTTTTGATAATATTCGACATGGTTACTGTATATACCTGCTTAACTTATTATAAAAATTATAATATTTCAACAAGTTATGTGATTATCACAATGCATAAAAAGCTGAGCATTTGAACAATTAGTAATATGTTATGATAGCTGGGGTAAGAATCCTCTGGGGCGTAATCCGGGTGCAGTCCGCTGTTGATAGGAGCCGGTTGGAAAAGGAAAGGGCTGCCATGATGTGTGGACAGGGATAGACCTGATAAAGGTACTACCCCTGTTCCGGAAATCTTGAGATTTATGACTGCGTAATGAATTCTTCAATCATCTGGTTTACCTGGCCTGGTTCCTCGTGCTGGATCCAGTGAGTACAATCAAATTTTACCAGACGAGCCTGATCGCAGTATTCCAAGCTCTCATCAGCTTGCTCCGGGATGATGGCTACATCATCCAAACCCCACAAAATCAGCAGGGGCATGGTGACACGGAAACTTGCCGGGGGCTCGTTACGACACTGCAGGGAAGCGCGGTACCAGTTGACCATGGCGGAGAAGGCTCCCGGTTGGGCGAAGGCCTTACGGTACTCCTCAAGTTCTTCGGGCTTGAAAGTATCCGGCCTACTGGTTTTTGCCAGGACGCTGACCGGCCACTCGAAATTGTTGGCCGAAGCAAGCTTCTCGGGGGCATTGGGGAGTTGGAAGAAAAATATATACCAGCTCCGCTGCATCTGTCTGGGATTGGTCAACATATTGCGGTTCATAACCTTGGGGTGGGGGACGTTCATTATCACCAAGCGCTTTATCCGGTCCGGGTATTTTATGGCTGTCCACCAGGAAACAGCTGCGCCCCAGTCGTGGCCTACCAAGTAAATCTGGTCTCGGCCGTAAAAATCAATCAGGCCTACCACGTCCTTGGCCAGTTCATCAGTTTTATAGGAAGCTATCCCTTCCGGTTTATCGCTTAAATTGTAACCCCGCTGATCGGGAACCACTACCAGGTAACCCCGGTCGGCGAAATAACCGATCTGCTTGCGCCAGGCAAACCAGAATTCAGGAAAGCCATGCAGGAACATGATCATAGGTCCATCTGTGGGACCGGCCTCCATTACATGGAGTCGAATTCCATTGGTTTCAATAAACCTTTCGCGTAACTCGGCCATTGTTTATCCTCCATTCAGAAGCTCTTTATTATTAGTTATTGGGACGCCAGGTCCCGAAAGCGTATCTGGTCAATTGCGTACAGTACCGCTTTTTCTGCTGCTTTTTCTCGTAACTCGTGAACTTTTATATATTCCGGATTGTTGGCCATCTCCAGGAATTTGGCCCGGGACGGGTATTGTACCAGCATCAACAAATCCCAGGTTTCGGTGCCGTAGAGCAGCTCGTTGGGTCTGCCGAGAAATATGACCTTGCCGCCAACCCCCTCAACGTACCTGTTTGATTCCCGCATATACTGGAGATAGGTTTTGAATCCACCGTCGGGTTTGAACTTCAGCAGGTTAAGCATAACTACCGGTTCATCATTGGGGTTGTCTTTGAGCGCCTTAAACTGATCGGCATTACTCTGAATCAAAACATCCTAACCTCCTCATCGTAATTATTGGCAATTTAATGTTAACACAAGCAAAATAGGTCGGCAATTTAATCAGTTATTACCGAATACTGGAGAGTAACCGGTTCAGTCTGTTTATTTGAATAGTTATGGGCATCGCGGGAGTACAACTGTAAGTATTTCCCTATCTTAATGCAAACAAGCGGGCTTTCTTTGAAAAAAGCCCGCTTGTTTCGAAATTATTTTAATTATGATTCCCTCAAAGAGGCTTTATTAATTGGTATTGCCGATCAGCGGCTGATTGCTGATAGCCTGCGGATTGCTCTGCATCTGGCTTTCAGCAAAAGCAATCATCTTGCGGACCATGTTTCCTCCGACTGCTCCACAATCCCGGGATGAAACATTACCCCAGTAATCGCCCTGGATCTCCTGGCCTACTCCCAGTTCGGAAGCAATTTCATACTTAAAATTGTATAGGGCCTGTGAAGCCTGAGGAACAAGCAATTTGTTTCGTTTTTGACCTCGACCCATTTAATTGGTCACCTCCTTTTACGTTGCTGCTAATAGTATGTCTGTAACAGAGTATTGTATACTGACACTAATTATCCCGCGAACAAGTTTATGTTGAGTTTTGGAAAATTTGCTTACATAATTTTTTTGTTCAGGTATGGTTTTAACACCGCCGGATGGCGGCTATTTCAAATATTAACAAACGAAACCAGCAGGGGTTGATAAAGGCCCTATGTAATTCCTATAAATTATAATAGATACAGTTTACGGCGATGCGAGGGTTCAACAGAATGAGTTGTTTTATTGAGGTGTTATGATGGGAAACATTATGGATCTTCCAGCCATGGCGAGCAAAAACCAAACCCTTATGCGCCTTGAAAACGTGAGTCGGAACTTTGTTATGGGAGAAGTCATCGTGGAAGCGCTCCGGGATGTTACTCTGGAAATCAAAGCCGGAGAAATACTGGCCATCCTTGGACCCAGCGGTTCAGGGAAAAGTACCCTGCTAAATATCATGGGAGGTATGGATCGCCCTTCGACCGGTCGGGTTAGCTATGCGGGGGAAGATTTAACCCGGGTATCGGATGATCTTTTGGGGCGTTTCCGGCGTCATGAAGTCGGGTTCGTTTTTCAATTCTACAATTTGATACCGGACTTGACCGCCTGGGAAAATGTGGAAATTGCAGCCGAATTGGTAAAGTCGCCGTCATCGGTAGCCAAGGTCCTGGAGGAGGTCGGTCTGGCGGACCGGGCTTATCATTTCCCTTCCCAGTTGAGTGGAGGGGAACAGCAGCGGGTTTCCATCGCCCGGGCCATGGTCAAGAACCCGCGTTTGCTGCTCTGTGACGAGCCTACCGGTGCCCTCGATCACCAGACCGGCAGCATGGTGCTTTCCCTCCTGGCCAACGTAAGCCGCAGTCTGGGGAGCGCAGTCGTTATTGTCACTCACAACACGGTTATTGGCGATATGGCGGACCGGGTGATCCGCATGCGCAGTGGGAAGGTGGCGGAGATCATAACCAATCCCGACCCGCTGCCTCCGGAAAGGATAAGCTGGTAATGAGTGTTTTAAGTCGCCGGCTATGGCGTGCTTTTCGTAAAAGCAGGCTGCAGTTTTTGGCGGTGGCCCTGGTGGTTATGATCGGGGTATCCATTTACATATCCATGAATACCGCCTATTACAACCTGGACCACTCACGGGATGTATTTTACCGGGAGAATCATTTTGCGGATTACTATTTCCATGTGGTTCGCGCTCCTTACCAGGTGATCAAGAGGATCGAGGCCTTATCCGGCGTGGACATGGTTACCGGGCGGGTGCAGATGGATGTCCCGCTGATGCGGGAAAATGCCGACCGGGGTACGATTCGCTTAACCGGCTACCACCTGCCTTTAGACAAGGAAGTTAACCGCATTCAGCTTTTGTCAGGGAGGATGTTCGATAAGGACCCGAGCGGGGGCCGGATTGAAGTCCTGACTGATCCTCAGTTTGCAGCGGCCAACCGTTTGAATCCCGGGGACAGCTTGGTTGTGGCGGCTCAGGGGCGGGAGGTGACTCTCACTGTTACCGGTACCGCGGGGGGGCCGGAGTTTATTTATCCGATGAAGGATGCAGCGAGCCTGATGCCGGAACCGGAGAGCTTCGGAATCATTATGGCTCCTTTGAACCAGGTCCAACAGGTTTTGGGCTATCCCGGTCAGGTTAACCAGGTACTGATCACGGTTGCTCCCGGATATGACGAGGAGAAGGTGGCGGAACAGGTTGAGAAGATCCTGGAACCATACGGCAACCTGGCCAGCTACCCTCGTAAAGACCAACTCAGCCATGCTATGTTGGATGCTGAACTGGAGGGTTTGCAGAAAAGTGCAAGCAGCCTACCCGCCGTTTTCCTGGTGCTGGCAGCCATTATTCAGTACGTGATGCTGGGCCGGATGATCAAGACCCAGCGCCGGGAGATCGGGATACTCAAGGCCTTGGGATTTGACCGGCGCCGTATCGTTATGCATTACGCGGGCTACTCCATGATGATTACTCTCCTCGGGGCGGTTCTGGGGATAATCTTTGGAATCATGCTGTCCTCGGTGTTTTCCAAGGCCTATGCCATATTTTTTAACCTGCCCCAGGAGATTGGCGGGCTTAATGTCAAGGCCATCTTCTACGGGTTGATCTTCAGCCTGGCAGCGGGAGCGGCTGCGGGGCTGGGGGCTTCTCGCGGAATACTTTCCCTAAACCCGGCCGAGTCTATGCGGTCCGAGCCGCCACGGGTATCAGGGCGGATCGGACTGGAACGGTGGACCTGGCTGTGGAGGAAACTCGACAACTACTGGCGCATGAGTATCCGCACCGTTTGGCGCAATGGCTGGCGCTCGTTCTTTACCATGGTCGGGGTAATGTTTGCGGCCGGGATGCTGATCATCGCCTTCTTTGCCGACGATTCCATGGATTACATGTTAACTCAGCACTTTGCTTTTGAGAAGAGCTATGATTACCTGATCCGTTTTACGGAGCCGGTTAAGGAATACGAGATCCTCAATATCTCCCGTCTGGAAGGAGTCGTAAAGTCTGAGCCTTTGTTGGAGGTGCCGGTGCGGGTAAGTTTTGGGGTTCGGGAAGAGGACGATCTACTGCTGGGCATGAATCCTGGTACAACTCTGAAAACAGTCTTCAATGAGGATGGTGATCTCCTGGCAATTCCACAGGACGGGGTCTTAATGAATGATATGACTGCCAAGAAACTGGGGGTCAAGGTGGGAGATAAAGTGACGATAGAGACCCGCATGCAGAGTGGTGTATCCCAGGAGACATCACTTAAAGTCCTGGGAATAAACCACCAGATGATTGGTTCCGGATCCTACGTTTCGCTTAAACAGGCCAATCAGGTCTTGAGGGAAAGCCGAATTGTTACCGCGGTGATGTTGAAGGTTGACCCGGGGAAGGCCGCAGATATCGAAAAGGAATTGAACCGGATGACCGGGGTTAGTTCTATCCAGAGCCGCCAGCGGGAGCTCGAAGGGTTTGAGAAACAGATGGGATATATGATCTACTTCGTGGTGATTATGGTCTCATTCGCCGTCATTCTGGGATTCGCCATTGTTTACAACTCATCGGTTATCGGCTTCAGTGAACGCCAGCGCGAACTGGCCCTGCTTAAAATGATGGGGTTCAGTGACCGTGAGGTAGGGGGACTCCTTTTGCGGGAAACCCTTTTACAGTCAATACCGGGGATGCTGTTGGGGCTGCCCTTTGGGCGCATGATGAGCCAGTGGTGGGTGGCCGCGATAAGTACCGAGGCTTTTACTTTTCCGGTGGTGGTCTACCCCCGGACCTATATTGTGTCCGCGATTTTTGGGGTGCTGTTTGTGCTGGCGGCACACTGGTTTGCATCCCGGGGAATCAGGCATATTGAACCAACTGAGCTGCTGAAAAACAACGATTAGGATTGGGGAGGGTTTGAAAAATGGAGCGGGGCAGGAGGAACAAGATTATCATTGCCGCTGCGGCAGTAGTCCTTATCCTGGTAGTCTGGGCATTTGCCAGCCGGGGAGACGATGTGGAAACGGAAACGGTGCAGGCAGGTGATATCACCCGGACGGTGGAAGATGTCGGTTACGTCCGCGCCAGAGGGGAATCAGTCCTCTACGCCACGCAGGCCGCCACCGTAGCCCGTATAGATTTCGAAGTCGGACAAGAGGTGAAAGCGGGAGAGGTGGTGGCGGTACTGGAAAACCTGGAACTCAAGGCTCAGGTCACCGACATAGAATCGAATCTGATTCAGGCTGAAGCATCGTCCCGTTCTACAGCTTACCGCCTGCAGATGGCGGAATTGGCCCTAAATAATGCCCGCGATAACCTGGAAAGAGTCAAGGTGCTGTATGAATCCGGAGCAGTCTCTCTGACCGATTATGAGAAGGTCCTGTTGGAGGCGGAAAGTGCCAGGGCCGCGGTGGAGGAACAGGAGGCACAGTTGGAGGCGGTTTCCGCCCGGATCCAGGGGTTAAAGGAGACCCGGAGCCACCTGGCATCACGGGAGAATGAACTGGTTCTGAAGAGTTCGGTAGATGGAGTGATCTTAAGTCTTCCGGTCAAGGTCGGGCAGGTGGTAACTCCTGGAACCCCGGTTGCTGTGGTGGGAGGTGGCACCGGACTGGAGGTCAAGGCCGATATCCTGGGTGAAGACCTGACTCACATTGCGGTAGGACAGAAGGTGCTGGTGACCGTCCCCGGGGTTGATCAGGGTCACCTCGTAGGCGAGGTATCGCAGATATATCCCCAGGCGGAGGAGAAACACTCCGCTCTGGGCATAGTGCAGCGGCGGGTGCCGGTAATAATAACCCTGGAGGAGACCGGCAGCCTCAAACCCGGATATGAGGTGGATGTTGCCATCCAGACCCTGACCCGCAAGGGGGTTCTGCTGGTCCCCCGGGAAATGGTCAGGACTACGCCCGAGGGCACACAGACGGTGAAGCTGGTGGACAGGGGCAAGATTAAGGAGGTTCCGGTTAAGACCGGCATCACCGACGGTACCTACATAGAGATCACCGAAGGCTTGACCGCCGGGGCGGAAGTGGCGTATTAAACAAGGCTGTTATACAAAGAGCGGTGACGGAACCCCGGGGGAAAGATAACCGGGGTTCTGACTCCGGTCATATTCCTGCGGTTGATGACCGCTTTCCCATCACATAGATCCTGTCAAGTGACTTCCTGGTGTCAGTCTGTCAGGTTATACTTGGTTAAGAGGGAATATTCCAGAAATAAACAGGAGAAAGCCATGCTTAGCGAGTTACAGGCGTTATGCCGGGATTACCTTTTCGAGGACAAATACTTGGTGGGTCCTTCCTTTCTGGCGGGATACGAAGTATATCAGGCGCTGGCCCGCCGGGCAGGGAGCGTAATCAACCTGCGGCCTACCACGGTCCAGGGGATTGCCCAGGGTATAGCTGCCCTGGAAATGGCGCGTAAACAAATAACGTTCTTAAATGCGTATCTGGCCCAGCAGGTGGTAGAAGGCTTGGTACAGGAGCTTGATGCGCAGGGGAGGCTGCAGTACTTCCGGCGCCGTCACCTCAGACCCGGCCTGGTGAATGCTTTGAGCTCAGCCATCTTCGAGGTGCGAAACTGTGGGATAACGGCTGCGGACCTCACCAGGGATATGTTTGCCGCCGCGGATAAAGGGGACGAGTTTATTGCCCTGCTAAAGGCCTATGAGGATTACCTGGCCGCCCATAGCTGTATAGACGGGCCGGGACTGGTTAAGCTGGCAGTTAACATAATGAAGAGGGGCTCTTCCCCAGGGATATACATAATCCCAGGTTTTCTGGAACTGTCACTCCTGGAAAAACAATTATTCCACGAATTGGGGAAAGGCCCGGGCCGGGTTGTCTATCTTGATCCGCTGCCGGCCAGGCTCAGCACACAGCCGTCGTGTGACTGCGAGCTTCTGGCCCGGATCAACAGGGACACTTATCCGCCGCCGTTTAATGATGGTACAGTCGAGATGTTTCACGCCTACGGGCTGACCAATGAGGTTCGTGAAGTGTTAAGGCGAATTCATCGGGATGAGATCCCGCTGGACCAGGTGACGGTGGCGGTGTCTTCCGATGAATACCGGGGGGCGTTTCTTAACCTCTCCCGCGAATTGGGATTCGGGATCACTATCATGGAAGGGATCCCGGCCTCGTTCACCAGACCGGGGCGGGCGTTACAGGGACTGGTAAAATGGGTGAGGGAGGAGTTTTCGGCGGCCTCCCTATTATCCTGGCTGAAAGATTCTCGGCTGCTTCTGAAAGGGGCTGCGGGTGAGTCATTAACCCCGTCGGAGGTAGAAGAAATCCTGCTCCGGGCACGAGTAGGATGGGGACGTTCACGCTACCGGCGATTGGAGGTTTTGGCCCGCGGTGCAGCGGGGGACAGGGATGCTGGCGATCATAACGCCCATCCCGGTTCGGGTGGGGATACCCAGGTGGTAAAAGCCAGGTTCCTCCACGATATACTTTCTGAATTCTTCGCAGCCCTACCGGAAATGGATTCCGGGATGGTGAGCCTAAAGGAATTGGCAGAGGGACTGGCCCTCATCCTGCAGAAGGTTGAGCCGGCCCAGGATGAGCTGGAACAGGAGGCACTGGGGCTTCTGCTCCGTCGGCTTAAAGAGACTTCCCTGATGAATCAGATCAGGCTGCCGCTGGAAGAGGCCCTGCATCGGATTGAAGCCCTGACTTACTACCTGAGGGTTGGTGGAAGCGGTTCCCTGCCGGGGCACCTGCACCTGGTTGGTTACCGGAATCTGATCTGGTCGGATCGCCCATGTACCTTTGTGGTGGGGCTGGATGCCGGGTCTTTCCCGGGCCGGGCGCTGCAGGATCCCATAGTGCTGGATTCGGAACGATTTCAAATCAGCGCCGGTTTGCCGCCGGCCGCCCGGGGACCGCAGGCCCTTGAGATGTTGATGGAGGTAGGACTTTCCACCCGGCGGGGACGGGTTTTTTTTAGCTGTTCCAGCTTCGATCCGGTGCAAGCCCGGGAATTATTCCCATCTTCAATCATGCTTAAGGTCTACCGGCTGCTTAAGGGGGATCATTCCCTTGATTATTCCCACCTGCAGGCGGCTCTGGGCCCACCGGTTGGTTTTCTACCTGCTGCCGATGGGATGCCGCTTACCGAAGATGAATGGTGGCTGAAGGCTGCGCTCACTTATGGTCAGAGGCTAAGGGTACTGGCGGGAGATGCCTTCAGGGCCATTAGGCAGGGAGAAGCAGCGGAGACGCACCGCCGCCAGGGGAGGTTTACCCAGTATGATGGTATGATCGAGGTGAGCGGGGAAGAGCTGGATCCGCGTTTTAACGGCAGGGTATTGTCCTGCAGTGCTATTGAACAACTGGCGACCTGCCCCTTTGCCTACTTCATGAAATACGTACTCCAGGTGATGCCGCCCGAGAAGCTGGAATATGATGTGGAACGCTGGCTCCCGCCCCATGAAAGAGGGAGCCTGCTCCACGAGCTGTACCGTCGGTTCTTACAATATCTGGGCGACCGGAATGAAACGGTGGATTTTCAGCAGCACCATCACGTGATCCGGGAAATGGCCCATGAACTGATTGAGGCTTATGCCCAAAGGATTCCCCCACCCAGTGAACTGGTGTTTCAAGCGGAAGCCGACGAGATTTACCGGGCCGGCGATCTGTTCCTCAAAGGGCATGAAGCGTTTACGGGATACCGGCCTCTGATGTTTGAGGTCCCCTTCGGCATGGGTCCACGTGCGGTGGAGAAGGCGGGGTACGGCCTGGTCGATCCAGTGCGGGTGGAACTGGAGAACGGGGCGAGTTTCCTCCTGCAGGGGGTTATAGACCGCGTAGACCGGGGAGCGGATGGAGGATTTGTGGTTTGGGATTATAAAACCGGCAGCGCATACGGCTATCAGGAGCACGGTTACCTGAAGCGAGGGCGGCAGGTGCAGCATGCGCTCTATGCGGTGGCCGCCGAGGAGATCCTGCGGCAAATGGGTGAGCAGGAACCCCGGGTAGTTATGGCCGGATATTATTTCCCCACCGAGAGGGGAGAAGGCAGGCGAATTCTACGCCGCCAGGATATGCGCAGCCTGGTACGCGAGACCCTGGGATACCTGTTTGACCTCCTGCGGGAAGGGGTGTTCCTGCCGGCCGAGGATGGCGAGACCTGCAGTTTCTGCGATTACCAGGAGGTTTGTGATTACAAAAGGGCGGTAGCACGAACCCTGGAGGTCCTGAAAACCAGCCCCGATGACTACCTGGTTCCCTGGAGGAGGCTGATGATGATTGAATAAGCGGGTACTGAGAGACCAGGATGCACGTGACAGGATTGCCAACGACCTAGATACCTGTCTCCTGGTGGAAGCAGGGGCCGGTTCGGGGAAGACCGCCAGCCTGGTTATCAGGATGGTGAACCTGATTAGGGAGGGCCGCTGTACTATGAATTCGCTGGCGGCGGTGACCTTTACCCGGAAAGCGGCCGCGGAGATGAAAGCGCGCTTTCAACTGGAGATGGAGAGGGCCTGCCGGGCGGAGACGGACAGTGGGAGAAGGGAGAGGCTGGCCGCGGGGTTAAGGGAGATTGAACGGTGCTTTATTGGTACCATTCACTCCTTCTGCGCCCTGCTGCTGCGGGAGCGGCCCCTGGAAGCCGGGTTGGAACCGGGTTTTACGGAGATGGATGAGCTTGAGGACCGATTGTTTCACCGTCGGGTGTGGAATGATTACCTGCAGGAGGTAAGGCTTAAACACCCGGAGAAACTGGAATCCTTACAGGAAATCGACCTGGAACCCCGAGATTTGTGGTATTTCTACCAGGCCTTATCCCTTTACCCGGAGTTTGAGGCTTACCATGTGGAGGTGCCTTTTCCGGACCTGACCGGAGTACGGGAGAGGCTCGATTCACTGTTGGATTTGGCGGCAATGCGCATACCTCCGCAGCCGCTGACCGACCGTGGTTACGATGATCTGCAGCATACTCTGAAGCGGGCGCTGCAGCGGCGCGAATTCTTGGGGTTGGATGATGATCGATCGCTCCTGAAGCTCCTGACCCTGATGGATAAGGAGCCCAGGATAACCCAAAACCGCTGGTACTCTCGCGAAGAGGCTCTGGAGGTCAAACAGGAGTACGAACTCTTCCGCAGCCAGTTTATTGAACCTGTTCTGCGGGCCTGGAGGGAGTATCGGCATTACCATATAGTATCATTTGTTTTGCCGGCCATCAGCCGCAGCCAGGAGGTGCGCCTGCGGGAGCAGAAGCTGAATTACCAGGACCTTCTATTGCTCACCGCCGGCCTCCTACGAGATAAACCCGAGGTGAGAAGGTACTTTCAAAAACAGTACACCCACCTCCTGGTGGATGAATTTCAGGACACCGACCCGCTGCAGGCGGAAATCATGTTTTACCTGGCCGGCCAGGATGTGAGGGAGACTGATTGGCGCCGTCTCATTCCGCGGCCGGGCAGCCTCTTTGTGGTGGGAGATCCCAAACAGTCCATTTACCGTTTCCGCCGGGCAGATATCGATACCTATAATGAGGTAAAAACGCTGCTGGAAAAACATGGTGCAGTGATCCGGTTGACTACCAACTTCCGATCAGTCGAGGAGATTGGAGCATGGAACAACCCGGTTTTCAGCCGGCTCTTCCCGGCTGAAGCGAATACCTTCCAGGCGGGATTTACGGAGTTGGACACGGTTCGCGAATCGCAGACGGGGGCATGGGCGGGGATAAAAAAACTAACCGTACCCCAGGTCCCCCGGCACAGGCGGATTCAGATTGTGGAAGAGGATGCCAGGCGGATTGCCGCCTGGATTGACTGGGCTATTCATGGGGGGATCAGGCTGGCCCGCACCCCGGAGGAGATGAAAGCCGGCCTCGATGAACGTCCCCGGCCCCGTGATTTCATGATCCTGGTGCGCTACAAGGCGGATATGCATGCCTATGCCCAGGCACTTGAGAAGATCAAGCTGCCGTACCGCTTGTCCGGTGGAGGCGGGCTTGCGGGATCGGATGAGATAGAGGAGTTCATTAAACTGCTCCGGGGCCTGCTGGACCTGGAAGACCCGGTCAAACTGGCAGCAGTTCTGAGGGGACGGTTTTTCGGGCTGAGCGATAACCAGCTTTGGCGATGGCGGCGCTTAGGCGGGCAGTTCCATATCAACTCGGAGCTGCCTCCC
>LFRU01000081.1:0-25118 GCA_001512495.1 Syntrophothermus sp. DTU052 | reverse complement strand
AAGGATGATAATAAATCGACTGGGCATGATACCCGGGACAGCCGTTCAGGAAATGGGCAGTCTTAAGACCAGTTACCTGCTGCAGGCCCTGGAACTGGTGGCAGCGATGGAGCGCGCCGGGCATACCGCTCCCTCTTTTCTAACCGATTACCTGGCAAGCCTTATGGAGCACGGGATGGAGGAGGATATAGATCTGGACCCCGGTTCGGGGGATGAGATTCGGTTGATGAACCTCCACAAAGCCAAAGGTCTGGAAGCCCCGGTGGTTTTCCTGGCTCACCCGGGACGGAGAGTTGAAATACCTCCGACGGTACATATAGACCGGTTAAACAATCGCGGGTATTTTATAGCGCAGAGGATTCGGGGTGAGTATACCCGCGAAGTATTGGGCCAGCCGGTGGGCTGGGATGATATGGCCGCCCTGGAGGAAAAGTATCTGCAGGCTGAGGAGATTCGGCTCTTGTACGTGGCCGCCACCCGGGCCCGCAACCTCCTGATCATAAGCACCTATCCGGCGAAGAAAAGTCTAAGCCCCTGGGCAGAGCTGGAGCCCTTTATGGACGGGGCTGACGAGCTGGAAGAGATCGGGGTGAAAGATGCTCCGTTAGACCGGGCTGTCCCTCAGGAAAGACAGTTGGTTGAGCCGGATGGAGTCGATATATCTACAGAAGAAGCCGCGTCCATCCTGCCCCCGCCTACAGCGGAGGAGCCTGAACCGGATCGGGAACTGCTTTTGAAGGCCAGAATGGATTTCTTTGGTCCGAATAGCCCCGAAAACATTGCGACCTACAGCTTAAGATCAGTCAAATCGCTGGCCGACGCCGGCCGGAGCCTGCCCCGGAGCCGAGAGCCGGGAAAGGGTGCCGATTGGGGACAGAATATCCACCTGATTCTGGAGGCTGTAGCCCTCGATCCGGCTGCTGACCTTGATATACTGGTGACCAATGTACTGGAAGTGGAGGAGAGGGATCCGGCGGAGAAGGAAGAGGCCTTGCGCCTGGTTAGGGGGGTAATGGGCTCGCCCCTCTGGGAGAGGATGAGGAAAAGCCGCCGCCGTTTAGCGGAGGTGCCGTTTACCGTCAGTGAGTTGGATGCACATGGCCGGGAAACAGTTACCAGCGGGGTTATCGACCTGGCATTTGAAGAGGACGAGGGATGGGTGATAGTTGATTACAAGACGGATGCGGTTCCTGACCCCCAACGTTTGGCGGAGCTTACGGAGTTCTACTCTCCTCAGGTCAGGTTATACCGACAGTACTGGGAAACTCTAACCGGTACCCGGGTTATCGAAGCCGGTCTCTATTTTATATCTGCGGATGCGTGGGTAACGGTATAGACTGCAGCCACCAGGAACTCGGGATCGGGGGAGTGTTCCCGCAGCGGGGCTGATATCATAAATGGCAATAAATTAATTCAATAGATAAATATGTGTGCAACAACACGCGGCTATTCGGAAACACTAGTCTCAGAAATATATATTCTAGGAGGAAATAGTTTTGATAGGAGTAGTAAAATGGTTTGACGATGCCAAAGGTTATGGTTTCATCGAGAGCGAGGAAGGTCGTGACATCTTTGTTCACCACACGGCTATTCAGAACACCGGTTTCCGATCTCTAAGTGAAGGACAACGAGTAAGATTCGACGTCTCTCAGGGACCAAAAGGGGAGCAGGCCCAAAACGTCGAGATCCTTTAATCGAAAGCGCCGCAGCTCGATGACCTGCTATATGCTGAACCATGCCTGGAATAAGAGCCTTCGGGCTCTTTTTTTTAACGCCTAATTTGGTGATGGTTTCTGTCAATGCCTATGCCAATGACTGGGCCTTGCGACTTTTTGAAATCGTTGATTTTTTACAGCACATAGTTAAAGGGGCGAGGGGGAAAATAGTGTTATATCAGAACAGGAGGTAGATGGACCTTGAAAAAAATTTCACCTTCCGAGATGCTCCAGTTGCGAGAGCTTATGCAGATGGAAGCTAATGCCCTGGCTATGGCGCGTGTGACCCATCATGTAATCCAGGATCCGGAGTTCAAATCCCTGTCCGATGCCGGGATTAAAGCTATGGAGACCCGAATCCGCGAGATGCAGATGTTTATCAACGACCACGATCTGATACCGAGGGGGGTTCAGTAAATGATGAAGAACCTTATCAATACGGTGCTGGGTTCCGATGCAAAACTGTCGGATGAGATGCTGGCCAATATCACCCTGCAGGGAGCCAAAGGATCCTCCGCCGCCTACCTGACAGCAACGCTGGAGTCGGCTACGCCTGAGGTTCGGCGTATGTTCAGTGAGTTCTTAACCCAGTCCATAATGTCTCATGAGTCACTGACTAATCTGGCCATAAAAAAGGGCTGGTACAAGCCGTACCAAAGCCCGGACGAGCAGATTACCCAGGCTTACGAGCAGGCCAGTTGGGCGTTTAGCCAGGGAATGCAGGCTCAGTAATACTTGAGTCTGTTTAATACTAATGATGATTCTCTTTTCCTGCCCGGCCAGTGCCGGGCTTTTTTATGGTCAGGGCGCTACCGTTACCCGGTCCACCCGGTAAAACCCCCAATCCTGCCACCGCCAGGTGGCAACTTCACCTGCGGTTGATCCGCAGAAACCGTTAAAAAGCTGCCACCAGTAGCAACCCTCGGTTATGAGCAGCTCATTCCGGCCGTCACCGTCAATATCCTTTATGGTTATGGAATCTATGGGCCGGTCAAGGGCGGAGGACATCCAGAGCGGTTTTTGGTGCCGGTTCGTCAGGTTAAAGACATAAAGGTGACAGGTGAACCTGGCGTCTGGTCCCGTATGCCAGAAGGGGCGTGATTGGTCAAAACTGCCCTTTTTCCAGACCAGCAGCAAGAGGTCCGGCCGCCGGTCATGGGTGACGTCGGCTACATGAATAGAGGCCACCCGCCAGTCGGGGGGCGACCTCCATATTATCCGTTTCTCGGCCGCAATGATCAGCCCTTGGTTTGACAGGAGATAAAGTTCTGTTTGGCCATCCTGATCCAGGTCATGAATCAAGGTATAAATCCCCGCACCGGCCACCGGCCAGGGTCGGGGAAGACTGATAATGACCAAACCCAAAGCTGCAGCCATTCCTGCTATCGTTAATACCTTCATTAGAAAATCGCGCCGGCGAGCCATGCTCTCCCCTCGTGCTTACCCGTTATCGGGGAATCAGTTCGGTTCAGGATGTATCCTGCTTGGTGAACAGCGCTTACCCCTTTGAAATCATGCGGCAGAACGCTGCAACAGAACCGCGGGATTCCTGTTAAAAAACCGGTTGGCTGTTGACGGTTCCCGTATAAGACTTTATCCAACCCGGAGGCTCGGGAGCCTGCCCGCTGCGCAGCATTTCCTGCCATTTGGTATCGGTCAGCCGGTCGTTCATCGGCCAGGGGAATTCATAATACGAATAAACCCCTCCCCGGACAATCCGCAGCTCACCGTCCACCGGCACGATAACGTAAATAGACCAGACCATGCCGGTGGCTTCCTCCAGCACCTTACCATTAGGATCGGTAGCCACATCCGCCACCAAGGCCGAGGGGTTCTCCCAGACCTGGGACCGGCTCTCGATATCTTCATCTCTCAGGGCCTCTATCCAAAAGTGCTCCAGCTGTCCGCCGAAGGTTCTTATCAGGTTGTAATCGTCATCAGAGAGCGGGGTGTTGTTCAATTCCTTTTCCGCGATTTCTTTCAGGGAAAGGGCCAGGGTCTCCAGGCGGGTCAGGTTATCTTTATCCCGCTGTTCCAGGAGTCCGCGCGATGCCAGTCCGTCCCGGGTCATGGCGCACAGGGCGGACAACCTGGCAAATAGATGAGGATTTGGTTCCACGTATCCACGGTCATCCTCCGGTTCCGCACCGCCTCCCATCTCTGCGTAAACCTGTTTGGCGTAGAGAATAGTATCATGCTTAAGCTCGGTCCAACTGCCTAGATAGGTGGCCAGGTCCTTGCGCTGCCAGGCCTGGTTCCGCATGAAGGAGGGATAGCCCTCAGGTTTCTCCCAGGTCAGGGGGAGCAGGGTGTAGAGCCAGTTCCAATAGAGGTTTTCCGTCCAGGTAGTCAGCTTCAGGCTGCCGATGTATTCCCGGAGCTTTTCCATGTTTTCCGGGTAATCTTTATAGTCAGTCTCGCCCATTGCATCCAGCAGGGAATAAGCCTCCCGCGATCCCATGGCCGCCGGAATATCAAGACCTTTGGGCAGGTTTCTTCTATCACCCCGGCTGTTTTCCTCAACATCCCGGTAAATCAGGCGTTGGAAGATGGCGGCATCCAGCGTGAACCTCTGCCCCATGAAGCGGAAACCCTTGATCTCCAGTTCACGGTCGGGTTGGATGGTCTCATCAAAGATGGGGATGGAATTAATAACCGGTGGGTCCAGCTTTTTCGCCTGGCTGAAAAAGGTATCCCATTTCTGTTGGTCCTCGGCCAGGTTCTGGAGAGATAACCGTTCACCGTAGACCTTTCTCAATAGAGGTTCGTATTGGTAGTAGCACAGGTCGTCGCTCTTGCCCACGAAGAACCTGGTGGTCTGATAAATTTTGTCCCAGCTAGCCAGGTTCTGGCCCTCGTTTAGAGCCAGGGTCATCAGGACTGCCGAGCGGGTTTCATCCGCATCCTTCTGGCGGAAGGTCAATCGGCCGTACCACATCATGGCGCAGAAGTACCGTTTCAATTCTTCTGATTTGGTGTAGTGACCCCGGGGGATATACTGGGTATAGTCCTCTTTCAGGTCCTCCAGGATATCCAAATCAGTACGTCCCATACTCATGACTGGAGATATGGCAATCTCATCATGCTTGGCAATCAAGGCCAGCTCCTTGGACACCACATCCTGCACCACAGAAGGGATCCTGGTTGCCGGATCCAGCAGACTGGCACCTACGGCAAAAAAGGCCAGATTCCGTCGGGCGGCATTCTCCCAGGGGGTTCCTTTTAGCTCCTCACACTGCTTCATCGATTCCTGCATCATGCCGGCGTTCAAGGCCCTGAGTTCCGGCATGAGATAACCGGCTTCCAACTTTTTCAGCAAGTGGCTGAAAAAAAGGTGGTAGTTATGTAACATGGCATCGGTGGTTACAAAATTGGGGATATTGTCATAGCAGTTGGTTTCGTAAAGCATAAAGAATTCAGGTATCTGTTCCGGGGTTACCACGAAGCCGTTGGCGGTCAAAAGCTTCAAAGCTTCTGTAGAAAACTCGAACTGGTCGCGATTGGTCACATTGGACAGGTCGGGGCTAACCTGATAAGGTTCGATGGCCGGTCGAGCATTGACAGGGACTTCACGGTATGCTGCAAATTCGGCTGCCAGGACCGTTTTCTTATCCGAATCTCCGGTTGGCAGATCCCGACTGCAGCCAGACAGGGTCAAGGCTGCAAAAAGCAGTGCCATAACTGCGGCCATAAGTTTCCGGTTTTTCTTCCAACGCATTCTGATCATCCTTCCGCTCAAGGTCTCTTTATATCCACCACACTGATTAGTAGTACGCAGAAAGAAACGGTTTCTTTCATAAAGCGGAACAGCACCGGGACGAAAGAACCGATATGCACGCTGCTTCCCGAACCGGCCGTCTGCTTGGAAGGCGGCGGTGATTGCTTTTTTACACCGCCATGCTAATATCCCGGGAGTTTCTTTCCGCCGGGCACAAAATGCTTAAGACTCGGTCGCGTGTTGTCCCGCTGTCCACCGCGCCAAAGATGCATCCAGGTCACAACGGATGATACCGAGTTCGGTTCAAATAGCCTTAAGGCCACCAGCCCTTTGAATCATGGGGGTATACATATACCGAGTATAATTATAACCTTATAATAAACTGGCTCCTGCAAAAAAATATGCAGCTTAAACGGTCGCTTGGACATGCTATAAGTAGAGCGGCGAGATAAATGGGCAAACGGGGTGATTAACTGTGGCGTCCGATAATGACAGTCGGCAATTGGCAACCTTTGCCGGGGGTTGCTTCTGGTGCATGGTGGGCCCTTTCCAGGAGCTTGAAGGAGTCAAGGCGGTGGTGGCCGGCTATACTGGTGGAAAGACTGAAAACCCAACTTATGAGGAGGTCTGTTCGGGAAAGACCGGACACTATGAAGCCGTCCAGGTCACTTATGACCCGCGGATCATCACTTATGAGGAGCTGCTGGATACCTTCTGGCGTCAGATCGATCCTACTGATGAAGGGGGGCAGTTTGCCGACCGGGGAAGTTCTTACCGTACCGCCATATTTTACCATAATAAAGAGCAGCGCTCTCAGGCGGAGTTGTCCAAACGGAGCCTGGAGCAGAGCGGCAGGTTCGATCGACCGATAGCCACTAAGATTCTCCCCGCATCCAGGTTTTATCCGGCGGAGGAATACCACCAGGATTACCACCGCAAGGAACCGCTGCGCTATGCGGCCTACCGGGAGGCCTCAGGTCGTCAGCGGTCCCTGAATCAGATCTGGGGGCGGGAAAGAGAACAGGGGAAGGAAGATCTGAAGAAAAAGCTTACCCGGCTGCAGTATGAGGTTACCCGGCAAAATGCCACCGAACCGCCTTTCAATAATGAGTACTGGGACAACTGGCGCGAGGGGATCTACGTTGATGTTGTTTCCGGGGAACCGCTCTTCAGTTCCCTTGACAAATTCGACGCCGGCTGCGGCTGGCCCAGCTTCACCAAACCGGTGGCTCCGGATCATATTAAAGAGAGGAAAGACTACAGCCACGGTATGGTGCGCACCGAAGTGCGGAGCCGGGAGGCAGACTCCCACCTGGGACATGTTTTTAACGACGGACCCGCACCGACCGGACTGCGGTACTGTATCAACTCGGCGGCTCTGCGCTTTATTCCCCGGGAGGATTTGGAGAAGGAGGGCTACGGGCGATTCCGCCATCTTTTTGAGTAAGAACCGATGACAGGAGCGTAATGTGTTTCAACCGGGAGGCCGCAAAACGTGGATACGGGCAGCGGCATCGGAGCCATACCATTATGGAACCCCTCTTACTTAAATCATCAACCTTATCCTGCCCATTTAATTCCAGTATCTAAATGCCGGTTATCAAGTTCGACAAAATCCTTTTTATTACAACCCCTAAACAGCTAAGAAGCAAAGGAAAAAACAGGAAATAGCACATAATGTGTCGAATCAAGAAAAAAACAGCTTTGCAGGGCATTCTCAGTTAAATCAGCGGCAAAGGAGGTGTGTTAACTGGCATTTTTCAGCAACACAACCATGAAGATAGCCAACCAGGATGAAAATCTGCATCAGGTGATTGAGTGTCCGTTATGCCGGCAGAGCAACTTGTTTAACCTCTACCGGGGGGCAGCTTTCTGTCCCAATTGTGGTCATGATATCTGGAATCTGGAGGCTGGATACTATGGATTGTTGGACCTGTTTTCCGGCGAAGGCAAGTGGGGACCGGATTGACTTGCCCGAATTGAAGGTTTGGTTATTGGCTATAACCTGGCGGAGGTCATTGGCGAACTGTCCCGCTTAGGTGTGACAATATGCTACACAAATTGGTATGAACCTGCTTGGATCCTAACGATCAACTGTAAACATTTTGCGCCAGAGTATTGAATAATACGGTTTAACAGGATATTATGTAATAAGAATGAACAATAAATTAGGGAGAGGAGACTTATTAATGAGGACAAAAGCGGAATATATTGAGGGATTGCGCAAGAAGTACAATAACCTGTACTTCAATGGCGAAAAAATTGACCGGCTTCATCCTTTCCAAGAGCCCGCCATAAATGTTATGGGGCTGACCTTTGATGCGGCTTGGGACCCGGAACTCAAGGATCTTTGCACTGCTACATCTCACCTTACCGGCGAGACCATTAACCGCTTCAATCACATTCACCAGAATACAGAGGACCTGCACAAGAAGCAGGATATGACCAGAGCTCTGTGTAACAAAGTGGGACAGTGCATTCAGAGATGTATGGGTATAGATGCTGCCAACGCGATTAATGCAGTATCTTACGAAGCATCCAAGAACCCCGATAGGAAGACCGATTACTACCAGAACTGGCTCAAGTGGTTGGAATACTTCCAGAAGAACGACCTGGTTGCCAGCTGTGCCCAGACCGATCAAAAGGGTGAAAGGCTGAAAAGACCGTCTCAGCAAACCGATCCGGACATGTATGTACGGGTAGTTGAGGAGAGGGCCGACGGAATAGTGGTAAGGGGCTGCAAGGTTCATATCTCGGAAGCTTCCATTTCCGATGAGATTCTGGTTGTTCCCAACCGTGCGCTGATGCCGGACGAAAAGGAATATGCTGTGTGCTTTGCTGTTCCTTCGGACCATCCGGAAGTCAAGCAGGTAGTTTCGTTCCACAACAATCATCCGCGGGAAATCTTCAAGAGGGGATTTGATTCCGGATACACTGACTCTTACATCATCTTTGATAATACGTTTATTCCCTGGGAACGCGTTTTTCTCTGCGGTGAAACCCAGCATGGCGGGGTAGCTGCACTGCTGTTTGCGCTCTTCCACCGTCACAGCTATTCCGGCTGCAAACCTGCCTGCCTCGACTATGTTCTGGGTCTGGCGGCCAATGCGGCTGAGATTAACGGAATTGAAAAGACCTCTCATGTGAGAGAGATGCTGGCCAAATTGATTATGACGGGTGAACTTGGATATGCTGCAGGTTACACAGCTTCCGACCTTGGAAAACCTGAAGTTTACATGCCCGGCAAAGGTTTTGTCCCTTACGGACCCGGCAGCTATATCCCGAATTCGATTTACGCCAATGTGGGAAGATGCTTGACCGGTGAGGCTGTGTTCCATGAGCAGGAAATCCTGTGTAATATAGCCGGCGGACTGCCTGCTACCTTCCCACAGGAGAGGGACTTCGAAAATCCGGAAATCAAAGACCTTCTCCGGAAATATCTCAACAGGAATCCCAAGATACCTGTGGATGATCAGATCAAGTTCTGGTTCCAGTTTATTGACTTCACCTGCTCACATTCAGGCGGTTCCATGAACTATGGTAACTACCATGGCGGAGGATCCCCGATTATGGAACAGATTGCGATTACCACCCAGTATGACATTAAGAAGAGAAAGGACATGGTGAAACAGATCGCCGGCATCAAGGTTGACTAATTGTTATCCTGATGTAAATTAAGCTGTTTGAAGATCCAACAGGGGAGTGGCTCAGTATTTGCTTACTCCCCTGTTTGTTGTTTTCAACTCAGAGTGTTGCCGAAGAACTCGGCTTTATTATTGCCGCAAATACTATAGGACATCAAAGTGCCGGGACTTATTTAAGTTCATTGCGGGCTTACTGTTGGTATAAAAAAGGAACCGAGCCGGAAGTGGTCGAATTAGGTTTATTATATTGATATGCACGGCCGGATATTTTTATCGGTTTGAGCTCAACAAATCAAGAAAGGATGAACATGAGTGTGGGAAACCATTAACTTTGAGGTGCGGGAAAACGGGGTAGCTCTCCTTACGATGAACCGTCCCCGGCAGTTGAACGCATTTAATGACCAGATCCTGCTGGATATTAAAGAGGCAGTCAAGACGGTTCGCGAGAACGACGAGATTAAGGTCCTGGTTATCACCGGAAGCGGTAATGCCTGGTCGGCCGGCGGGGACATAAACTCACTTATGGGAGGACCGCAGACTGCAATAGAGGCCAAGGAACAGTACGATGCTTCCACCGGCATGATCGGTGACATCTACGAATTGCCGAAACCAGTAATAGCAGCCGTTAATGGAGTCGTAGCCGGTGCTGCTACCTCCATGATGATGGCCTGTGACCTGATAGTTGCTTCGGACAAGGCGCGGTTTGGTTTTAACTTTATAAACATTGGTCTCTGCCCGGATGGGGGAAATACGTATTTCCTGGTCCGCAAGGTTGGCTACAACAAGGCGGCTGAGATCTTATGGTTTGGGGACCTGCTAAGCGCCGAAGAAGCCCTGAGATTAAACCTGGTAAACAAGGTGGTACCGCATGAGGAAACCCTGACCGAAGCCCTGGCCTGGGCGGACCGCCTGGTAACCAGGCCGCTGTTTGCTGTCAGACTGGATAAGAAGCTCCTGCGCCAGTCCATGGTTAATGACTGGCATCAGCAGTCAGAACTGGAGAACCTGTATCAGGTACAGGCTTGGGCATCCGAAGACTTTAGGGAAGGGGCTCGGGCATTTCTGGAGAAGCGGAAGCCAAATTTTAAAGGTAGGTAAATCCCCGGTTCCGGCGGAAAAGCCCTGCGGGTCCAGGGATGCCAATCCCTGGACTCGTTTCCGCAGACGAACGGCGGCCGGTATCTACGGCTTCCAGGCGTGAATGCTGATACTTCACCTGCGGTGGAGAAATGAACCGTCCAGGACGTAAACCAAAGTTGGTTGAAGGAACGGCTCGTTACAATATCGCACTCATAAGCCGGCGATATGCGCTTTCTGCTCCCAAGCAGTTAACCCCGCCGCCTGGTTAATCGGGGATCGGACGATAAATACCGCGGGAGTTTACCCACATAATCTTACCCGCCGGAGCCATGGCCGTCCTGCCTTGACGGGGATTATGACCCATAGTAAAATGGTTGTTGTCACTGAACGAATTTATGCGGGTGTGGCGGAACTGGCAGACGCGTCGGACTTAGGATCCGGTGGGCAACCGTGGGGGTTCAAATCCCTTCACCCGCACCATATTTGTAAGAGGGGTCCAGAAATGGACCTGTTTTTGTCTCCAGAGCAGGTAAACTGTACTGAAGCCCGCCTCTTTGGGATGTATTTGACGAACGGCTTAATCCCTGACTCCTGCGTTATTTCATCTGCGAAAGTCGCCTTGCCATGCTGCTTATGGATGATGATATGAGTTATTGATTGTATCCCACCTGCCAGGTTTTGTGACCCGGCAGCCGCATTGACTAATCAACGAATCGAATCGACAGGGTGTGGGTCTCTTTAGTCGCAGGGTTTTTGGTGGGGACGACAGACTTTGGAGGCATTGGTTTCCACCGGACTTCCCGGTTATGAGCAGTCCCGGTTTCGTCGGGAACGCTGCTGTAGGCGGTTATGGGACGCCGGTGTGGAGGGATGGAGGGTTGGTTGGGGTCTGGTTCATCCTGCTCATGGGTTCCGGATTCCGCGTAAGCATGATGACCGGGATCGTCATCAACAGGGAACCCTTCTACCGTTGCGATTGGGGTGCCAGTTGCAGTTGTGAACTGTTCTTGGCCGGGATCGCCTTCCGCCGAATTCCTGTTGATATCAGAGACTGGATCCTGGCTTAATTCCACCTCCGTGATGACCAGCGACAGGATGCACGCCAGGCAAATGGCCAGTATCACTTCACTATCCATGGTATCTCGCATCAGCACCATTGCCAGCAGCAGGAGGGCAATAGTGACCTGATTCAAGGAGTGCAGTTCATTACCGACCTCAGATTTTCCCACAATAAAACCTCCCACCTATGGCTTTCGACCCCATGTCCAATAGATAAAACCTTTCCCACCATAATATATTTTTTCACATCCCTTTTTATGAGACCTTTGCCTTAAACTAAAGAATTAATGCAGAAAAGGCGTAGGGTCAGTGATAGGCCTTCGGTGCGCAATCAGATGGGCTGGGATGGTAGGCGGAATTAACATGATCGGCCATTTCCAGAGAGAGTATGAGGGTTTTAACAAACCGCTCTAATTCGGGTTCTATATTTACTGATTCTTGTAGAAATTCGCGCAAACGTATTATTGTCATCTGTCGTGGGTTAGTGGAATATTTTTTCATCGTGAATTCCTCCGGACTAATACTTGTATCACCTTATGTTTCTGACGAAAAAGGGACAGGCGTTGTTGCCTCTAATTAGTGGTACTGATGGTCACCGTGCCCATGTATGGGACAAATAAGGAGCGGATTGGCTTTTTTAACTGGAGGGCTCTTGGGTGGCAGCTTTATTCCGGTGTAAAAACTTGCCCAACTGAAAGCTGAGCTTGGTAAAGAAATCAGACCAGGAAATCTCCTTCCATATGATCTTCCGGGTTGGAGAGGACTTTATAATGTTCCCTGGGCATTATTGGGTTTTCCAGGGAGATCAGGTCATCTTGGATGCCAATAATCTTATAAGGAGCCACATGTGACAAGAAAAATCCTGCCCCGTTTTGAATCAGGATTGCTCCGGTGACCATAGACCTCCGGGGATGGGAAAGGATATCGGAACGGTATGTTATGGCGTGATTAGGAGGTGGTTTCCTCAAAAAGGAACAAGCGGTGCAGCACTATCCCGGCCACGAATCCTCCAATGTGTGCCCAAAATGCTATCTGAACGGCGCCGCCGGCCAGGGCTGAGGTTCCACCCATGACCTGGATCAGCAGCCAGAGGCCCAGGTATATGTAAGCCGGGATATCTACGAACCAGGGAAATATGAATATTGGCACCAGGGTTAACACTCTTGCCTGTGGATACAAAATGAAGTAGGCCCCCATAATTCCGGCTATTGCACCTGAGGCTCCAACGGTAGGGACTAATGAGGTTGGGTTAACATATATATGAGATAGCCCGGCGGCTATCCCGCACACCAGATAGAATAAAAGGAAGTTTACGATGCCCATCCGGTCTTCAACATTGTCGCCAAATAACCACAGTGCCCACATGTTGGTGATGAGGTGCGCCAGATTGCCGTGAAGAAAGATAGAGGTTATGAGAGGCGTAATACTGGCAAAGGGGCGGGAAAGATCAAACTGTCCGGGAATTAAAGCATAGTGAGCAAAAACATCCTCTGTCACTTGAATCCCCTGAAGGTTGGACTGGTAAAAAACAAAGAGGTTAATTCCGATCAGTATTAGCGTCATTACCGGTGGGTGCTGACTGGGGATTTGATCTCTAAGCGGAAACAAGGATTCACATCCCTTATTTTTGGGAACATTATACCATAGGCCTTAAATCGGCCAAAGTCGGGCTGTGTTTTGATATGACATAAGAAACCAATAACCATCGCACAGGAGGAAAATCGAGTTGTATAATCCTCAGGTTTGCTCAACTTTGGAATTATAGTGTGCGGGGTCTTGACTTTGCATCAAGCCTCCCATTATCCTATAATATAGGTTATTGGGAATCAGTGCTTTGCGGAAGTAGCTCAGTGGTAGAGCATCGCCTTGCCAAGGCGAGGGCCGCGAGTTCGAATCTCGTCTTCCGCTCCAGAATGCATTGCCTCGGCCCTTTGGGGTCGAGGTGTTTTGTTAGTGAACCGTTAATCCGGAGAAGGAGGAAATCATATTTTGTTGTAGAAAACCTACTTCAGGATGGGATAGCCAGCAGGTGTTAATCACTGCCACAACGGTTCGTCATCTAGGGTATGATTTAGCTTACGGGAGGTAAACATAATTGAAGACGAAGCTGGAAAGAATGGAGAGGAATGAGGTGGCCCTGGAAATCGAGGTAGAATCTGACAGGTTGGAGCAGGCTATGCAGAAGGCTTATCGCAAGGTTGTAACCAAGGTCAGTATTCCAGGATTTCGCAAAGGGAAGGTGCCACGTCAAGTCCTTGAAGCTTATCTGGGGAAAGAAGTCCTGTTCGAGGATGCACTGGAAGAAGTTATCCCCCAGGCCTATGAAGAGGCGGTGAAGGAAACCCAGATCGAACCGGTTAGCCAGCCCAAGATTGATGTAGTCCAGATTGAAGATGGGAAACCTCTGATATTCAAGGCGAACGTCATTGTCAAGCCCGAGGTCAAACTGGGGACTATAACCGGCCTCAAGGTTGAGGTCCCCAAGCGAGAGGTCCGGGAAGAAGATGTCGAACAGCGTTTGGAAATTATGAGGAACCGGTATTCCAAGCTGGTTCCGGCCGAGGAAGGAGTCCCGGCGGAGAATGGTGATATACTGAACATTGATTTCAAGGGTTTCGTCGATGGTGAACCATTTCCGGGCGGTATGGGTGAGGACTACTCCCTGGAATTGGGGTCCAACACATTTATTCCCGGGTTTGAGGACCAACTTATAGGTGCGGTAGTAGGGGAGGAGAAAGAGGTCACAGTTACCTTTCCGGAAGACTATCACGCCGAAGACCTCAAGGGAAAGGATGCCCGTTTTGAGGTAAAGGTTAACCAGATCCAAAAACGGGAACTGACCCCGCTCAATGATGAGTTCGCCAGGGATGTTAGTGAGTTTGATACGCTGGAGGAACTCAAGGCGGACATACGCAAAAAGCTGGAAGAGGAAGCCGCAGCCCAGACCGATGGCATGATCAGACAGCGCTTGGTGGCCAAGGCGGTGGAACAGGCGGAGACCGATATTCCTGAGGAAATGATAGAAAATCAGACCGACGTTTTGTTACAGCGCTTTGAGGAGAGACTGTACTACCAGGGTATGAGAATGGAAGAATATCTGCAGATGGCGGGTGTTACTCTGGAACAGGTGCGCCTGGATATGAGGCCTCAAGCCGAGCAGTCGGTGAGGGAGAACTTGGTCTTGGAAACCATCGCCAAGCAGATGGACTTGAAAGTAAGTGACGAAGATTTTGAGAAGCAGATAGAAAGAGTTGCCCAGGAGTTTGGCATGGAAGCCGAGGCGGTGGGCCCCAGTCTGGAAGGCTCCCGGCAGCGAATAGAATACGGCATTCTGCTTGATAAAGCTGTCGATTACTTAAAAGAACATGCTGAGATTGTGTTGGTCGAGGAACAACCTGACCTTAGCGAAGAAAAAAGTAGCGAAGGCCAATAAGCCGTCCGCCCTTTTCATAACTTAAAAGAAGGGATGAGATCTAATGTCTTATCTGATTCCGATGGTGGTAGAACAGACCAACCGTGGAGAGCGGGCTTATGATATCTATTCCCGATTGCTCAAGGATCGGATAGTATTTCTGGGTTCTGCTATAGATGATCAGGTAGCCAACCTGGTGGTGGCACAACTGCTGTTCTTGGAAGGCGAGGATCCCGATAAGGATATCAGCCTCTACATCAACAGTCCAGGAGGTTCTATTACCGCCGGGATGGCAATTTATGATACCATGCAGCATATCAGGCCGGACGTGTCTACTATTTGTGTTGGCCTGGCGGCCAGCATGGGGGCGTTTCTCTTGGCTGCAGGAACTAAAGGAAAAAGGTTTGCGCTGCCCAACAGCGAGGTTTTGATTCACCAGCCGGCCGGCGGAACCCAGGGGCAAGCTGCTGACATTGAGATACACGCTCGTCGTATAATAAGAATGAGAGAGAAGTTAAACCGCATACTGGCTGAAAGAACCGGTCAGAAATTGGAACGGATTCAGGCCGATACCGACAGGGATTTCTTCATGTCGGCCGAGGAAGCAAAGGAATACGGAATAATTGATGAAGTGATGTATCAGCCAAAACGATTGAAGAAGTGATGGGTTTTACACCGGGAAGAGAGGTGGATTTATGCAAAGGTTTGGAGACGAACGGGGTCAACTGAAGTGTTCATTCTGCGGAAAACTGCAAGATCAGGTAAAAAAACTCGTAGCTGGTCCTGGTGTCTACATTTGCGACGAGTGTATCGAACTGTGTAACGAGATAATTGAAGAGGAACTGGCGGAAGACCTCGGTTTTGAGATGGGAGATATTCCAAAACCGCAGGAGATCCGCGAGATATTGGATCATTATGTGATTGGACAGGATAAAGCCAAGAAGACTCTTGCAGTAGCGGTATACAATCATTACAAGCGCATAAATCTGGGAATGAAACTGGATGATGTCGAGCTCCAAAAAAGCAATATTGTCATGCTCGGGCCTACCGGTAGTGGAAAAACCCTCCTGGCACAGACGCTGGCCAAGATTATAAATGTGCCGTTTGCTATAGCGGATGCAACATCCCTGACTGAAGCCGGTTATGTAGGAGAGGATGTGGAAAACATCCTGCTCAAACTGATTCAGGCGGCCGATTACGACATTGAAAAGGCAGAGAAAGGGATAGTCTATATTGATGAGATCGACAAGATTGCGCGCAAGACCGATAATCCCTCCATCACCCGGGATGTTTCCGGGGAAGGGGTACAGCAGGCTCTGCTAAAAATACTAGAAGGTACTGTAGCCAGTGTGCCTCCTCAGGGAGGTCGCAAACACCCGCACCAGGAATTCATCCAGATAGACACCAGCAATATACTGTTCATCTGCGGAGGAGCCTTCGAGGGTATTGACAAGATTATTCAGCAGCGTACCGGACACAAGGCAATGGGGTTCGGGGCCGATATCAAGACCAAAAAAGAGAAGCGGATCGGGGAAATCCTGGAGCAGATCCTGCCTCAAGACCTCCTGAGATACGGGTTGATACCTGAGTTTGTCGGCCGGGTTCCGATTATAGTTACCCTGGACGCCCTGGATGAAGAGGCTCTGGTACGGATACTAACCGAGCCCAAGAATGCACTGGTTAAGCAGTACCAGAAGCTTTTCGATCTGGATGGGGTGACTCTGGAGTTTACCGAGGATTCCCTCAGAGCAATTTCTTCGGAGGCAATGCGGCGCAACACCGGTGCCCGTGGATTGCGAGCCATAGTGGAGGATATCATGTTGGATGTCATGTATGATATTCCCTCCCGGGCTGATGTTACCAAATGCGTGGTCACCAAGGATGTTGTAGCCAAGAAAGAAAGCCCCTTGCTGGTTACCGTTGAGCCCAAGCGAAGGGTGAACTGAGTGAATAACAATTATAGCAGGTAAGAACCCGCTCTCGGGCTGGAAAGCAATAGAGCGGGTTTTTTGCGTCAAGCCGGTAGCAAAAAAGTATCACAGCTACATGAGGGAGTACTTGACCATTTTTCTGTACAGAGTAACCCGGGATATTCCCAGTTCCCGGGCGGCTCGACTCCGGTTGCCCCCATTTCGGCGGAGACAGTCCCTGATTAGCTGTGCTTCCAGAGCACTTTTGTTGGCATCAAGCGGCATTTGGGGAAGAACCAGGGTTTCGGTTCTTCGGAGTTCTTCGGGTAAGATGTCCACGGTTATGACATCACGGGAGGTCAGGTTGATTGCACGTTCAATTACGTTGCTCAACTCTCTAATATTGCCCGGCCAATCGTAATCCATCAGCAGGTTCATCGCTTCATCGTCGATTCCCTTAATCACCTTGCCGAGCTTGGGTCCGATAGACTTAATAAAATGTTCCACCAGCTCCGGAATGTCATCCTTCCTCTCCCTCAGCGGCGGTATTCTTATATCTATTACCCCCAGCCGATAATACAGGTCGAGACGGAAATTGCCTTTCTTTACTTCCTCGATAAGGTTTTTGTTGCTGGCGGCAATTATGCGTACATTTACCGGGATTACTTCTCGCCCTCCCAGGCGAACCACAGCTCCTTCCTCCAAAAGCCGTAAGAGCAAGCCCTGCAGGTCCAAAGGCATCTCGCCGATCTCGTCGAGAAAAATAGTACCCTGGTCGGCCAGTTCAAATTTACCGGGATTACCGCCTTTACGGGCACCGGTAAAGGCGCCTTCTTCATAGCCGAACAGCTCGCTCGATATCAGTTCCCGAGGCAGAGCGGCGCAGTTCAACGCAAAAAACGGCTCTCTAGCTCGGCTGCTGGCATTGTGAATGGCCTGGGCGAACATGTCCTTGCCCACGCCGCTCTCACCCAGCAAAAGCACATTGGAATCCGATTTGGCCGCCATTTCGGCACACATAAGAGAATACTTAAACTCGCTGCTCTGACCGATTATGTTATCAAATGTGATGCTGGCGTGTGCACCGGAAACCCTTTCAATGAGGCGTTTGTACTGTTTCATAGGTTGGAGAATAATTACCGTTCCCAGAATTCTCCCATTTTTGCCGGTTAAGGGCGTACAGCTGACTGCAAGTTTTACGGTAGTGCTGCCGCGCTTTATAATCAGGGGTTCTCCGGTAAGTCTTTTATTGCTTGATATCCGGGAGAAGAACAGCTCGTTGCCGGGAGACATCAGGTCTTCCAGCTTTTGCCCAACACAGGTACGGTAGTTAATCCCCAGATTGCGGGCGGCAACCCGGTTGAGGTGGGTTATCCTGCCGGCACGGTCCAGGGTGAGGACGCCTTCGGACATGGACTCCATTATAGCCGTTTTGTGCAGATTGGCCATCTCGCTGTTTTGATACGAAGTTTGCAGGGCCATATGACGTTCTATGGCTCGAGAGGCGGCCACAACCATGCCCAGGGTATGGCGATTAACCAGGTGATAGGGACCGGCTACACCAATGACTCCGCAAACCTGGCCATCTTCATCGAAAATGGGGGCCGAGGAACTGCAGGAAAAGGTCGCTATCCGGCAGTAGTTTTCGTAACCGTAAAATTGAACCGGTCTTTTTAATATCACGGCGGCGGCGCCGGTGTTGGTGCCCATGACCTGTTCGGACCAATTGGATCCTTCTACCAGATTGGAATAATTGGCCCAATCGATGGCATCCTTCCCGCCCAATCTTGCAAGAACATAATTGTCACTGTCTTCCAAAAAGAAGATAAACTGAGTTTCCTGCATAAACTCATTGAGGTGCTTCATCATGATCGTGGCCTGTTCTATCAGATTGCGGTTTCTCTCCATTCTTTCGGCCAATTCCTGGGGGCGTAAGATAACATCGCAACGCTCTTTATAAGGGTTAACCCCATAAAGCTCGCTACGGCGCCATGATTCTCTTATTTCTTCGGGTATCGTAATACCTTCGCAGTAACCGGTGTTGCGCAGGGAGTTCCAAATTCTCAATACATCGTTCAGAGCCGGCAAACTCCTTTCGGGTATTGTTTTTAGGATTGTTAATACTATTGTTTCTTAAATGTAACACTAAATCAATACTTGTTTTATTACTAATTGTTTGAATTTTAGAGACTCTTACACAAATCGCGATTTTTCGTGTTGCATGTATGTAACACGAATTTGAGAAAATGTTACATTGCTGAAACATTTTTCGGCTGCAATTGGAGGGAAGGTAATGTTTGAAATGCCGGAAATCACGGGCTTTTGCAGCGTTTCGGTTGAAGCTGGCACGCAATTTGCACTAAGAAATAAATGCCAGGTTGGGGGACAATAATTCTTTCATCTTTTCTAACCCCTGGCTTTTTGACGGGAGCTGTATCTTTCAGCGCCCAACAAGTATTAAGAAGGGAGGTACTGCCAGGAGACATATCCACAGAGCGAAAGGCTAAAAAACCAGGTTTTGAGAAAGGAGTTGCAACAATGTCTTCAGTATATGCCAGTCGCTTTTGGACCGAGAATTATAACTGGAAAACCCCAGTGCATATCAAGTATCCGAAGACGCCGGCGTATTATCTCCTGCGTGATGGATGCGTATTTCAACCCAATAAGGCTGCAACCCATTTTTATGGAGCAGAGATTACTTTCGCAGAACTCTACCAAAAGGTAACGAGGTTCTCCAACGCCCTGGTGGAGCAGGGAGTCAAAAAAGGTGACCGGGTGGGGCTTCTCCTACCCAATTGCCCGCAGTTTATCATTTCCTATTGGTCGATTTTAATGTGCGGTGGAATCGTAGTAAATCTTAACCCCATCTACACGGCGGATGAATTGGCTTTCCTGTTCGAGGATTCAGGACTCACCACACTTATAACTTATGATGCCGTTGTTCCCAAAATTAAGCCATTATGTAAAGAGCTGAACATACCAACCGTTATAGTGACTTCACTGGCTGAATTCATGCCCAATGCTACCCCCAGTACTCCCGAGCAACTGGGATTGGAAGAAGGATGGCTTCACTTCTCCAAGCTGTTGGAAACCGACAAGCGATGGGTTCCACCGCGGGTAGATATAAAATATGATGATCCGGCGGTTATCCAGTATACGGGTGGAACCACCGGCAAGCCCAAGGGTGCGGTTCTCACCCAACTTAACATCACGGCGGCTGTTATGGCCTGTGTCAACTGGTGTAAGGAGATGGTTGATCGGGAAAGTCCCGACCAGAAGAATATACTCGCCATTGTGCCGTTTTTCCACGTCTATGGCGAAGTCTGCTGTATCGGCTATTCGGCTTTTGCCGGTATGACGCTGGTAATCCTGCCCCGATTCGATGTTGACGAGGTGATTGACACCCTTAAAAAATACGAAATCTGGGCTTACTGGCCGGCAGTACCTACCATGCTCCAGGGTATTTTCTACAGTCCCAGGGTTGACGAAATCGATTGGCATGCGAAACTGATTTATACCGGGTCCGGTGCCGCTCCGGCTTCACTCGAGTTGTACGAAAAGTGCCGCGACTATGATTTTAACTTCTATGAAGGATACGGCATGAGTGAAACCACAGCTACGGGTATGAGTACCCCCGGTGGCAGACCCAAACCTCACAGTGTCGGGGTTCCTTACATCGATATGGAAGTCCGCATCGTTGACGAGGACGGCAACGATGTTCCTCTGGGTCAACCAGGCGAGATCTGGATGAGAGGACCCATGGTCATGAAAGAATACTGGAACAATCCGGAAGAAACGAAGAAGGTATTTACTGAGGACGGCTGGCTGAAATCCGGCGACGTGGCCTATATGGACGAGGAGGGTTATGTCTTTATCGTGGACCGTACCAAGGACATGATCATAGCCGGCGGATACAATATCTACCCCCGCGAAGTGGATGAGGTCCTCGTAAAGCATTCCAGTGTTGCCGATGCCATAACCGTTGGTGTTCCTGACGAGTACCGTGGGGAAACGGTTAAGGCCTTTGTGAAACTGAAACCGGGCGCGTCGGCAACTGCTGACGAGTTGATTGCCTGGTGCCGTGAATCTCTGGCAGCATACAAGGTTCCGCGTATGATCGAATTCAGGGACGAACTGCCGCGGACAGATACGGGTAAAGCCCTGCGCCGAATTCTGCGCGAAGAAGAGATGGCAAAGAGAGGGTAATACCCGGAAGGTGTAGTCTGCTATAATAACTGCTCACGTTTCGATGGGGTCGGGGGTTTCCAAACCCCTCCGGCCCCTTATTCATTTTTATCTGCAGAGAGTCCCCCTCGTATCCGTGGCACCTGAGGGGTTCCACGGGCTGTTGGCTGCCTGCAATAAGAAATGGTCTGAAACCGCCTCACCTTAAACGAGGGCGGTATCGAGGTGTTTCTTTCCGTTTCAATATGACACGCCAGTAGTATGAATTGTTCCAAACTGACAAAAATAATAGGCCCCACCAACCCTGAGACCATATCCCTTCCCGCCGGAAAAGCCGGTCACCACTGGATTCTGTAGACTTTGTATGCCCGGCATGATGTTGGCATGAAATTTGCACATACAAAACACGAATAACTTTAGTTCGAATGGAGGATGAGTATGAAGGCTGACGACATAAAAAAGGTGCTTATCATCGGTTCAGGAACCATGGGGCGGCATATCGGCCTCCAACATGCCCTGTACGGGTATGAAGTCGTATTCTACGACATCGACGAGAGCGTACTTGAGGTTGCCGTTACTCATGTGGGGAAAATGGCTTCCAGACTGCTAAAGACCGGTTATATCAACGAAGAGATGTACGCCAACGTCTCCAGGCTTATTACAACCACCACTGATCCCCAGGAAGCCTCCCGGGGAGTACAGCTGGTCAGCGAAAGTGTTCCGGAAAGCATCGCCTTGAAACAGAAGGTCTGGAGCGAGTTCGATAAATACCTGCCTGCGGATGCCATACTTACCACCAATACTTCCACTCTGGTAGCATCAATGTTTGCCGAAGCCAGCGGCCGGCCCGAACGCTTTTTGGCCTGGCACTTCCATCTCCCGGTTTTAACCGCCAATGTGGTGGATGTCATGCCCCATCCCGGAACCGACCCGGCCGTAACCGAGGTGATTTTGGAGCACTCCAGAAGAATTGATCAGATACCCATCGACATCCGCATCGAATGGCCGAATTACGTATATAATGAAATGCTCACTTCTCTGCAGAGTGCGGCATTGCGCCTGGCGGTCAACAACGTTGCTACCCCGGAAGACATTGACCGTGCGTGGATGGCGATAATGGGCACCAATATTGGGCCATTCGGGATTATGGACAGTGTCGGGGTCGATACCACCTATCACATTACCGCTCAGGATTATGAACTGCACCCCGATACTCCTTATCTCAAAGAGATCGTGCAGTTCTTAAAGGAAAAGGTTGATGCCAATGAACTGGGCCGGAAAACCGGGAAAGGCTTTTACAGCTACCCCAATCCCGCCTATGAGCAGCCCGACTTCGTAAAAAGGGTTCTGCCCAAGTATAAGAAATAGTTCCGATTGTCGCCGACCAGACGATTGCAGACAACAGCCGGTTATTCATTCCTTGAATTTCCGGCTGTTTTTCTTTTGGTCCGCCAATCGGCAGCCGGCACGGCAAGTTGCCTAATTTTACTTTACTGATTAGCACTTAATCGTCACATAATAGGCAATACTATCACCACAACCTCGTTGAAAGGGTGGACAGTATGACTGAACCTTTTGGTGGTTTGAGTGGCGTTGTGGCAGTGATCCAGTTGTTTTTCGCCATAGTCATAGGGCTGTACTTCTGGAATATGCTGCAGAACCAGCAGGGGAGCAGAAACGCCGTCGTCAAGGAGTCCCACAAGGAGAAAGACAAACTGAAGAAAATGAGAAATTTTACTCTTACCGAACCGTTGTCGAGCTTAACCCGCCCCTCCAGCTTTGATGAGGTGATCGGACAGGAGGACGGAATAGAAGCTCTGCGGGCGGCATTGTGCGGTCCCAATCCCCAGCATGTGATAATATATGGTCCTCCGGGGGTCGGGAAGACGGCCGCCGCCAGGTTGGTTCTCGAAGATGCCAAGAAAAACCCGCTTTCCCCTTTTAATGAGAGTTCGCAGTTTGTTGAGATAGACGCGACTACAGCGCGGTTTGATGAAAGGGGGATCGCCGACCCGCTAATCGGGTCCGTCCATGACCCCATTTATCAAGGAGCAGGTCCTATGGGCTCCGCCGGAGTCCCGCAGCCCAAGCCGGGAGCCGTGACCAGGGCTCATGGTGGAATCCTGTTTATCGACGAGATTGGAGAGCTGCATTCGGTGCAGATGAATAAACTGCTCAAGGTCCTTGAGGACCGCAAGGTTATACTGGAGAGTGCCTATTACAACAAGGATGATACCAACATACCAGCCCACATACACGATATGTTTCAGAATGGTCTGCCGGCCGACTTCAGGTTGGTGGGAGCAACCACCAGAATGCCCCAGGAGATCTCTCCGGCGTTGCGCTCAAGGTGCCTGGAAATCTTTTTCCGCCCCCTCGAAGAGCACGAGATCGTCACCATAGCACGGAAAGCCCTGGATAAGGTTGGTTTTGAGATCGAGGAAGGAGCTTTGGCCGAACTGTCCCGTTACGCCACCAACGGGCGGGAGGCGGTCAACATGGTGCAGCTCGCGACGGGAATGGCTCGGAGCCGCAACAGCAACCGGGTCACTCTGCCGATTGTGGAGAAGGTGGTACAGAGCGGGCAGTATTCGCCCCGAAGTGGAAGGAAGAGGCTTGAGTCTCCCGGTGTGGGACTGGTCAACGGCCTGGCGGTCTATGGGCCGAACCAGGGAGTGGTAATCGAGGTAGAGGCGGTCACAATAAAGGTGGAAGGCGGACGCGGCAAGTGGAACGCCACGGGGGTTATCGATGAGGAGGAGGTCGGCTCGCACAGCCGCACCATACGCCGCAAGAGTGCAGCCCGGGGATCGGTGGAAACCGTAATGACGGCCATTCGATGGGTCTGCGGTATCGATATGCGGGAATACGATGTTCACATTAACTTCCCGGGCGGAACTCCGGTTGACGGACCGTCGGCAGGTGTGGCCATGGCGGTAGCCGTTCTTTCCGCCATGGAGAACTATGAGCTGGACAATCTCCTGGCCATGACCGGAGAGGTATCGGTCAGGGGACGGATTAAGCCGGTTGGCGGAGTGATAGCAAAGATTGAGGCGGCGCGCAAGAATGGGATCAAGAGGGTCATAATTCCCCGGGATAATTGGCTGAAAATATTTGACGACATGACGAGTATTGAAGTCATCCCGGTAAGTACCCTGGAAGAGGTGCTGGACCTGGCTATGCCCGGTTGTTTCAATAAAAAATCCAGCCGGTTTCCCATCATTGTTAATGATTTCGTGCCGGCCGGCGAAATCAGCACATTTTAAGGTGAAAGTTTCTGCGAATCGGTCTGACAGATAAAGGTATAACACAGCGTTTCCGATTGGAAAAAGGGCAGACTTACTATCCTGCCCTTATTTTGTCGAGTTGCGACCCCCTACCACATATAGTAGAATATATTTGCGCCTGAAACGGTGGAGGTGTTGTAACAGTGTTAAGCAATCAGATAACAGAACAGGTTAGAGATATTCCTCTCCTACCGCTTAGAGGAGTTCTGGTCTTTCCCTACATGGTAATTCACCTCGATGTGGGGCGGGAGAAATCGATCAACGCTATTGAAGAAGCTATGATTACCGATAAAGAATTGTTCCTGGCGACACAGAAAGAGGCTCAGACCGATGATCCCGGAGAGCAGGATATATATGAAATAGGAACTATAGCAGAAATCAAGCAGGTTTTGAAAATGCCGGGTGGGACCATGCGGGTACTCGTGGAAGGGTTGCGCCGCGCCAAAATTGAAAGGTACCTGGAAAACGATTTCCTTTTCCGAGTACGGGTAAGAGAGATATGGGAAGATCCGGTGCAGAAGAATTCAGAGATCGAGGCTCTGACCCGGACTCTGATATACCAGTTTGAACAGTATGTGCGCATGAGCAAGAAGATCCCACCCGAAACGGTGGTTTCCGTGGTTTCGATTACGGAACCGGGAAGATTGGCAGATGTAATCGGTTCACACCTGTCACTGAGGATTAACGAAAAACAGGCTATTCTGGAAGCGATAAATGTAAAGCGGAGGCTGGAGCTCCTCTGTGAACTTCTGGGAAAGGAAATGGAAGTGCTGGAACTGGAGAGGAAGATCAATATCCGGGTCCGCAAGGCCATGGAAAAGACCCAGAAAGAGTATTACCTGCGGGAGCAGATGAAGGCGATCCAGAAAGAACTGGGAGATAAGGACGATCGTGCAGGCGAAGTTGAGGAACTGAGGGAAAAGATCGCCCAGATCAACCTGCCGGAAGAGGTGGAGGAGAAGGCTCTAAAAGAAGTGGAGAGGCTGGAAAAGATGCCGCCGATGGTGGCGGAAGCCGTGGTTGTTCGCAACTATCTGGACTGGATCCTGTCACTCCCCTGGAGCCATGAAACCAAGGACCGCCTTGACCTTTCGGTGGCGGAAAAGAT
>LFRU01000052.1:12438-48739 GCA_001512495.1 Syntrophothermus sp. DTU052 | reverse complement strand
CAGCAGACACGCATTCTTGCTAACTTGTAAGGGGAGTTGGTAAACTGTAAACTATTATAGAGAGTAATGAGAGGTGAAACCGGTGAGATATGAAGGAAATGTGTTTAGACCCCCCAGTGAAGCAAGAAGCTATATATTGCAGTGTACCATAGGTTGCTCTCATAACCGCTGTACCTTCTGCGCCATGTATAAAGACAAGAAATACCGGATCAGGACTATGGAAGAGATAAAAACCGATATTCGAATGGCCAAGATATATTATGGAGACCTGCAGAAGGTATTCCTGGCTGATGGCGATGCACTGGCCATGCCGAGTGAAGACCTGTTGGAAATACTAAACACTCTTTACCGAACCTTTCCCAGCCTGAATCATGTTGGCATCTACGCAGGTCCTGACAGCATTCTGGCCAAAGAGATGTCTGAACTTACGGCTTTGAAGGCGGCCGGACTGACGGTTGCCTACCTGGGAGTTGAAACAGGTGATCCGCAGTTGTTGAAGGACATCAGAAAAGGTGTTGATTATGACGGCATGGTCGAAGCCGGGCAAAAGGTCGTAAAATCAGGGATCAAGCTGTCTGCCATTGTACTTTTGGGCCTGGCCGGACGAGGGGAGAGATCCCTGGAACATGCCCGGAACACTGCACAGATATGTAATGAGATTGATCCCCATTACCTGGCGGCGCTTACTCTGATGCTGGTCCCGGGAACCGTACTGTACAAGAGAGCGGAGAAAGGTGAATTTGAGCTACCGGATGCCTTTGAAATCCTGGAGGAGATGAAGGTAATGATTGAAGGTCTGGAGCTTTCTGGGTGCGAATTCCGCAGCAACCATGCCTCGAATTACCTTCCCATCAAGGGTCGGCTTCCGGAGGACAAAGATAAGCTGCTGGCGGTAATTAATACGATCATTGAACGTGGGGATACGAGGTATCTCCGACCTGACTATTTGCGAGGACTTTAAACCCTTTTTCAATTATCATGACCGCGTACTCATTTTGTAATTTTAACTGTATAGTGTAAAATACAAAAATACAAACACAGATAGTGATGGGATGAAATAACCAAGAGTAACAAGCCTACAGCTTTATGCTGTAGGCATTTTGTAGAATAAGAGGAGCCGATACTAATTGTCGATAGAAACAAATCCCAGAGAAGAGCGGGGAAAATATCATATAAAGACTTATGGCTGCCAGATGAACGAGCGGGACTCCGAGATTATTGCCGGTCTGCTTGAACAATCCGGCTACCAGCCAACGCCGGTGCTGGAAGAGGCTGATCTGGTGGTTCTTAATACCTGCAGTGTTCGCCATTCAGCTGAAAACAAGGTGTACGGAAAACTGGGACAGATAAAGCGCCTTAAGGCCCAAAACCCCCGTATGAAGGTGGCATTGTGCGGATGTATGGCCCAGTTGCCGGATGTCAGGGTCCGGTTAAAGAGGCTGGGGGTAGACCTGGTTTTCGGAACCCACAATATTCATCAACTCCCGTTTTTATTACAGCGCGGGGCGGAAATGACAGAGCCCTGCATTGAAGTATGGGATAAACCGGGTGCGGTGGTGGAGAGCCTCCCCAGCCGAAGAGCGGCCGGCATCAGCGCTTTTGTAAACATAATGTACGGCTGCAACAACTACTGTTCCTACTGCATTGTGCCTTATACCCGCGGTTACGAGCGCAGTCGGTCTCCCCAACATATACTGGATGAAATCATAAAGCTGGTGGAGGAAGGAGTAAGGGAGGTAACCCTCTTAGGACAGAATGTGAATTCCTACGGGCGGGGCTTGAGTGAGCCGGTAGACTTTTCCGACCTCTTGACCTTAGCAAATGGGATCGACGGACTGTGGCGTCTGCGTTTTACCACATCTCATCCCCGCGATATGACTCCCAAGCTGATCGATACTATCGGAAGCCTGGATAAGGTATGTGAACACGTGCACGCCCCTATTCAATCCGGAAGTAACAAGATCTTGAAACTTATGAACCGCGGTTACACCAGGGAGTATTATTTTGAACTGGCAGAAGACATGAGAAAGAGAATACCCGGGGTAGCCATTACTTCGGATCTGATCGTTGGTTTCCCCGGGGAAGAGGAAGAGGACTTTGAACAGACACTGGACGCCGTAAAAAAAGTGGGGTTTGATGCGTCATTTACATTTATGTACTCGCCGCGTACCGGGACCCGGGCCTGTTCCATGCCCAACCATGTACCCCAAGAAATCAAGCACCGGCGCCTGCTTCGTTTGAATGAGGTCCAGTACCGGCAGGCCTTGGAGGCTAACCGAAGATTTGAAAACCGGGTAGTCGAAGTCCTGGTGGAGGGTAAAAGCAAGACTAACCCGCAAAAACTTACCGGGCGTACCCGCAGCAACCGGATTGTAATCTTCGATGGTCCCGAAACCATAATCGGTCAACTGGTACCCGTTAAGATAACCAGGGCCAAAACCTTTAACCTGGAGGGAGCTCTGGGGCAGGAAATGAAACTCAAAGAGAGAACTAGTATTCAAGGAGGTATATAATAAGATGGATCGTGTGGAGATAATTAGTATGGCCTATCACCTGGGGACTACCATATCCGAATGTGAAGAGTATCAGAATTTTCAGGAGAGCCAATCCAAGGTTATGAGGGATGCTGATGCGGTGGCCTTGCTGCAGGAGTTCCAGGAAGCTCGGGACCAAGCGGTCAAGAAGATGGAAGCCGGACAGGAGATCCCCGATGAGGAGCAGAAATATCTTCATGATCTGGAGGAGAAAATGTACAACAATCCTCTGATCAAAGGATTGTTCGATGCGCATGAGAAGTTTAACAATCTCATGAATGGGGTCTACTTTGCTCTTGATCAGGCTATTAGCGGAAACCCGGGTTGTGGTGGCGGCTGTGGTGATTGTGGTAGTTCCTGCTTCTAGCCGGCAGGAGAGCAGTAGCAGACATTGACAACCACTGGCGTGGAGGCACCGGAATGAGCGGATTTACTCCGATGATAGAACAATACCGGAGCATAAAAAAAGAGTATGCCGACTGCATACTCTTTTTCAGGCTTGGAGACTTTTATGAGATGTTTTTTGAGGATGCGGAGGTTGCATCCCGGGAGCTGGATATTGTACTTACCGCCCGGGAAGGTGGACAGCACAGGATTCCCATGTGCGGAGTACCGTATCATTCAGCCAACACCTATATAAAACGGCTTCTGGATCGAGGATTCCGGGTGGCCATATGCGATCAGGTGGAAGATCCCCGGCAGGCCAAAGGAATCGTGCAGCGAGAGGTAACACGGGTGGTGACACCGGGTACCGCCCTTGATGAAACCTGGCTGACAGAGGACAACAACTTTCTGGCGGCGCTGGTATTAAATGAAGAAACGGCCGGATTGGCGTATGTGGATCTCCTCACCGGAGAATTCGGAGCCTGTCAATTATCGGGCACCCGTGTACGTGCAGGCTTGATGGATGAGGTCGCCCGGATCAGACCGACCGAGTGCCTGGTACCTATGTGGAGCAGCCAGGAGGTTCAAAGCCTACTGGGAGACGAGTTCCCCTGTATCTTGATTACCGAAACTGATCCCGAGCATTTTTCCCTGGAAAAAGCGTATCAAAAGCTGGAAAAATACTTCGGCCGCGATTTGCAGACCCTACAGCAGCTCAATGAAAGGCGGGAAGCATCTTCAGCCGCCGGGGCTCTGCTGGGATTCATAGAAGAGACCCAGAAGGGGGTCATGAACCAACTGCAGCGTATAAATGTATACCGGATGTCTGACTTCCTGGGATTAGACCGAGCCAGCCGCAGTAACCTTGAACTGACTGCCAACCTACGGGATGGCAAACAGGACGGCACATTGCTGGCAGTGTTGGATCGCACCCGTTCACCTATGGGCCGCAGGAAACTGCGGGCCTGGTTGGAACAGCCCCTCCTGGACACCAGCCGGATCAACGACCGGCTGGATGCGGTGGAAGAGCTGCTGGAACGGCGCGAATATCGTGAAGAGCTGCAGTCGGTTCTGCAGAGGGTTCGTGATATCGAGAGGATTGTCGGCAAGATCGGAGCAGGGGTAGCCAATCCCCGGGAACTCCTGGCGCTTAAGACATCACTGCAGGAGATACCATTTCTGAAGAAAATGGGGAGCGAACTCCGGAGTCGAATGTTGAGCGAGCTTTTCAACCTGAACGAGATGGTAACGACCCGGGAACTAATTGCGAGTGCTATCGACGACAACGCTCCGGCCAATTTGCGTGAGGGTGGTACAATAAAAGAAGGTTACCATCCGGAAGTGGATAGACTCCGCCAGATTGCCTTTAAGGGTGAAAAGTGGCTGCTCGACTATGAACAGGCTGAGAAGGAACGTACCGGGATAAAATCATTGAAGGTCGGATTCAACCGGGTTTTCGGTTATTACCTGGAAGTAACCAAGGCTAACCTGAGTCAGGTGCCCGCCGATTACATACGAAAACAGACCCTGGTTAATGCGGAACGTTACATAACCGAAGAATTGAAAAGCTACGAGAATGAAGTCCTGGGAGCGAAAGAACGTTTAATTGCCCTGGAACAGGAGTTGTTCACCAGTATAAGACAGTCACTGCAGAATCATATCGAAGATATCCAGAAATTATCCCAGCAGATCGCTCAGATAGACACTCTGGCTTCATTAGCCCAGGTAGCCTTTGAAAACCGCTACAACCGTCCATTGGTTAATACGTCCGGGCCGATACGCATCCGGGGTGGCAGGCATCCGGTGGTGGAGCAATACCTGGGCAGAGCCAGGTTCATCCCCAACGATGCCGAACTCGACCCGGGAGGATCCAGGATAGGTATTGTCACCGGTCCCAATATGGGGGGGAAGAGTACGTTTTTGCGCCAGGTAGCCTTAATTGTGATCATGGCCCAGATGGGAAGTTTCGTACCGGCAGAAGAAGCCGAAATCGGCCTGGCAGATCATATTTTTACCCGCGTGGGAGCAAGTGACGATATCAGCACCGGAAAGAGCACTTTTATGGTGGAGATGAATGAGGTGGCCAATATACTCAGAAATGCTACCTCTCGCAGCCTGATTATCCTGGACGAGGTGGGTCGCGGAACCAGCACCTATGACGGCATGAGCATTGCCCGCGCCCTGGCCGAATACCTGGTAAACATAGAGGGTATTCGGGTCTTGTTTGCCACTCATTATCACGAATTGACGGATCTGGACAAGTTCCCGGCGGTTTTTAATCTGTGTGTTTCGGTAAAAGAAAGCGGGGATGATGTTATATTCCTGCGCAAGGTGCTGCCGGGGAAAGCGGATAAGAGTTATGGAATTTACGTGGCCAAGCTGGCGGGACTTCCCCCGGCGGTTACCCAACGGGCGGAACAGATACTGGATACCCTGGAAATTAAGAATCCCAAACCGGTTCCGCTACAATTGTGTCTCTTTGGAGATGAGGAAGATCCGGTTATCGATGCCATTAAATCTGTGGATATTAATAGCCTGACGCCACTGGAAGCGCTTAACCTGATCCATGAATGGCAGCAGATGCTTGGCCCTTCGGATAGGCAGCGGATACGGACAAGGAGGTGACTTCTATGCTGGTTGGCATTGATGTAGGTGGTACCTTCACCGATGGGGTGGTTTTGGACAACGGTGAGATTGTCAGGTGGTGTAAGCGGCCTACCAATACCAAGCGCTTACAGGATACGATTGAGGTCGTAATCGATGATCTTTTGACAGAGGGATCAGGCCAAGAAGTTGAGCGTATCGTTCTTAGCACTACCCTGATAACCAATCTCCTGGCAACCGGTCAACTGGAAAAGGCCGCTCTGGTAGTCATACCCGGACCCGGCCTTAATCCTTACGAATTGCGTTTGGCGGATAATTACTTCGTACTGCAGGGTGGAATTGATTTTCGGGGAAGAGAGATCGCTCCGGTCAGCCGCAGCGAAGTGCGGGAAACAGCTCGGGTGATAAAACGGGCCGGGATCAAGAAGGTGGCAGTGGTGGGTAAGTTTTCTCAGCGCAATCCCTCACAGGAAGAGCAGGTGGCCTCGATACTATATAATGAATACTCCGATCTGGACATCCTGATGGGTCACCAGATATCAGGAGAACTTAATTTCCCGCGCCGTGCGATTACAACCTATTATACTCTTATCACTCGGGACCATTGGTCGCACTTTGCCGATGAGATAGAGAAGGTATTGAGAGCCCGCGGCATTTTGGTGCCCATCGAGATAATGAAGGCGGACGGCGGCACCATGAGCTTGGATGCATCCCGCCACATGCCGTGTCAAACAGCCTTTTCTGGTCCGGCGGCCAGCACTATGGGAGCTTTCGCCCTGACTATGGATGACATGACTTCGGTGGTGGTAGATATTGGCGGAACTACAACCGATCTGTCATTTATTCTGCAGGGTGAACCGCTGCACGCCTCCAAAGGTGCCAAGCTTGGGGGACGGTATACCCATGTAAAGGCTCTGGCAGTGAGATCCGTGGCTCTTGGCGGCGACAGTGTCGTCAGGCTGCAGGGAGGTAAGCTTACCATCGGACCCGACCGGCAGGGAGACGCTGCCTGTTTCGGCGGCCCCGTACCCACCCCCACAGATGCATTCAACCTCCTGGAGGGAGGCAAGCTGGGCGATGTCGACCTATCCTACCGGGCGGTGGCCAGTCTGGTTGAGGATGAGACCAAGGTTGCCGACCTGGCCGAAGCGGTAGTTCAAGAATTCATAGATATACTCTGCCAGAACATAAGGGAGATGATGCGCAGCTGGGAGCAGGAGCCTGCCTACAGGGTCTGGGAGATAGTAAACCGGCGCCGGGTCAAACTGGAACGGGTAGTTGGCATTGGTGCACCTGCCTCCGCCGTTATTCCGCGGTTGGCTTCCCGAATGGGATGCCAGGGATTTGTAAACCGGCTTTCAACTGTGGGCAATGCCCTGGGAGCTGTTGTGGCCCGGCCGACTCTGCAGATAACACTTCATGCCGACACCCAAACCGGCACCTACAGTACAGATGGCAAGGTAAAAAAGCTTCCTGATCTCAGCCGGATCCAGATGAGAGATATTAAGGAATTGGGCGAAAAGGAACTCAGGGTCTTGACTGAGGAGAAGGGGATGGTTGATTATTTTTGCGAGCGGGAGTTCTTCCTCGAGGAACAGTTTAACGTCATCCGGGGTTGGTCTACTTCCGGTCGCATATTTGATGTGGGAATAACCATATCACCCGGCGTGATCAAGGGCTTTAAGGGGGTGAAAACATGAAACCAACCGGTTTAGTATTCTTTCCGGCTTTTGACTGGGCAATATCACCCACCCATCCTGAACGGGAGGAGCGATTGCTTTATACCAGGGACCAGATATTTGAGGAAGGTATAATGGACCTCCACCAGATTACTGAATACCAGCCGCAAATGGCCGCCGACAAGGATGTGGCTCGCACCCACTTCTGTGTACCCACTGTGCGGGAACAGGCAACCGATGCCCACCGCATATCCTGTGGTGGTGCTCTTACCATCGCTGATGCCTTGATGCGGGGGGAGATCAGGAACGGGTTTGCCCTGGTACGCCCTCCCGGCCATCACGCAATGCGGGTTTCCCACGGGAACCGGGGGTTTTGCAACATCAACAACGAGGCCATAATGGTGGATTACCTGCGGCACCATTATAATGTAAAACGGATCGCTATTGTCGACACTGATGTTCATCATGGCGACGGGACCCAGGAGATATTCTGGCACGATCCCGACGTCCTTTTCATTTCTTTCCACCAGGACGGGCGCACCCTGTATCCCGGCACCGGCTTCATCGATGAGATCGGCGGCCCACTGGCCCAGGGTTATACGTTGAACATTCCTCTGCCCCCCGGGACCGGCGATCAGGGGATTCTTTACGTTCTGGATAATTTGGTCTTACCGGTTCTGAGAGAGTTCAAACCGGAACTGGTGATCAACTCAGCCGGGCAGGATAACCATTATTCCGATCCTCTGGCCAATATGAGATTTACCGCTCGTGGGTATGCCGAGCTTAACCGACGCCTGGCTCCGGATATTGCGGTGCTCGAGGGAGGCTATTCAGTGGAAACAGCTCTGCCCTACATTAATATGGGAATTATCATGGCTATGGCCGGAATCGATTTCCAGTACCTGCATGAACCGGACTATGAACCGGGTCTCGCCCAGGAGAGCAGAATGAGAATGGAGGTCATCAAGCAGATTATTGGATCCCTGCGAAAGACCTGGAGAAACCGCGACAAGCTACTGGAAGCCGCCCGCAATACCAGAGAAAAGTTTTACCAGAAACATAAATCCATATACTACGATACTGATAACATCCATGAACAGCAGATGGAAACCCTGCGTCTATGCCCGGACTGCCCTGGCTATTTGACAATAGACTCCCATGCCCGCTTCCACAATGGTTTTGACAACCGGGTCTACTGTTTAAGCATACCATGGCAGGCCTGCCGTACATGCGTTCAAGAGGGCAACGAGCTCTATGAGGCAATGAAGAAGAGGCATAGTCAGCATGATTACATCTACCTGCAGGACAAACATAGTGACCATTTTCTGCGCTATGACTGCACAGCGGGGAAGGAAATCAAAATTGAGCAAGATTAAACTGCTGGATAGACACCTGATCGACAAGATTGCCGCCGGGGAAGTTGTTGAACGACCGGCTTCGGTAGTTAAGGAGCTTCTGGAAAACGCTATCGATGCCGGCAGTACCTACCTGGAAATCGAAATCAGGAACGGGGGAATCGATTACATACAGGTATCTGACAACGGTGCGGGAATCGAAGAGGGCGATTTAGTAATGGCCTTTGCCCGCCATGCTACCAGCAAATTGGAAACCGAGGATGACCTCCTTTCCATAGAAAGCATGGGCTTTCGAGGGGAAGCACTTTCCAGTATTGCGGCGGTATCCCAGGTAGAGTTACACAGCAATGCGGGGGATGGAGGCCATTGTATTCGGGTCGAAGGGGGACAAATGGTCTCATGTCAAGCGGCACCGGTGCCACCGGGAACCACCGTTATTGTGAGAAACCTTTTCTACAATACCCCGGCGCGCCGTAAATTCCTAAAATCTTCAGTAACAGAAGGCAATCACGTCTATGATACTGTAGTCAGGCTGGCCCTCACCCACCCGGAAATCAGCTTTTGTTTCCGTAATGAGCACCGACAGGTGTTTATGACCAGCGGGAATGGCGATCTGTGGGAGGTGGCCTTGGCCATTTTCGGCAGGGATTTCTCCCGCCGGCTCCTGGATGTCCAGCTTCAGTATGGTGATATAATGGTCAGCGGCCTTATTGGCCGGCCGGACCTTACGCGCAAGAACCGGAAGGGGCAGATTTTCGCCGTTAACTCTCGAGTGGTGAGAAATCCGATGCTGTCGGCTTCCTTAGAAGATGCTTACCGGGGAATGCTCTTGAGCCAAGAACGCCCGGTAGGGATTATATTTCTGACGATACCCCCGGAACAGGTTGATGTTAACGTCCATCCCCAAAAGACAGAGGTCCGCTTTAGCGATGAGAAAACGGTCTATATGGCCTTGAAGACCGCGGTGCGACAAGAACTGTTAAAGATCGCCAACCCGGATACGGCGGGAGAGAGATATCCCCATCATGAGCAGACATCAGAGGTAGGGACATCCTTTTCATCCCCTCACATAACGCACAGCAACGATTACCGGGCTCAACCGGTTGTAAGCGGAGATTTGCTGTTGTTCGACGCCCCGGATGACGGAACGCCTTCCATTAAGGTGTACGGTCAGTGGCAGGACTCCTACCTTATTTGTGAGATCGACGGTGATTTAGGCATAATAGATCAGCATGCTGCCCATGAAAGGTTGCTGTACAACCACTTGAAAGAGAACTCGGCGGAGAGGTTATCCCAGGAATTGGCAGTTCCGGTCGCGGTAGAGCTTCCGCCGGATCTGCTTATGCTGGTTGAATCCCGCAGGGAATCTCTTGCAGAGTTGGGCTATCACCTGGACAAGTTGGGAGAAAGGACGGTTGTTGTGCGTTCCATGCCAACGATTACGGTCGGGGGTGAGGTGGAAGCATTGATAGAGATCCTTGATGCCTGGCGGGATCAATTGCCGGCCGGGGAAGCCGTTCTTGACAGCGGTTTAAAGATTCTGGCCTGCAAAGGTGCGGTGAAAGCAGGGCAGAGGCTGGAGGAGCGGGAGATAACAGAGTTAATCGGCAGGTGGGTGGTTACGGAAAACCGCAACTTCTGTCCCCACGGTCGGCCGGTCTGTTACACCATAAACAGAACGGAAATGGATCGGTTATTGAAAAGGTGATACCGTATAAATGAAAGGTTATGTAGTGACAGAGACACGAAAGGGCATCCCTGGGGATCCGGAATTAATGCAGTTCGCTGCCGAATCCGGTGTCTCATATACCCCGCGACGGGACCGCAGTATAACACGCATAATGGCAGAAGAGGGGGCAGCCGGAGTAATCATCTGGAAGCAGGAAGGGCCGGTACTCTATCAGGGAGGGGAGAGGTTCTTCTATCATCCCAGCATGGGTAAGAACCGGGTTTCCCGAATACGCAAAGGACAATCGGACCCCATGATAGAAGCCATGGGACTTAGAAAGGGATGGGAAGTGCTGGACTGTACTTTGGGGTTGGGTGCTGATGCCCTGGTTGTTTCCTTCGTGGTTGGAGATGAGGGCAGGGTATTAGGGGTGGAATCTTCTCCAATAACAGCTGCCGTAGTCCGCTGGGGGATCAAGAAATATCCCCGGGGGCCGGTATGGCTCAAGGCGGCCATGGACCGGATTGAAATAATCTGTGCCGATCATTTGGAGGTTTTGAAAGAACTCCCGGCCCGTTCCTTTGACATTGTCTACTTTGATCCCATGTTCCGGCACCCCATAAACAGCAGCCAGGCGATTTCACCGCTTAGGCAGCTGGCAAATCATCGCCCCCTGTCGGAGGAAGCCATAGCGGAAGCCTTACGGGTGAGCAGGAGCCGGGTGGTGGTAAAAGAAAGAGCCGGCAGCACCGAATTTGAGCGGCTGGGTATTCAACAGGTTCTCACCGGGGAGCATAGGGACATAGCTTATGGGATAATTGAAGTCCGACCTTCATAAGTCGGCCGCTGCATAGACAAAAATGCTGGCGGAATTACCACAGGAGGCAATAGAAAAAACGCAATGCTGAACCTGGCAGCTATTGTTGGCCCTACCGGGGTGGGCAAGAGCAGAATAGCAGTTGGTGTGGGACAGTTCCTGGACATCGAGGTAATTTCCTGTGATTCCATGCAGATCTACCGGGGATTGGATGTGGGAACGGCTAAGATTGCTGAGAGTGAGATGATGGGCATACCCCATCATATGATCGATATCTGCGACCCGGACCAACCGTTTTCGGTATCCGACTACCAGAAAATAGTTATACCTCTTGTCAAGGAGATCAACGAGCGGGGGAAAATACCGGTACTGGTGGGAGGTACCGGACTTTATTATCAGGTGGTGGTGGACGATTACCAACTATACCCCATAAAAGCAGCTCCCGAGGTCCGCCGAGCACTTAATGAGGAGGCCGAGTTGCGGGGCAATCAATTTCTCCACCAGAGGTTAAGTTCTCTGGACCCCCAAGCAGCCGCCAAGATCAGCCCCAATGACCGCAAACGAATCATTCGGGCCTTGGAAGTTATACAGGTAACCGGACGGCCCTTTTCCGCACTGCAAAAGAGGAATCCCGGCCGCTACCATCTGGCCGTAGCCGGGATTAGCATGCCCCGCGCCCTGCTGTATGAGCATCTGGACCGTAGAGTGGATTCTATGCTGGAAAGGGGCTTACTCGAAGAGGTGCAGGGACTGCTGGCCCGGGGATATGGACCCGGACTTAACTCCATGCAGGCCCTGGGCTACGCCCAAATTATCAGCTATCTGCAAGGTTATCTGTCCTGGGAGGAAACTATTGCTCAGATCAAACGCGATACCAGGCGATACGCCAAACGCCAGCTAACCTGGTTCAGGAAGGACCACCGCATAAATTGGTGGGAATTGTCAAAACCTACTGATGAAGAGGTCTTAATATATGAAATATATGAATATTTCAGGAGGACTCTCATCGATGATTGTAGAATAGGTTAAACCAAGTTCACAAAACAGGAGGTAACATTGGTGACCAAAAACCAATTAAATATGCAAGATGCGTTTTTGAACCAGATCCGGAGAGAAAAGATACCGGTTACGATATACCTGGTTAACGGTTTTCAAATAAAAGGATTAATAAAGGGTTTTGACAACTTTACCGCCATCGTGGAGCAAGAAGGTCGGCAGCAGATGGTGTACAAGCATGCCATTTCTACCATCGCCCCCATAAAGCCGATAAGCATACTGGCTATGGACACTAAGGGTGAGGAGGAATGATCAGGCTTAATTTAAGCGGTTATAAAGTGTAACCACTACTGGCTGTTTTGAGTAGTATATTGAAGGATTATTAAAAACGGATGTCTTTTTTACGACATCCGTTTTGGATTGGTGATTGCCAATTGGAGATATCCCTGCGCTATCTGGATGACCCCCAGAAACCGGAGGTTGTTGACCCTATTGTGATGGCAACACCCTTAAGTGAGAAGAAGGATTCCCATGCATTTACGGAGCTTTATTCACTTATCGGTCTTGATCAGGTTAAAAAGCTTATCTGGGAAGTCTCGGCTTTTTCCCTGGTACAGAGAAAACGGGCTGAAGAAAACATAAAGTCGGAACCAATTGTCCTGCATATGGTTTTTAAGGGCAATCCAGGTACCGGAAAGACAACAGTGGCCAGAATCCTGGGGAAGTTGTTTAAGGAATTGGGCTTTTTAAGCAGGGGACACCTGCTGGAGGTAGAGAGAGCAGATCTGGTCGGAGAATACATCGGACATACCGCTCAAAAAACTCGGGAACAGATAAGAAGAAGCCTCGGAGGAATCCTCTTCATTGACGAAGCCTATACCCTGGCTCAAGGGGGAGACAAGGATTTCGGCAGGGAAGCCATCGCTACGCTGGTCAAGAACCTGGAGGACCACCGCGATAATCTGGTGGTGATTCTCGCTGGATACTGTGATGAAATGGATGCATTTATCCGCAGCAACCCGGGATTAAAGTCGCGCTTTCCCATTCATGTGGAGTTTCCCGATTACACAGCGGAGGAATTGTTTGAAATTGCACTGCAGATGTTTGAACAGAGAGAGTATGTTTTGAGTAATAAGGCCCGCTGGAAACTCCGCCACCATATCGTATCTTACTGCCGCAACCGTCCGCGGTATGACGGCAATGCCCGTTATATAAGAAACCTGGTGGAAAGGATCGTAAGGCAGCAGGCACTTCGCTTGATAACTCAGAGTTCGGTAGGCCGGAGGGCACTGTTAACAGTGGAGGAATCGGATGTGTATTAATAAGCTTGTGAACATGCATGATGTCCGCCCGCGATTTCCGCGGTTTTTATATTTAGGAGAGAGGTTTGGCTGTGCTCACCAAGTGCTTGCTTTTTGGATTAATCAACAATGACAATACCGACTATGAGCTCCAGGAACTGAAAACCCTGGTAGAAAGCAGCGGAAACTATGAGGTGTTGGGCTCCGTCACCCAGAGGCGGCCGCAGCCTGAACCCCGTTTCTACCTGGGTAAAGGCAAACTGGAAGCCCTGCGGGATATGGTCAAACAGTCATCAGCTGAACTGGTTGTTTGTGATGACGAACTGACCCTATCTCAGCAGAGGAATATTGCCGGATTTCTAGAAACTGCGGTTACCGACCGTACCGGAGTAATCCTGGACATATTTGCTCAACGGGCTCATACCGCCGAGGGGAAGATCCAGGTTGAGCTGGCCCGTTTAAGGTATCACCTGCCGCGGCTTTCCGGCCGCGGGACCGAGCTGTCGAGGTTGGGTGGGGGTATTGGTACCCGGGGACCGGGAGAAACGAAGCTGGAGACAGACCGAAGGAAGGTCCGCCAGAGAATTAAAGAACTGGAAATGGAACTGGATGATATAACCCGACATCGGGATTTAACCCGACGTTGGAGAAAGCAGCGGGAAGTGCCGATGGTATCACTGGTAGGTTATACTAATGCCGGGAAGTCAACTATCATGGCCGCGCTTACCGGCTCGGAGGAAGTAGGAGACCCCCGGTTGTTCGCCACCCTGGATACCACCGGGCGCCGGGTGGAGTTTCCTGAAGGTGGGCATTTCGTCCTGAGTGATACGGTGGGTTTTATAAACAAGCTGCCCCACCAATTGGTGGCCTCCTTTCAGGCTACCCTGATGGAAGTAAAAGAGGCCGATCTTCTGCTTCATGTGCTGGATGTATCGACCCCCGGCATTGAAAAGCGGATGAAGACGGTAGAAAAAGTGGTAGCCGAGATAGATAACCGTCCCCGTCTGGAGCTTAAGGTATATAATAAAGTAGACTTGCTGCCGCCGGTAGAAGTGGAACGCCTCCAAACAATTCTGCCTGAAGGCATAATGGTTTCGGCGTTTACAGGACAGGGAATACCCGAATTGTTGGAACGGATACAACAGCTTCTTTATGCGGAAGCCACAGAAATAACGTTAAGTATTCCTTACAGTCGGGGTGACCTCGTAAACCTCCTCTATGATAACAGCCAGGTCCTGCAGCGAAAACACCTGCCGTCCGGGATCCAGCTGCAGGTACGGGGTTCACGGACTTTGTTGGGACGAGTATTACAAGCTCTGAATGGTGAGGTTAATTATGAGTAGCGCGGAAAGCTTGATACAGGAGGCGGAAAACAAGGTAAAGTCCGTTTTTCGACGGATAGAAGCAGTCTCCTACTGCAACCAAAAGCGGGTGCTGGAGGCTTTCAGGGCTCATCGGGTTTCCCCCCAGCATTTTGCCACCGGCACCGGATACGGCTATCACGACCTGGGCAGGGAAACCCTGGAAAGCATGTATGCCAGCATATTCGGAGGGGAGGAGGCTCTGGTAAGATCGCAGCTTGTTTCAGGTACCCATGCCCTGTCATGCTGTCTTTTTGCCCTGCTTAAACCCGATGACCTTCTGGTTTCAGTAATGGGCAGCCCCTATGATACGCTCTACCGCGTAATAACCGGCAAGAACGGTCTGACTGCAAACGGCGTCAGGTATATCGAGGTTCCAATCGCAGGCGACGGTTCCTGTGATATAGCGAATCTGGCCTCAGCACTGGCGCAGAAGCCGCGTATGGTTCTGCTGCAGAGATCACGCGGTTACAGCAGTCGTAGAAAGACTTTGTCTACCGGAGAAATAGCTGAGATAATTAAGGCGGTTAAAGAGACAAGCCCCCGGACGCTAATCCTGGTTGACAACTGCTACGGTGAGTTCGTCGACGAGTGGGAACCCGGCCATTTAGGTGCTGAACTCATCGCAGGGTCGTTGATCAAAAACCCGGGTGGGGGTCTGGCCGCCGGTGGCGGATACATCGTCGGCAAAGGGGATCTGGTTGAACTCGTGGCCGATCACCTGATAGCTCCCGGGCTGGGCATGGAGATAGGCCCCAGTCTCTATGATCTCAGAACCGTCTACCAGGGCCTGTTCCTGGCACCGCATGTCGTGGGGGAATCGCTGAAGGGGGCAGTTCTGGCATCTGCTGTGTTGGGCAGCCTAGGGTTAAAGGTATCTCCGGAGTGGGACGAGGAACGGGGTGATATCGTTCAGGTGGTGGAACTGCCCAGCCGTAAACATTTGGAAGCTTTTATCCGCAGGGTACAGGCGTTGTCGCCGGTCGACAGCCATGTGGTACCGGAGTTTGGTTATATGCCCGGTTATGAGGATGAGGTAATAATGGCGGCCGGCACCTTTGTGCAGGGAGCCTCCATTGAGCTTTCCTGCGACGCTCCCTTAAGACAGCCGTTTACTGCATTTTTACAGGGTGGACTTACCTACCAGCACACCCGTTATGTGGTAAGTGAGCTGGTCTCACTGCTCATGACTTTTGATGGTGATATTTGATGCCGGTAGAAAGGGAACCTAAGCCAGAATTATTTGGCCTAGCCGGCGCACTCCTAAAAAGTATTCACCCTGCCAAGAAGCACTGGCGATAGTTGGAATGTAATCTGTATAATCAGATCAACCTGAAATAATGCGGGGATTAGGGGGATTGATATGGATATAATTGCCATTATTCTGGCCATCGTGGTTATGGTGATCGGTATTGCCGGCAGTTTCCTGCCGGTCCTGCCCGGTATTCCAATTATATTTCTAGCCATTCTGGTTTATGGCTGGTACGAAGGCTTTAACGTTATCAGCGTTCACTACATTGCCATTATCGGTGCTTTGGCTCTCCTATCGGTCCTGATAGATTACATTGCAGGTATCTGGGGCGCACAAAAGGCCGGATCAAGCAAAGTGGGGATGCTGGGTGCTGGATTGGGTATCATTGTGGGTATATTCTTTGGTCCCATAGGAATTCTGGTTGGTCCGTGGGTGGGGGCTCTGATCGGGGAATACCTGTTTCTGCGCGATCTCAACCGGGCGATTACCGTGGCTTCCGGTTCGGTCATCGGCATATTTGCCGGCATTGCCTTTAAGGTTCTCCTGGGAACCGGGATGTTAATCTCCTTTCTGGTAGTGGTATTCTAATGGGAGTAACAGGTGTAACCTCTTTAGCCTCAGAGCGGAATCTGTCAAGGACTTATGATAAAGGGTGGATGGAATGAACAAAAAGGAATTAATCAAATTGGCGGAAGAACAGAACGTGCGATTTGTCAGGCTGCAGTTCACTGACATTATGGGAATGCCCAAGAATGTGTCGATAACAGTTGACCAGTTGGAGAAAGCCCTGGATGGGGATCTGATGTTCGACGGTTCCTCAATTGAGGGATTTGCCCGCATTGAGGAATCGGATATGTACCTGATGCCGGATCCCAACACTTTTACGATCTATCCCTGGAAGACAACCCGGGATGGCAAAACAGCCCGTTTGATCTGTGATGTATACGATTCTAATAAAGAGCCTTTCCCCGGATGTCCCCGTGTTAACCTCAAAAGAGTGGTAGCTGAAGCTGAAGCCGCAGGATATCAGATGAATGTCGGCCCGGAGGCCGAGTTCTTTATGTTTTTAAAAGACAGTCAGGGTCGTCCGACTCTGGAAACCCACGACAAAGCAGGTTACTTTGACCTGGCCCCGGTTGATTTGGGAGAAGATGCGCGCAGAGAAATGGTTCTGACCCTGCAGGACATGGGTTTTGAGATTGAGGCCTCTCATCATGAGGTGGCTCCAGGACAGCATGAGATCGACTTCAAATATGCTGATGCCCTTACTACCGCAGATCGAGTGATTACTTTTCGTATTGTCGTTCGTACCATTGCCCAAAAGCACGGACTGCATGCAACCTTTATGCCGAAACCGATTTTCGGATTGGCCGGATCCGGCATGCATCTAAATATTTCGTTATTTAAGGACAACAAAAATGCCTTCGATGATCCGTCATCACCCAATGGGTTGAGCGATGTGGCCATGTACTTTATCGCCGGGGTGCTGGAACATGCAGCGGCCATAACTGCGGTAACAAATCCTACCGTTAATTCTTATAAAAGGTTGGTTCCCGGGTACGAGGCCCCGTTGTATATTGCCTGGTCCCATAAGAACCGCAGCCCACTGATCCGGATTCCAGCCCGCCGGGGTATCGGCACCAGATTGGAACTGAGGAACCCCGATCCCACATGCAATCCCTACCTGGCCCTGGCAGTCATACTTAAGACCGGGCTGGAAGGCATCAAGAACCGTACGTTATGTCCGCCTTCAGTTGACAAAAATATCTACGACATGGATGTCTATGCCAGAGAGGACGCCGGGATCCAGAGCCTTCCCGGAACCCTGAGAGAAGCACTGCGGGAACTAAGACACGATAAGCTGGTGCAGGAAGCCCTGGGACCGCACATATACAGCCGCTATATGCATGCCAAACGGCTGGAATGGGACGATTACCGGGCCCGGGTGCATCAGTGGGAAATTGACCAGTATCTGACCACCTTTTAACGTTGGTCTTTGATAAATACCGGCCGGCCGGATTACAACACGGTGCGCTCAATAACTCCGGCTACATACGCCGTATCAGACCCTTTACAATCCCGGATATAACAACGTTTTCAACAATAATCGGCTCCATGCTCGGATTCTCAGGCAGTAGCTCCACATGGTCGGTTCGACGGTAAAAGCGCTTAACTGTGGCCTCGTCATCCAGTAAAGCCACTACGATATCCCCGTTTTCGGCTACCTCTTGAGCCCGAACAATAACCAGGTCACCGTCCAGGATTCCGGCCTCAATCATGCTGTCACCGCTTACCCGCAACAAAAAGTGGTTACCCTTACCGAGAAAATCAGCGGAGACGCTCACATATCCATCGATATTCTCAATTGCGGTTATAGGAACACCGGCGGCAACTTTGCCGACAATCGGGAGGGTAATTACTTCCGGTTCGAGCTTTTCTTCGTTATCATCCGCCAGTATTTCAATTGCCCGGGGTTTGGTGGGATCCCTTCGTATCCATCCTTTATCTTCAAGCTGGGTCAAGTGTGCATGAACAGTAGAACTGGAGCTAAGCCCCAAAGCCTGGCCGATTTCCCGAACCGACGGCGGATAACCATGTTTTTTTATATGGGTCTGCAGATAGTCGAAAATCTCCTGTTGCCTGGCAGTAAGGGCAGTTTTGGAATTCATTTTTCCCCTCCAGTTTTTATTCAGTATAGCATGGATAAGGAAATGAAAACAATTGTTCGCCTATCATTCGCCGGAGGCGGAAATATTAGAGTAGGCGGGAGTTGGACCGCCGGTTAGTCCCAGAAACTATTGGCATCGGCGTTTTCCATGGCCTTTAACATCCGCCGCTTACTGGATGGATAATGGGACTCCAGCGCGTCCAGGAAACTTTTAACCTTTTCGCGGTTGGTGGCACCGGTAACCGGACACCGGCTGCTCTTAACCGGAAGATACAGGGTTTTGGCTGTTTTCGCCACCAGTTTTTCTTCAACATAGATCAGAGGTCGAATGAGAAAAAGATTCATGCGGCTCAGATGCGTTACCGGTCGGAAAGTACGGTATCTTCCTTCAAACATCATCGACATTATCAGTGTAACCAAGGCGTCATCCAGGTGATGTCCCAGAGCTACCTTGTTACAGCCTAATTGAACAGCAGTACGGTTGAGGGAGCCGGATCTCAGGTTGGAACAAAGAGCACAGGGGTTGGATTCCTTACGCTCTTCAAAAACCAGGGGGCCAATCTGCGTCTTTACGATGGAGTGCGGCAAACCCAGGGCCGCGCAGTGCTCGGAGATAAGACTCCAGTCATCGCCCCATCCCAGATCAATGGTTACAGGGAACAATTCAAACTCCAAGGGGGTATAATCCTTTAATAATCGTAGAGCGTGCAGCAGAACCAGACTGTCTTTGCCTCCGGAAAGTCCTACTGCAATCCGATCACCTGTTTGTACCATCCGGTACTTCAGGTTAGCCGCTTTGATTTGGCGGAAAAGTGTTTTTGAACTCATAACCTGTACTCCCTGTTTATAGCTGAGAAAACCGTAGAGGTATTTTTGTCCTCACATAATCTGTTTACTTATTCACCTGGAGGGGAACTTGCTGTCCCTTTTTGATTGTGAACTCTCGAGCTACGGTCCTACCTTTCCATCGTACAGCTGTTCATATTCCGGGGATTATAGAAGAATACTATCCGTTTTTTTGGCGGCGGTCAAACTTAATTTCAAGCTCAATGGAGGCCTCCACCTTCATGGCGGACATGGATGTTCTTCGGAACATCCTCTTTTTATCTACCTAAACTCTACAGTGCCAACCTCCTTTGAACTCCGCAGTATCTCCTCTGCGAGTTCCGGACTATCAAAAGGAATGATAACGTAGTTTTGGGAAATCCCCGACTTTTAATATCCTGACTTGACTCAATAATAACCATTATTTGAAGCAGGATAATCTACAGCTGATGATGAATAGATGATCCTATAAGGGGGGAAGAGTATGCTGAAGGCCATCGAAATGGAGTTGGAAACTGGACATTACTCGTTTGACATTTTGCAAAATGCGCTGACAGTAGTTGGGGCAATCAAAGGGTGGTACAGAGAATTCGGGGACATGGACGAAGACTCGGAAAAGTTTAGAGAGATAATCTGGGTGCTTTCTGAGAAGGCCATTACAAGAGCCGAAATCCTTACTCCTGATTTTATTGAGATCTGCAACTTTCAGCGTGATAAGCTCATTAAAGTTGAACGCAGCTATTCGATTGCACAGTGCAATGACAACATCAAAGTAACCCTGCAGAAAGCTGTTTTGACCTTTACCGACGGCAAAACACTGACGATGATCCGACCCAAGAACCGGAGCAATGCCGAGCAATACGATGCATTCGTCAAGTTGATAGGATAGGGCCCCGGCGGCATATGTATCGAAATAACCCCGCAGCAATTGCGGGGTTTCTATTTTTGCGACCGGCACCGTCGGTCACAGAGCGTAAGTTCCACACAGCGAAAGTGGCATGAGGTATCCTGTTAGCCGGTCGACATTAACGGGCGGCCGGCCTTAAAGGAGAGGTCGGCGTCTCATGGGGAAGGCCTGTTCATAGGCATAACAGAGCCGCAGAACTGTGCTGTCCTCGAGCCTCCTGCCTATTACCTGCATACCTATGGGAAGGCCTTCATCAGAAAAACCAACCGGCAGTGAAGCCGCCGGATGCCCCGTCATATTGAAGGAATTGGTTAACATCCAGTCGGTATGAGGACTAACTTTGACGCCGTTAATCTCTTTTGGTCCCCGTATCTGGTGAGAGAATGCAGGCACTGCCAGGGTAGGGCAGACCAGCAGTTCATAATTCTCAAATACCTTCTGCAACCGGTACCAGATGTCAGTACGAATCAGTTCCGATTTTTTGTAGTCCATGGCCGTCATGGCCTGTCCGGTTTCCAACATGAAGATGACGGATTTGGGAAGCATTTCTTTCTTCTCCGGCAGCAACCAGGCATAGGCGGAAGCGATCTGTGCATACCACATGGCAATGAAGGCTTCCTCAAAGTCCTTTTTCGATCCCAGATCAACATCTATCAGCTCAGCCTTAATCCCCAGAGTCTGCAGGTTTTGAACCGCTTTTTCAATGACCAGCCTGACCCGTTTATCCACCTGGTAAAATCCCAGGTCAGGACTGTAAGCTACCCGTAAGTCCCCGGGGCTTTTTCTGATTTCGTAAAGAAAGTCTTCTCCAGTATCGGGCAGGGAATACGGATCAAGAGGATGATAGCCGGACATGACTGAAAACAGGAGAGCCGCATCCTCCACCGTCCGGGTTATGGGGCCAAAATGCAGGAACGGCGCCTGGGACCAGAACATGTTCCTGGTATTGGCATCGTAAGGGATTCTGCCGTATGTCGGCTTAAACCCAAAACAACCGCAGAAGCTTGAGGGAATCCGGATGGAACCGCCACCGTCACTGCCTTCAGCCATCGGAACCAATCCTGCCGCCACGGCGGCGGCTGAACCTCCACTGGAACCTCCCGCTGTCAGTTCCAGGTTCCATGGGTTTTTCGTGGTTCCAAACAGCAGATTGTCAGTGGTACCCTTGTGTCCAAACTCCGGGGTATTGGTCTTACCCATGATGATGGCTCCTGCTTCCTTGATCCTCTTAACGCAGATGGCATCTTCATTCGGTATGTAGTCTTTGAAGACCATGGAGCCAAAGGTAGTACGGATACCGGCCGTTAAGGTAAGGTCCTTGATGGCGATAGGCAATCCATGTAAAGGCCCCAGTTCCTCTCCCCGCATTACTTTTCTTTCAGCTTCCCTGGCTTCGGCCCTGGCTTGCTCGGCAACTATGGTGCAGAATGCATTTACCAGGGGATTTAAGGCTTCAATCCTGGAAAGTGAATGATCAACAATTTCAACTGGCGAGACTTCTTTGGTTCTAATCAGCCTTGCCAAATCTGTGGCTGAAGTATAGGCTAAATCTGTCAATTTTCTTCCTCCTCTCGACCTTTGAGCTCTTAGGCGTATATAGAGTTCGTTTCATTTTATAGCATTCTCTATCGGCCGGTATTAAACCTCCAGACCGTCGAAAGTTGACAGCAGGTATGAGGGTCCTGACCATCATGTATTCCGGTTTTGACCAAAGGGCTGCGCGGACTGTGATTTTACGTTTTGAAGGGGAGGCGAGCATCCATCGAGAAACCTAACGGAGGGAACAAACGGTTTGATTTAGGTTGAATCTTAATCGCAGCAGGCAAAAAAGGGAACGGGGGAAATACCTCAAGGTTCCCTATTATGAGGCCTCTACCGCTATTCCAATAATCTGCGGGTCGTTAAAACGCATCGGGATCAGTCTACTACTTTTGTAGAGCCACCGGCGTTCTACCTCATCCCATATGACGTCATCCGAACGTATCAATACCTGTTTGTTCGGGATATAGGAATAACCTCTTTCAGCCCAGAATAGACGGGAATGCTCACGCCCTAAGCGAATCAAGCTTGGGGTTAACCCCTGACGATATAAAAGCCGAAGACGATAGTTAATACCGACCGTTACCGATTGACGGTCATTTCTGATGGTCCATTCCATAGTCTTATTTTATTAAAAAGGAAGGAGAATCTAGAACGCCAAATACCGAGTAAAACCTTCAGTAATCGAGGATACATTCCTCATTTCCGCGTGGCTCAACTGCAGCCAAAAACCAGTACTTTATAAAAACATCTATTGCCTCAACTTATTTTTATCGTGCTTTGTTTCTTTGGTGCCAAATGGCGCGATTAAACCAGTGTAGCCCCGGCATTCAGTTTAGATGTCATCCAGAGTTCTATTTTCGTTGCCTGGTCAAGATAATTTCAAGAGACATACTGAAAGAAATAGAACTGGTCACTAACTGGTCACTGAAACGGCAAAATACATTTTACCACGAAAAAACCGGGGTGAACCTAACCCCGGTTTTACGGTGTTTTATGATGGCAGGGGAGACAGGAATCGAACCCGCAGCCTACGGTTTTGGAGACCGCCGCTCTACCAATTGAGCTACTCCCCTAAAAATCTGCAAGTGTTATCATAGCATATGAATACTGAATTTTCAAGGTCACCCGCTGTGACGTTGTCGGAATACCGATACCAATTGCTGAATGATACGAGACCTCATCCTCCTTAACAGCCTAATACTTCTCATAGGCGAAAACTATCCGGAGTCATTACCGGGTATACTTGGAATACCGCGAGTTAAAAGGGGATACAAGCAAGGTTCCAGTTTTTCGGAGCCTAAACAGTTATTAGAATACTTCGGCCGAAGTCTGCTATCATAATATAGGATTCAGCCAAGAATGGAGAACGGTAACTTGAATCGAGGAAGCATCGATCTGCACATTCATACCACTGCTTCGGATGGATCTACATCTCCCGCCAAGCTGGTAGATGAAGCAATATCGGCGGGCGTTAAAACGATCAGCCTTACTGATCACGAGAGTATTGCCGGAATGGATTCGATAGGCGGCCTGGCAGAAGCGCAGGGACTGACGGTTGTTCCCGGCATCGAGTTTCTAACCTGTTTTGAAGGAAGAGAGATCCATCTTCTAGGTTACTACTTTGATACCAATGATCAGGACTTCCGCTCCCGCATCAAGGAGATACAGCAACAGCGCAACGACACCAGCCTGCAGATTGTCGACAATCTGGAGCGGTTAGGCTTTAAGCTGGACAAGGAACAGTTCTATAATATTGCCGCGGAAGGAAGAACAATTGGCAAAAACCATATCATCATGGCCTTGTTCAAAGCCGGTTATCTGAAAACAAAAGAACAGGCGGTTGATACTCTACGCCGTTACCTATCCCAAAATGGGCTGGCCTATGTTATCTTTACGGGTAATCCCTTTGCCGAAGCGGTAGAGTTGATCAGGAAAGCAAACGGAGTGCCGGTTTTGGCCCACCCGGGTCTGATTCATGATGACAAAATGGTTGTTGATCTCCTTAATACAGCGCGCATCGGCCTGGAGGTTTACTACTATTACTTTGGAACCAATCGCCGTCAGTTGGTAATACATTATGAAAGAATGGCGAGTGAAATAGGGCTGGTGGCGACGGGTGGAAGTGACTACCATGGCCTCTATACACCGGAGGTCAGACTCGGAAGCACGATGGTTCCTCCAGGGACACTGGATTCGCTGTTGCGGGAAAAGGGCTGTTGAGCAAATCACGATACGGCTGTTTGTAATATAATGTTATGAGATCACGTATAGTAGGTTGGTAGATAAGGCTTCCCGGTTAGCGAGAAAACTTGGTTGGTACTTCAATACTTGCTGCTTCCGAACCCGGTTATTGACTAGTATAAAAAGAGATGGGTAGAGAAAGGGAGATAAAATGCGTATAGCAATTCTGATGGGTGGTAAATCCAGGGAGCGTGAGGTCTCTCTGAAAAGCGGCAGAGCAGTAACTGAAGCCCTGCTGAGAAAAGGTTATGAGGCAATTCCCGTTGACGCTGCCGAAGACGTAGCGGCTAAATTGAAAGAAATTGATCCGGAACTGGTCTTCATCGCTCTACACGGCAGGTATGGCGAGGATGGCGCTATCCAAGGGCTGTTGGAGGTAATGGGGCTGCCTTATACGGGGTCGGGGGTTGCGTGCAGTGCGGTTTGCATGGATAAGGTGCTGACGAAAAAGCTTCTAATGTATGAAGGAATACCGACTGCTCCTTTTATGGTCATTGACAAGGATGCCTACTTCAAGAATTCAAAAGCGGTACAGGCCCAGATCATAAATGAGCTGGGCCTTCCGGTAGTTATCAAGCCGGCTACACAGGGATCGTCGATTGGCACAAGCATAGTCCGAGAGGAAGAGGCTCTCGATGGTGCCGTTGTCGAAGCCCTGTTGATGAGCGATCAAGCGCTGGCCGAGAAGTTCATTGCGGGAGTGGAGATAACCGCTTCTGTGCTGGGGAACAATGAGCCGGTGGTGTTGCCTTTGATAGAGATTGAAGCCGCGAAAGGTGTTTATGATTATGAAGCAAAGTATACCCCGGGAGGAAGTGTCCACATTATCCCTGCCCGGATATCCAGCGAAGCTGCGGATAGAGTAAAGAGTATTGCCAAAAGTATCTACCGGAGCTTAAACTGTCGTGGTTTTTCACGTATAGACTTTATAATTGATTCGTCGGAGCAGCCCTGGGTCCTGGAGGTAAACACCATACCGGGGATGACCGGGTTAAGTCTCTTCCCGGACGCAGCCTCCCATTATGGGATGGGATACGATGATCTGGTAGAGGAGATCGTGAAGCTGGCGGCTGATTTCTGGGGTGTGCGGGGCTGATTTTCACCCCGTACAGGTGATCCGTTATAGGTCAGAGTCAACAACAGGTTTTGCAGCAAGCAAAGCCTGTTGTTTTTTACACACCGGGACCACCAGTGAAATATGCTAATGCGGCTAATTCTGCTATAATTATCAGAGCGACTAATTCTATATTTGCAGAATTATCCACCAGGATCTCAACGCCACCTAACACTGGATAATTATTTCCGAGGAGAGGGTGCATTGCGGTGAACAAATCGAAAAAATGGGTGATCATTGCCGCAGTATTAGCGGTTTTGATTCTTATTTCTGCGTTAAGCAAGCTGTATGTTGACTGGTTATGGTTCAGCTCTTTAGACTACGCGGAGGTTTTCAAAATCAGCCTCTTGAACAAGTGGGGGCTGGGCATCGCGGTATTTCTTTTTGCCTTTCTGTTTATTTTTGTCAACCTCGGTTTAACAAGACGATACCTCAACCAGCAGATCAAGCTGACTAATGATGACGGCCGCGAAATAATATACGATGAACAGCCGGGCTGGGATGCCGTTTTGCACTCCACAAATACCAATCTGGTCTTTGCGCTCCTTGGTTTTTTTATAGCTCTGCCTCTCGGTATGTATGGAGCTGAAAAGTGGATAACCGTTCAGCAGTACTTAAACCGTGTTGCCTTTAACCTTAAGGATCCGATATTTAGTCGGGATATCGGGTTTTACGTGTTTGACCTCCAGTTGTATCAGGTGCTGTACAACATCTTAATGCCCATCTTAATCGCTACAGTAATTGCGGTGGGACTTGTTTATTTCTTGATGACTTCCTTCAAGCTTATCGATTTTAATCTACGAGAATTGAACTGGCCCAAGGCTCACCTGATTATACTCTTGAGCCTGATCTTTCTCTGCAAATCCTGGGGATATAGACTGGCTGCTTACGGCATTCTTTACTCCAGTAACAGTGTGGTCTATGGTGCCGGGTATACGGATGTTCATGCCCGGCTTTTGGCATACAAGATCCTGGCTGTTATTACGATTGTCGTAGCGGTTATTTTATTGCTTAATCTAATAATAAAACGGATGAACTGGGTTTTGCTCAGCCTGGGGCTCTGGGTGGGAGTGGTCATCGTTTTTGGCAGCGTCTACCCGGCGATTGTCCAAAAGCTGTCGGTGGAGCCCAACGAATTTAATCGTGAAAAGCCGTACATTGAAAACAATATAAAATATACCCGGGCTGCATATAACCTGGATAAAGTAGAATCCAAACCATACGAAATAACTTATGACCTTACTTGGGAGGATCTCCAGGCCAATGAGGCTACTATTGAGAATATTCGTCTCTGGGACTGGCAGCCTTTGAAGACCACCTACCAGGCAATTCAGGAGATCAGACCTTACTACCGCTTCCATGACATCGATATCGACCGTTATATAATTGACGGCCACTACCGTCAGGTGATGCTTGCTCCACGGGAACTCTCACAGGAGAACACGCCTCAGACCTGGATCAACCGCAAACTTGAGTACACACATGGCTACGGATTGGCCATGAGTCCGGTGAATGAGGTAGCCCAGGAAGGCCTGCCCCTGTTTTTTCTAAAGGATATCCCGCCGCGTGCGAGTGTGGACCTTAAGGTAGAGCGCCCGGAGATTTATTTCGGTGAAGAAGAAAGTTCATATGTAATTGTTAATACTGCCACTCCTGAATTTGATTACCCCATGGGCAGTAAGAATGCACGCTGTACCTACCAAGCCGACCGCGGGATTAAGATGGGCTCGCTGGCCAAGCGGTTGGTATTTGCCTGGGTGCTGGGTGACTACCGGATACTCATATCATCACAGATTGAACCGGACAGTCAGCTGCTGATCTACCGCAATATCAGAGAGAGGGTTGCCAAAATCGCTCCTTTCCTGGAATATGATCAGGACCCCTATATCGTGCTGAATGATGATGGTAAGCTTTACTGGATGATGGATGCTTATACTACCAGCGAGCATTACCCTTATTCGGAACCGTTCGCAGGCAGCAAGAACTACATCCGGAATTCGGTAAAGGTAGTTGTCGACGCCTACAGCGGGGAAACCTCCTTTTACATTGCCGATATTGAGGATCCGATAATCCGCTCCATATTCCCCATATTCCCGAATTTCCTGCAGCCCTTGGAAAACATGCCCGCAGGCTTGAGAACTCATATAAGGTATCCTGAAGATATGTTCCTGATACAGGCCAAGATGTACAGCCTCTACCATATGACGGACCCTTCAGTTTTTTACAACAAGGAAGATAAATGGAACATCCCGCAGGAGATTGTGGGGAACAAAGTGGAACAGATACAGCCCTATTACATCATCATGCAACTGCCTGATGAGGATCATCCGGAGTACATCCTGATGCTCCCGTTTACCCCTAACACCAAGCAGAACATGATCGGCTGGCTCTGTGCACGTTCCGATGGTGATAACTATGGTAAGCTCAAAGTCTATGACTTTACCAAGCAGGAGCTGATATACGGGCCGATGCAGATTGAATCTCGTATCGACCAGAATTCGGAGATCTCCGAGCAGATGACCCTGTGGAGCCAGAAGGGTTCCACCGTTTATCGGGGTAATCTTATTGTAATCCCCATAGAACGTTCGATGCTTTATGTAGAACCGGTTTACCTGCAGGCGGAACAGAGCGAAATCCCGGAACTTAGAAGGGTCATAGTAGTATATGGAGATAATGTAGTCATGGAACCGACTCTTGAGGAAGCATTACAACGGGTCTTTGGCCAGAGACGAGAGGTTCAACCTCCTAAAGCAGAAAAACCTGATACCGCCCCGGGTCCCACGGATGAAGATAGCCTGGCCGATTTGGCCCGACAGGCCAAGTCATATTTTGATAAAGCCCAAAACGCCCTGAAATCCGGGAACTGGGGAGCATACGGGGAAAACATAGAACAGGTAGGGAAGATAATTGATCGGATCGCTGCCGGAGCAGAAAAAGGAGAACAGTAATGATCATCGAAGTTGCTCCCGGTATAAAATTCATAAGAGCGCAAAATGCCGGTTTCCCTTATTGTCATTGCCTCTTGATCGATTCCGATATACGGGCCGTTATTGATACGGGAGCGGGGGAAAGGGCCTTCGCCCCTATAGAACCAACCCGGATAGATATTGTTATCAATACCCATTATCACCGGGACCATACCAATGGCAATCATCTCTTTCCTCAAGCTCGGGTACTGGTTCATCCTCTGGAATACCCGCCCCTGGTGGACGAAGAGGCTCGGCGCTATTATGCGGGAATATCTCGACTTGACAAAACCAGGGAAGGGGAAAAGGAATACCTGGCCAAGGCCAGGAAAAGCAGGAGCATACCACCCCGGAAGTTCAAGGTGGACGGGTTCCTCAAGGATGGGGAGGTAATTGATTTCGGGCATACCAGGGCTACCGTTCTCCATACCCCCGGGCATACCCCGGGTCATCTTGCGTTCTACTTTGAGCGGGAGGGCATTGTATTCGGTAGCGATATTGACCTGATTCCTTTCGGACCCTGGTACGGTGACCACCTTTCCAATCTGGAGGATTTCGAGGCTTCCATCCGCAGGATTATTGACCTAAAACCCAGGATCTACTGCTGCTCGCATCGTAAGCCCATCCGAGAAAACATTGAGGAAAAGCTGCTATCCTATCTGGATAAGATAGCAGAGGCAGAGGAACGTATAAAAAAGCACCTTAAAGAACCGGTAACCCTGGATGATCTGGTCGGCCGCAATATATTCTATAAGAATTACGATTATGTCTATAATGGTTTCTGGGAGCGGAATATGATTGAGAAACACCTGGAGCGGTTGGTCAGAAAAGAGTGTGTCGTCATAGTTGACGAAGAACGCTATATGCTGAGAAGTTGATCTGTAAAGGTAAATCATGAAATAATGTATTACGGACCGGTAATGATGCTGTTCATCGGCCGGGGTTACAACTGACGGCACTACCTGGAGGTGGCTTATGAAAAAAATTGTATGCATCGGTGACAGCATTACCTATGGTTTCCCCTACGGGGAGGAGGCCTCCTGGACCCGCTTGTTGGCTGAAGCCACCGGACACTTGATCATTAATAAGGGGATAAATGGTAATACTACCGGGGATATGTTGAACAGGTTTTCGCGCGATGTCCTGGCCCACGATCCGGACTATGTAATCATAATGGGTGGTGCAAATGATGTCGTATGGAGGGAATCTGTAGACCGTATCACCTGGCACCTGAATGAAATGTATAAACTGGCCGCCCAAAAAGGGATCAAAGTCGTTTTTGGTCTGCCGACCCCCATTGATTACGATGAATCCGAAAGGCGTCTCCAGCGGGTGAGGGACTGGATGATTAAATTCGCTGCCGCCAACAACCTGGCGACCATTGATTTCCACCGTGCTTTCTTTGATGCCGAGGGCATCCTGCAGGAGGAATTGTTGCTGGACGGAGCTCACCCCACCCGTGAAGGGTACCGCCGGATGTTTGAAGTGATACCTTTAGAGATCTTCAGGTGAAAAAAGCCATCAGTCTACTTTACAATTGGAAACACCGTCCATACTATTATTTCCCCCATAAACAGGTGCAGCAGGGAAATATGTGTTATTATCAGAATAAGATGCGTACAGGCCTTCACTGGTTGCAGGGATAGAATTATCGAAGGCTTCTGTGCTTCTGCTCACCGATAATAAAATCGGTTAGCAGTTGAATTCATCTGCTATTAAAACACACCTACAGGAGTTGAGTGAGGGAGGAGAAATGAAATCAGAATTAAAGAAGCTATCCCGCCGTGTATCACTGCTGGAAGCTCCCGAGTATCATTTTCCGTATTGTAATACCATTCTGATCGAGGATGATGCCTGCTGTATCATCGATACGTCCGTAACCGAAGATGCTCTCCATTACCTACGCAGCAAACATATCGACCTTATTATCAGCACCCATTACCATGTTGACCACAATCGGTACAACAGCCACTTTCCACAGGCGAAAATTATGGCCCATGAAGCCGACTTTCCGTATCTGAGTTCCCGGGAGCGGTTTATAAGCACCGTGGGGAGCCAGTACGTTGGGGTGGACCTTTCTCGCTACCTGACGCTGGACCAGTGGGGCTATGAGTTTCGTGAACCTCATGAAACCATGAGCGACGGCAGGATAATAGACCTCGGCCATACCAGGTTTGAAGTGCTCCACCTCCCCGGCCATACCTTGGGACATTGCGGTTTCCTGTTTCCTGACCTGGGACTTGTGTTTTCAACGGATATTGATTTGGACCGTTTCGGACCGTGGTATGGGAACGCCGTGTGCAACGTAAGTGATTTCATCGATTCCATCGACCGGGTGATTAACCTGAAACCGGAAATGCTGATTACCAGCCATGCTTCCGGTCCGATCACATCAAATATTCAGGGACGGTTGACCAGGTACCGAGATGAAATCTACCGCCGCGAGCAAGAGGTCATAAATGCCATCTACCGGGGCAAACACACCCTTTGGGAAATCGTTGATGAAAACATTATTTACCGCAAGTTCCATGAGCCGCAATGGCGATACTATGAGTGGTTCATGATCAAGCAGCATGTATTGCGGCTGATTGATCTGGGCAAAGTGTTTGCGGACAGCGATCGATACTATCTTTACGATGGCGTCCGCCCCTCCAACCTGAACCTGGCCTAGTTGTATTAAGGGGATGTCACCCCTCATGCAATCAAACAGTAGGTGGAGTATGTTCACGGGGCATCGGTTGTATTGTAATTAACTGCGGTTCATGCCGGGGCTGCCATACCTTAACCTGAGCCCGGGGCAGGGAAACGGCATCACTGTAACGCGCCGTTATGGAGGCCGCCCATTCTATATCACCAGGCTCGGGCCTTCCAAAGTACCGGAGCAGCGAGGTGGGACCCGGATGCGTAGCCACCTTGAGGAGGTGGTCAGCCGGAGCCGCCATTTTAAGTAAGACATCATTTTCAGTGGCGTTCCGCCCTATCACCAGAATACCACGCGAATCAAGCAAAAAATGGCGCCCATGCTTAAGGATTTCGGCGTCAATAGGTCCGGCCTCGGGTTTTAACTGGAAGAGGTGCCGCAGCCTTTTGGAGAAGGTCTCCTGGGTCAGCAGACACCCGCCCGCCGGTGAAGGGTATTCACTGATTCCCCAATCCTTCGCCAGCTGCATTTGCCTTGTCCGGGACCGCCCGCTTATGTCAAGGAGCTTTTCCCGGTCTACCCATCCGTTTTGTTCCGGGATGGTCGGCGGGAGGAGCTTGGCGGAAAGAGGACGGAGAATCAGGCCTCGGAAACCCGAAATTTTATCCACCGCTGCCAATGCAGATTTATTCTGGCTCATCGGCCGCTGGCCTAAAACCTCCCCGGTAATAATGAAACTGCCTCCGCACTCCCGCATATACTCTCCGGCTTTTCTGATCATGAAGCCGTGACAGTCGATGCAGGGGTTCATATGCTTTCCGTAGCCGTATCGTGGATTCTTAAGCACATACATGTACTCTTCGGAGATATCCATGGTCTTGAGCTCAATCCCCAGTTCATCGGCGGCAACTGCCAGTTTACGGTCTCCGCCAAAAAAGGGAGAGATAAGATTGACTCCCACAACATCAATTCCCTGCTGTTTCACAAGGCAAACTGCCAGTTGTGAGTCCAGACCTCCTGAAAAAAGGCTGATGGCTTTCACAAGAATCCTCCTAATTCCTAACTGGATGATAAAGCATACCTGCAAGACAACAGCATCCAGCCGCCTGACTGTATTTCAACGCATCACTTACTATTGTAACCAATTTGCTGGAAATCTTTTTCCGATATAATTTTTACACCGTTGCGCCGCAATAAAGCAGCCGCTACACCGTCACCGGGCCGCAGACGGCGGGAAAAAGAGCCATCGTAAATCCTACCGCACCCGCAGGAGGGACTGTTAGACTTGAGAATGGCCAGGCTGACCCGGTTCAGACGGGCAAGCTCCCAACAGGCACGGGCCCCCTGAATAAAAGCATTGGTAACATCGTCACCCTGAGAGGTTATCACTCTGGCTCTACCGTCCAGAACATCATCCCCGTCTCCACCATATATCTCCGCCGGCATCCGGGGTATCGGTAGACAGCCCAAGGTTTCAGGACATACCAGAAAATGCGGATGTGATGCCAAACGGGCACAAAGCGAAGGACAGTAATTGTTTTCGCCATTGTACTTACAGTTGATTCCCGCAAGACAAGCGCTTACCATTATCATTAATAGTACCCCATTATTTATTTTTGCCTTTTTAATATTAATAACAAACCATGATCCTGGCAAGGAGTGGCCAATGAATATTCAAGTACTGATAGCCGAAGATGACCCCAAGATCATCAATCTTATCCGCATATACCTGGAGCGTGAAGGAATGAGTGTGATCTGCGCTCAAAACGGCCGGGAGGCAGTACGGCTTTTTGAACAACTCAATCCCGATCTGCTTATTCTTGACATTATGATGCCCGAAATGGATGGTCTGGAGGTGCTGAAATACATCCGCAAAAACCATCTTACCCCGGTCATTCTTCTAACCGCACGGGATGACGAGCTGGATAAGGTCTTGGGCCTGGAAATCGGAGCTGATGACTATGTAACTAAACCCTTTAGCCCCCGAGAATTGGTAGCCCGGGTAAAGTCTCTGTGGAGAAGGTCCAACGCATCGCAAGCGGAAATCCGGAAACGGTTAGTTTTTCCAGATCTGGTTATTGATGCGGAACGACGCGAAGTGCTGCTGGCGAATGAGCCGGTCAAGTTAACCCCCAAGGAGTTTGACCTCCTGCTTTTTCTGGCTGAAAACGCGGAGCGACCTTTTACCAGAGATACCCTGCTGATAAGGGTATGGGATTATGATTATCCCGGGGATAACCGCACTGTTGATGTACACATAAAACGCCTGCGCCAGAAGCTTTCCCATAAGAAATATACGTATTTGCAGACGGTCTGGGGGGTGGGCTACAAGTTTGAGGTGAAAGATACTGAAGATTAACAAGGTATGGATGAAGTTTTTTGCCAGCTATGTAGTCGTGATTATTCTTTCCATGCTCGTCTGGGGCATGGCCTCTTCGTATTTTATTGACGATTACATGCAGCGCCATACTCAGAAACAACTGCTGAGAACGGGTGAGGAGATAAATCAGATTATTGGCCTTACGGGTTTCAGTCAGATTACGAGATCTTTTCTGCGGCTGTTAAGCGCCCAATTTGACGGAGAAGTTTTTCTTACGGATACCAACGGGCTGATTGTTGCATCTTCCCATGGGAGAAACGTACAACTTATACTTTCAGAGGAGATAATCAACGATATACGCGCTGGGAAAAATGTCACCCGATCCTGGGATATGCCCGACAACGAGGAAAAGGTCATAACTGTTGCCACCCCAATTATTCAACATGACCAGGTTTTGGGTGCGATTGTGCTGGTGGCACCGGTAAAGGGGGTAGAAGCTGCAACCAAAGCTGTTCAGTCCCAGGTGGGCCGGGCCAGTATTATTGCCTTAATTCTGGGAGCGGTAATCAGCCTGGGAGTAGCTTATCAGATGACCGCCCAGATCAGGGAAATATCCCGCGGAACGAAACGATTTGCCCGGGAGGATATGGATTGTCGTATCCGGGTGATAACCAATGACGAATTAGGAGAAGCTGCTCAGAGTTTTAATGAGATGGCAGAACGGATTGCTCACAGCACCGCCAAACGCCGCAACCTTTTGGCGGGTGTATCTCATGAAGTAAGAACCCCGCTTACCAATATTCGGGGCTATGTCGAAGCTCTGCGCGACAAGGTGATTCCCCCTGAGGATGTAGACCATACTCTGGATCTGATTCACGACGAAGCCATGTTTATGGAAAGGATGGTCAGTGATCTTATCGAATTATCTCGCATGGAGAGCGAGCACTACCAATTGAACCTGACCGAGGTCAATCTTTCACAGCTTATGGAGAAGGTATCGCGGAAGTTACACCAGCTTGCTGCGAGAAAGAATAGTGTAATTACCGTGGTCGCTGGTCCTGATATACAAATCATGGCTGATGAAGTACGCATGGAACAACTGCTGACTAATCTGGTAAAAAACGCGCTCCAATTTACTGAGAACGGCCAGGTGGTTATTTCCGCCCGTTGGGAAGGGAAATCAGCAGTCCTATCGGTTAGAGACAACGGAATTGGGATTAAAGAGGATGATATCCCCCATTTGTTTGACAGCTTTTACAAGGTTGATCCTTCTCGATCCAGACACCACGCCGAGAGCGGATTGGGACTGGCGATGGTGCAAAGCATAGTAAAGCTGCATCATGGCTCTATCAGCATTGACAGTGAACCCGGGCAGGGCACTACTGTTAACGTAAAAATACCCCAGCATGCAAACAATGTTTTATAATTTGTTCATACTTGCTTAATATTAGTTGGGTATAATCAGATAAACGAAATTAATTGGACTTCACCGGGATAAGGCTAAAGAGTTTGCATAGGGAAGGGAGTGGTGCGTCCATGAAAAGGAATTCATTTATTACCGTAGTCCTGGTATTAATGCTGGGAGTAATGCTCGGCGGAGGTCTGGTGACTCATGGCCAGGATTGGCCCCTGGTCAGGGATCTGATCTCACAGGAAAACTCCCTGACCACCAATGACGACTCATCTTTCATGACGGCGGCCGGTTCAACCTCAGTAAACATTGGACCGACCAATATTGCCGACATGGTTGAAAAAGTCGGCACCGCGGTGGTAAACATTGAGACCAGGGTGAGCGTTACCACCAACAATCCTTTTTTTAACGACCCGTTTTTCAGAGAATTCTTTGGTGACTCGATGCGACAGCGCACCCAGGTGCGAACAGGCATCGGAACCGGGTCAATAATAACCGATACCGGGTACATCCTGACCAACTATCACGTGGTTGAGGGTGCGGAATCAATATCCGTAACCCTGATAGGATCGACCAAGCCGTTGCCTGCAAGTCTGGTCGGATACGATGACCAGTTGGACCTGGCGGTTCTGAAAATAAACGCCGGGCGCAAGTTGCCCTATCTGACCCTGGGCAATTCTGACAATACCCGGGTAGGAGATTGGGTGGTAGCAATCGGTAACCCGTACGGACTCGATCACACCGTAACTGCAGGAGTGATCAGCGCTAAAGAGAGACCGATATCTATTGAGGGACGCCAGTATAAGAACCTGATTCAAACCGATGCCGCCATTAACCCGGGGAATTCAGGTGGTCCTCTCTTGAATACCAGAGGAGAAGTTATTGCCATCAATACCGCCGTTAATGCCCAAGCCCAGGGAATAGGCTTTGCCATCCCCATTAATACCGCCAAGGATGTACTCAACCAGTTGATCAGCAAGGGCAAGGTAGTACGTCCCTATTTAGGAGTCTACCTTCGCGACCTGTCCTCGGAACTGGCAGATTATCTGGGTGTAGTAAGCACCAAAGGCACACTGGTAGCCGATATTATGCCGGGAAGCCCGGCTGACAAGGCGGGAATAAAAGCCGGGGACATAATACTGGAGATAAACGGTATGACCATTAACAATTCCACAGACCTCACCGAGAGAATCAGCAAAATGTCGGTTGGCCAGAAGGTCGAACTCAAGATCCTGCGTGATAAAAAGACTATCACCATCAATTTGACGCTTGAAGAAAAACCATAGAAAAAAGACGACGCTGGAAAAGGTATTATTCAACCATTAATCGAATGTTAGAAGTACTTTGAGGTCGAGGACTGATTCCTCGACCATTTACTTGTTTCTCTCATGCATATGTGATGGAATGAAAGCAGCACCTGTTAGCTTGTTGTTCCGCCGCCAATATCTGCTGATAGTTCAAAACATAAACAGGGAGGTACAGTCCAGATGAAAAATGGAATCAAAAGGATTGGGGTACTGACCGGTGGGGGAGATTGTCCGGGACTCAATGCCGTAATCCGTTCAGTGGTTAAATCAGCGATTATTGACTATGATTATGAGGTTATTGGATTCGAAGATGGGTTCAAGGGTCTGGTGGAGAACTCCTTTCGTCAAATGGGTCTTGCTTCCGTTGTCGGCATTCTGCCGAAAGGAGGCACAATCCTGGGAACTAC
>LFRU01000052.1:0-12380 GCA_001512495.1 Syntrophothermus sp. DTU052 | reverse complement strand
TGGAATCCCTGGGCATTGATGCCCTGGTGGTCATCGGGGGGGATGGCAGCTTATCCATCGCCCACGAGATGTCACAACTGGGAGTGCGTGTTATCGGTGTCCCCAAAACCATAGATAATGATTTATCGGCGACAGACTATACCTTCGGTTTTAACACCGCAGTAGCTACTGCTACCGATGCCATAGACAAACTGCATACAACTGCAGAAAGCCACCACCGGGTTATGGTGCTGGAGGTTATGGGACGCTATGCCGGTTGGATCGCATTGGAATCCGGTATGGCCGGAGGGGCTGATGTTATCCTTATACCTGAAATCCCTTACAACATACAATCGGTTTGCAATAAGGTTAATGAGAGGTACGCAGCCGGAAAGAAGTTCAGCATTGTGGTAGTTGCTGAAGGCGCCCATCCCGCAGGAGAGGGTATGGTAGTTAAATACACCGTAGCCGAGAGTCATGATCCAATACGTTTGGGGGGGATCGGCAACAAGGTGGGGGCGGACATCGAGAGGATCACCGGCATCGAGTCCCGGGTAACCATACTGGGTCATTTGCAGCGCGGAGGCTCGCCGACTCCTTTTGACCGGATACTGGGAACCAGGTTGGGAGTAGCTGCGGTAAAGAGCATTGCCGAGGGACGTTTTGGAACCATGGTCAGCCTTAAAACCCCCAATATTGTAAATGTCCCTCTGCTTGAAGCCATTCATGAGTTAAAGAAGGTTCCAGTAGACGGTGATTTGGTTTTCGCAGCCCGTTCGGTAGGGATCTGCCTGGGTGATTAGGTGTGAGAAGGATGAGCTTGAAGGCCTCACCCGAATCGTTTGCAATATGTTTTCATTAACGTTTATCGGGGGGAATAACATTGGGGTAAAGAAGATCGCAATCCTGGGAGCGGGCGTAATGGGAGCAGGTATTGCTCAAGCGGCAGTTCATGGGGGGTATGAGGTTATCATCCGTGACCTGCAGATGACGCTGGTGCAAAAAGGGCTTAGTACGATATATAATTCTCTAAAAGAAAAGGTACAGGCCCATGAAATTACCAATGAAGAACTGGAACTGATGAAAAGCCGATTAACAGGAACAACTGATTTGACACTGATCCACGATGCCGATATGGTGATTGAAGCCATAATCGAGAATGCATCAGTTAAAAAGCAGGTTTTTGCTGAATTGGACAATCACTGCCGGGAGGATACCATACTCGGCACTAATACTTCGACACTCTCCATCTCCGAGATCGCTTCGGCTACGAAGAATCCCCAACGGGTTATTGGTGTACACTTCTTCTATCCAGTCCCGGCCATGGAATTGGTTGAGGTAGTAAAGGGCCTGCAGACCTCTGAGGATACGGTTACCCGGACATTGGAAGTAATCGGCAACATGGGGAAAAAGGCCATTGTGGTGCAACGGGAGTCACCGGGCTTTGTTGTAAACCGCATACTGGCGAGCATGATCAATGAAGCTATCTGGGTCTATGGAGAAGGTCTCGCCAGTGCCGAAGATATTGATACCGCCATTAAGCTGGAAACAGGAATGAAGAAGGGACCACTTGAGTTGGCTGACATTCTGGGGTTGGACACTCTTTATTCGGGAATAATGTCTCTATATGAGGAATTCAAAGATCCCAAGTACAGACCCCATCCCAGTTTTACCACCATGGTGAGGTCCGGTTATCTCGGCCGGAAAACCGGCCAGGGCTTTTATCGATATGAGTAATTATTTCGAGATATATAATATATATCTTAACGGGATCAAAAAACCGCTGAGTAAGAGGAGGGGGCTTTGTGGTTTGTAAACCCGCTAAACTGAAGGGTCTGTTGATGGGAAGTCTACTGGCGATCTTTTTCTTTGGAACGGTAATCTGGGGTGTGAACTATGCTCTGGGTCCGGAAGACAAGGTGTTCAAAATTGTGCTGCTGGGCCCAACTTACTTGTTTCTTCTGGGGTTCATTGTTATTTGGTTGGGACTGGCGACTATGAAGTATATAGCGGATGAAGACAGTCTGGTCATAACCTGGTTGCACAAACGCTATAACATTCCATGGTCGAAGATAACGGAAGTGATTAAAGTCAGCGGAAGGCTTAACTTTATCAGCTTTTTGGGGGTCAGTTGGCCGGGTTATATAGCAGGTACCTACGACATCAAAGGGGTTGCAACCAGCAAGATTTTTGGCAGCGACTTGGAGCAGCTTCTAGTGATAAAGAATGGTCCTTTTGCCTATGGTATTACGCCGTCGGATGACTTTATCCAATTAATTGCCGAACGTTCCCACCGGGAAGTGACCCCCCTGGACACCTACGAACTGCCCGATGATGTAATCGGCAAGATGATTAACGAAGATTTCGTCTACCTCGGGCTTCAGGCTCTAAACATCCTGATCATAATCTTTCTTATGGCTTATCTGGCCATCTTTTTCCCAGGTTCAGGCGCCAATCCCAAAATAATTTTACTTTTGGTCCTGGCTTTGGGGATATTTGCTTTTAACATGATTAATGCCAGCCGCCTCTATTACTATAATCCAAAGGTGTCACACCTTTTATGGCTGGTTAACGTTATGATCAACATAGCCTTTCTGGTGATATCAATGTCCGTTGTCGGTTTTGGATTTTAATTGGGAAAAATTTTGTAACAAAAATTGAGGCCAAAGAAGGGTAAGAAATGCAGATAGGATTAGTAGGATTAAGTTACTCGGGAAAAACGACATTATTTCAATTGCTTACCGGGATGAAACAATCAAGCAGTTTGCAGGGCAAGGCCAACCACGGCATGGTAAAAGTGCCTGATTCGCGGGTTGATTATCTCTCGGCCCTGTACAAGCCCAAAAAAACAATCTATGCTACGCTGGAGGCGGTAGACATACCGGGCTTGATTCCGGGAGCGGAAAGGTCAACCGCATCTTTTCTCACAGCGGTCAGGGAAGCCGACGTGTTGGTTCATGTAATCCAGGATTTCGAGAACCTGGAAGCGCCGCCCCATGAAGGAGAAATTAATCCGCGGCGCGACCTGGAATTGGTTCTCTATGAATTGCTTCTGGCCGACCTTGATCAGATTGAAAGACGGATTGACCGCATCAAGGCTGGAAAACCGAGTAAGGTAAACCAGGAAGAACTCGTGCTGCTCCAGAAGTTGAAAAATACGTTGGAAGCGGAAATCCCGGTTTCTTCCTTGGAATTGTCACCATCGGAAGAGCTTCTGGTTAGAAACTACCGCTTCCTAACGGCGAAACCATATGTGGTGGTGGTGAATGTTGACGAAGCGAAAATCTCGGACCATGAAGCCAACTGCAACTCGGAAATTGCGGCATTCTGCCGGGAACGGGAGATTCCCTGGCACTACCTTTCCGCCCGGATTGAGAGTGAGATAGCCGAACTGGACGGGGAAGAGCGCCAACTGTTTTTGGAGGAACTCAATATAACGGAATCCGGGCTGGTCACCGTTACCCGTCTGGTATACACCAGACTCGGCCTAATCTCTTTCTTTACAGTGGGGGAAGATGAGGTTAAAGCCTGGACGATAACCAAAGGATTAACGGCTCGTGAAGCCGCGGGGAAGATCCATTCCGACATGGAAAGAGGTTTTATCAGAGCCGAAGTAATCGCATTTGATGACTTTGCCAAGGCCGGCAGCATGACTGCTGCTCGCACCGAAGGAACCCTGCGCCTGGAGGGAAAGGATTACGTAGTCAATGACGGGGATATCATTCATTTCCGTTTCAACGTATAACGTTTTGTTCAAGGGGAGAATCCCTGCTAAACAACGGTATGTATATTAAGACGGTTTTTGAAGCCGATGAAAGCGGCCGAAAGCTGGTTCTGTTTGAACCTGCATAACTGCATTCCGGGTACCAACCGGCATCAGGGAGACAGTGTCTCTGAAATACTCGGGAAGTACCCATACTTCAATTCAATCAGTTCAAAATCGGGGTTATTACCCAGATGCCTATCGATTGCCTCCAGTGTCTCCTGCAGCCCACTGAAATTTGATGAGACTATGGCAAATCCCAGAGTCGCCCTCTGCCAGACGTTATCTTCACTGCTATCCACTATAGAAATGTTGAAGTTGTTCTGCAACCTGGATTTTACGCTGTGAACTATTCGCCTCCGTTCTTTTAGAGACTGCGAAGCAGGGAGGAACAGCTCAATCTTTCCATGTACCGCAAATATCGTGACCATCTCCTTTAGACGAACCTCGACGACATGTCTACTCATATAATAAACCACAGTCTGGAAAAGTAGAAAAGAGGTAGCTTAATGCCAGAAAATCATAGTATTATATATATTTCCGGCAACGTATGCACCAGGTTGGGAGTAACCCCCGGCCAATCAGTTACGGTTACAGTTGGGAATAAAAGTGCTCGCGCCAAAATTGTAAAAAAAAGAGACTCTGAACTGGAAGACGAAACCGTATCATTATCAGAACGATTATCAGCAGCTCTCAACATACCCAGTGGTATTAAACTGGGGGTTACCAGGGCAGATAATAAACTGAAAGTAGGCCCATTGATAGGCATCCTGGCCAAGCAATACCAAAACGGTGTCTTCGGTCAGGATAGTTTTTACCGCAAACTCCTGGCCCAGCTCAAGAAACTCACCTGTATCGGCATAGTATTTACCCCCCAAAGCATTGATTGGGAACGCAAAATGATCCATGGGTATTACCTGCCGAACGGAGTCACAAATAAATGGGCGCGCAGGTGGTTCCCTTTTCCGGACATAGTATATAACCGTTATTTTCGCAAGGATGGCGATCCCTGGTCATACCCAATCCTTAAGCGCATGCAGAAGTCAGGGGTTAAGTCCTTCAATGCCCCCATGGGGAGCAAGTGGAAAATTCACCGCCTGTTAAACCGGGACGGGGAGATAAGAGCACATATCCCGGAGACCCAGGTTCTTACTGCGGTAAACGTCCTCAAGGAAATGCTTCGCAAACACCATCAGGTGTATGTTAAACCGGCAGGCGGATTCCAGGGAAAAGGTATAACTCGAGTCAGGAAAAGCAACGGCACCTATATGTGTCAGGGCACCACCGATATGCAGGAATACAAATACACTGACATCAACCGGGTATACCGACGAACCAGGTCGGCTGCCAAATCCAAAATTATGCTGGTTCAGCAAGCAATTACCTGTCCTTCACGCATAGGCCATTTTGACGTTAGAGCCATGGTACAAAAGGACCATACCGACAAATGGAATATCACCGGGCTGGCGGCCAGAGTGGGGGGGAAAGGCCGGGTAACTACCAATCTTCATACCGGAGGGAAACCGGAAAGATTAGACTCTGTGCTGGCAGCATGCGGTTTCAGGGATAGTGAGATTACTGAAATTATATCCAGCATTAACAAACTGTCCTTGAAAATAGCTGGAACTCTGGAAAAATATATAACTCCAATCGGAGAAATTGGTCTGGATTTTATCATAGATACTACCGGCCGTGTATGGTTTCTGGAAGCCAATTCCAAGCCGGGACGAAGAGCATTCAGTCAAATGGAATTGAATAAGGACGAACGTTTGAGCATAATACGCCCTATGCTTTATGCCCGCTACTTGGCAGGATTCCGAGAGGGGGAGTAGGTATGACCACCAAAACGACACCGAGAATAGATATAAACGGGTCTCAACAAGTCAATACTGTCGAAGATAACGTTGGTACTCCCGCTGCAAATTACGCATCTCCTAAAAAGAAAAACAACGATAAAAATCCTGTAATCGGGATTCTGACCACCAACAAACTTCACAGCGGCAGGATCAAGCCCACCGGGGTTCAGGGGGAGTTGTCCTTCTTAAGTCGCATGGGTCGACGGGTACCGGCTAAAGTATATGTCTTTCATCCCTGGGATATAGACTGGAAAAATAATAAGTTCACCGGATACCGTTTTTTGATTGAAGAAGACGGCTATGGACGCTGGGTTAAGGGGCCGGTGCCGCCCCCCGACGTTGTATATGATCAGATATACACACGAATTGCCGAGCGGCGTTATCTGCAGGACCGGACCCGGCTTAATAAGTTGACGAAAGGCAGGTATTTTAATCCCTGCTACCTTAATAAGCATGTAGTCCACAACTACCTTAAAGATATTCCCGAGATTCGCCCCCACCTGCCTAAAGCCAAAGTATTGAAAGAACCCGATGACTTAACATCCATGCTGACTTCATTTCCGAACCTTTACCTGAAACCAGTAACCGGCAGCCTGGGTCGGGGAATTGTCCGCATTACCCGGGAATCAGGGCGTTTTGTGCTCAAGGGTCGTGGCGGCCGGGTACGATATGCTCTGTCGATTAAGGATGTCTATCGCAAATTCCGAGCTCTTTACGGCCGGAGACTCTACCTTATACAACAGGGCATCAACCTGATTACCCATGAGGGCGGGGTCGTCGACATCCGAACCCTGATGCAAAAGAATGGCAAGGGGACGTGGACCATAACCAAAGTTTACGCCCGGGTGGGAAGAAAGGGCAATATCACATCCAATCTGGCCACCGGTGGAACTGCTCATTCTCTAAGTGAGGTTTTCAAACAATACTTCGATAAAGACAAGATAACTGAAATAAAAAAGAAAATACGTGCCCTCTCGATCAAAGTATGTGAGGCCCTGGAAAAATCGTCCGGGCACATCTTTGGTGAAATGGGGGTTGACCTTGGTGTCGATAAAGACGGGCGCATCTGGATAATTGAGGTCAATTCGAAGCCCCGTCGTACCGTTGGCGGCCAGGGCTCGCCGAAACTCATAACCCTATCCTTCACCAAACCTTTGAGATTTGCTCATTACTTGGCTGTGAACGGTCCATTCCGCCACAGTGACAAACATAATGAGAAGGGTGTTAAATGAAAAGCTCGCCGCCTAAACCAAAAGTATTTCCTTACTCAATTAATAAGCCTCTAATCGGAGTTTTAAGCTGTCCCATCGGCAAGAGGGCCCGGCCGATACTATCCAACTACCGGGAATTGATCATTCAGGGACGTAAACGGGGAATCACCGTGTATGTATTCGAACCCCAGGGTGTTGACTGGAAACGAAGACAGGTTTTGGGATGGACTCTGAGCAAGGGAGCTGAGAAAGGATGGCTGTTATACAAGTTCCCGTTATTTGACGTAGTCTACAACCGGATTCCAAACCGTAACGCGGAGAATAGACCCGAGGTTCAAAAATGTTTTGAACACCTGAAGCGGGAAAATATTCCGTTTTTCAATCCCCGTTATTTGGATAAATGGGTTGTTTATAACCTGCTGGCCAAAGACCGCAAATTGATGGGCCACCTTCCGAAAACCCAATTATTTAGCACGGCCGGCTTACTGGAGATGCTCGACAAAGCTGGTTCTGTATATTTGAAACCGCGTTCGGGCAGCGTCGGACGGGGTATCATGCGCATTGACAAGATGGCATCAGGTTTTCGTATCAACGTCAGAACCGGTAAAGGATACGTGGCATACAACGAAAAAGAGATAGCTGGAATAGCTGCCCGGCTTAAATCAAAACAACCGCAAAAAAAATATATTATCCAGGAGACCATTGACCTGGCCCGGTACCAGGGAAGGATCTTTGACATCAGAACCCTTATGCAAAAAGACCTTCAAGGGCAGTGGAAAGTAACCGGAACCGGAGCAAGGTGGGCGGCAAAAAATGCATTCTTAACTCATGTGCCCAATGATGGCCAGGTAATCCCCCTGAAAAATGCACTGAGCGATGTCCTGGAGAATAGCGAAATACGAATGCATGTGATATATGACCGCATTATGGAACTGGCGTATGCCGTGGGCACCTGTATTGACCGTAACAGCGATATGCCCTTCGGAGAATTATCGCTGGACATCGCTTTGGATGCCAACCTCTCCTTATGGCTGATCGAAGTCAACTCCAAACCCTTTCGCTTTGATGAACCTGGTATCAGGATACTGTCCAGGAATCGGGTTCTCGATTATGCCACCTTTCTAACACGATCGAAATAGAAGGGAAGCGAAACCTCGTGACCGTAAAATTCATATATGCCAGCGGTGAAACCGCAACTAGACTCAGCAAAATGCTTTTAGAGTACAACCGTCGTACCGAAATCAGTGAACAGACAATCGGCTCAACATCACATAAGCTGTTCACCATTCCCCATAAACCAACGCAAAAAATCATCGAAATAAACGAACCGAACGCGCTCCGGCTCGCGTTATCACCTGCAGCCAAACAAGTATTTCAATGGCACCGCCTTGATGCACCTTCTTCTGCTCAGAATATAATCCGGGAATACAAAGTAATAATAATGAATCTGGTTCCACTCAGAGTCTGGAGAAAATCGTCCGGTGATACATCTTCCGATGTTGATGATAGCAACAGCAGATGGATTCTGATTAAGGCCGAGGATGATGACAAGGAGATCAAACGAATTACCGCCGCTGCCCGCATCGCGGTTCAGGCCCTAGGCCTTGATTTTGCCTTGGCCCATGTCGGCTTTACCAAGCTGCGCAAAGCGGTAATTTTTGAGGTGGATCCGTCTCCAGCCCTGACCCCTAAAACAATCAAAACTCTGGTTAACTTCCTGACCGCCCCTCCCTACCGGGTTGCAAAAGAGGAGGTAAAACTGGGTGCTGATCCAGAATTTATTTTAATTAATAGAGATACGGGAAAGATGGTCCCCGCATCCCGTTTTTTGCCTCGTCAGGGTAAAGTCGGGTGTGACAGCATAAGGATTCCCAACCGCCAGCAGCGGCCTATAGGAGAACTGCGGCCGGAACCATCAGCATCGCCGCTGATTTTGGCCGAAAATATTCGCAAGACGCTTCTTCAGGGTGTAAGACTGCTGCCGTATAGCAATATACAATGGGTTGCGGGCAGCCAACCGACCAACAACTATCCTATTGGCGGCCATATCCATTTCAATGTAGACTGTTCAAGCAAGCTGCTGCGGGCTCTTGATAATTACCTGGCCATTCCAGTTTTTCTAATGGAAAACAGCACAACCTCAAGCATGCGCCGCACCAAGTACGGCCTATTAAGCGACTTCCGCCTCAAGGAGTATGGATTTGAATACCGTACTATTTCCAGCTGGTTAGTAAGTCCGGAAATATCAAAGGGCGTATTGTGCCTGGCAAAGCTGATTGTAGATAACTACATGGAACTGAGTGCCAATTATTTCACACGTATCGATGTCCAAAGAGCCTTCTATTCTGGAGACAAATCATACCTGCGCAATTTGTACCCGGAGATCTGGCAGACCATTACCGCGCTGCCGGATGCGAAAAAGTATGCCTCCCACCTGGAGCCGATTAACGAGCTGTGCCGGAATGCCAAGGAGTGGGATGAATCTAAGGATATCAGAGAAACCTGGGGTATTCCTATCCCTAAAAAAAAATACCGGGCGGAGAACAAATCTAAGAAGAGTTCATCCACCCGAGTAAACGTCCGTATTAGATAGTCTTACAACATGCCCAGATGGTTTAATAGGGTTTTGGCTGCTTTGACCCCGTTATTTACTCTTATTGACTGCGCTGATTTGCGGCAGGTCTCTAACGTGAAGGCTTTCACTCCGAGATGCTGGGCAGCAGCTCGGGCCAGGGTACCCTGGTAGGGGTATTTGACCAGCGTGAAATGCTTGCTCGGAGAGCCTATCCCTTTATTCAGCGCATTTATGATTTTCAATCCTACAGTCCTGCTACCGCTGATAGGATAGTAAATGAGAGTCTGCCCGTATGAACTTGGTTGAATCTTATGATAATTATAGCCTTCGTGTAAATCAATCAGATAGTCCACATCGTATTTTTTGATTGCGTCCCAGATCGATTGTGAAGTATTTTTGGTACATTTACCATTCTTGGTTCTCGGGAAGGTTCTATTCATGTCACCTACCCCTGGCGAAGTACGAGTGCCCTTCTGAACTGCAACTATATTGGCTCGAGGAAGAACCAACAAGGTCCCTTTCTTGGGCCGCAAATTCTTGATCTTATCAGCTGCTTTGGGTCCGGAAGTCTCATTTCCATGTACGCCGCCCACAATCATCACGACCGGACCCGGTTTTCCACTCTTAATAACATATAACGGGGTGGCTTGACGGGCGGTATTTTTGGCCAAAGTTACTTTGGTGACCGTAGCTGCCTGTGCTTCCGGGTTCGTCGGCGTAAACCCCGGGAATGACGGTATCGAAGCCGCCACCAGACTAAGGCCTATAATTATCGCTGCTACAGTAAAACCTTTGAACTTCTTTAGTCTTCTTCCGAAACTCATAATTACTCCTTTCCTTGCATAAAGCAACTAATGGAATCTTGGGATCAGATACCTTCCCAGGAACAACAAAGAACGGAAGGTGTTTCCGGGGATTTAAGGAACCTGTGGCCTGCAATAATGTAAAAGCTGCAATAACAGCAGAACATGCTTGGAGACACCGGATTACTTTCGATATCTTAAGGTTTTTATTGCATACCTAAATACTTGAGTGCAGCTCTTACTGCCGTAGTATGACGTCCAATCCTGCTGTTCAACGATTCCAACCGGCATGATTCTATGACGTAGCTGTGACATCCGAGAAACTGACCGGTACTCCTGGACAACTCACCCTTAAGAGGATATCTTACAGTGCTGAACCTCTTGCTTGGGGTTGAGATGCTCTTGTTAAGAGCACTTACCATCCGATCGGCCAGGGCTTTCGTATCCTTGTTTGGATAATAGATAACTGTTTGACCCCAGGATGACGGGGTTTGCAGATGGTACTTGTACCCCTCATGAAGGTCGATCAGATAATCGACACGATAGCTCTAGCCAAGGGGTCATCAGGCTTGTCCGATGATGTCTTAGGAAAGGACCTGTTCAGGTCCCCAACTCCCGGTGCGGTTCGTGTTTTATTCTGCACTGCTATACGATTGGCTTCTGGTATCACCAGAAGCGTTCCATTTTTTACTGAGTAGTTTTTAATGAGATGAGCTGCCTTGTATCCTGCAGGCTCATTACCATGTGTTCCCCCGACTACCATGACAACCGGACCGCGTACTCCACTTTTTATAACATAAAGACTGGTTGCGTACTTGGTTCCACTGGCGATGGTCTTAACTGACCTGTTGGCCGCTAATACGCTCGGGGTCTCGATTGACAATGGTTTTAATGAGACCGTAGGTGCAAACAAGCTGAAAATCAGTACCAATACAATGCCTTGCACTAAGCATATAGCCTTCTGGGTTTTGCATTGCTTCAGCAGATAATCACCTCCCTGCGATTGATTATGGTCTCGCCCCAGGCACTTCTACATATTACGACATATTGCCTCCTGTTTTGGGCATGTAAGTCATGGTGGACAAACCATATTTTGTCCAGGTTTGTAGGCTCTTTCCGGATACGGAGATTCTTCCGACTGGAAACGTTGGTGTGATATCGACAGGTATGCCATATATCTCCAGCATAAAAGTGTGGTAGTGAGGCGGGATTAAAAATGGGCTAATTACGGCCATTCCTTCGATAGGGGAGGGTAGTGACTGCCGAAAAACTGGGTTTTGGTATTAAATGGTTGGTTAGGCGGCTTGGTTCGAAATTATTTTCTGGGTCTCCAAGTATTATATGGTTCTTTTTGAATATACAGTATATTGTTTACATAATGTTGGTTAATTGCAATTCGCAACAGGGAATTGAGCCATTTGCTTACAATGGTAAAAGGCCTGATATTTAACTTTTTCCAGGTAATAATTATCCATAATATGAATAAACACTGCGCTGCATCCTGTACAATTTTTTGGCCAGTATTATGTAGTCGGCATCACAGGCATGTAAAAACTAGCAATGCGCAACCCATACCGTTTTCGTTCACTGATATTTTCGATATCAATCCTCTGTTTTCAGCCCAGCCCGCACTTATTAACGCCACGCAATTGAATAGTACACCAATGCCTCCTCGAACTTAACAGATATAGCCAGGAATAGCATAATACCAATCACGGCAGTACGGGTCTCTCTGGTCTTTTGCTCAAACCTGGTTTTGTCATCGCACCCCGATTCCACTAGCTGTGAATAACGGCGGAATCTAACGTCAATGACCAAATACCTTGGGGAGGACAAAATCGTTCAAATTTGAGCCTTATATTGCATCCTATTATTTGCCATTTTGCCAGGCACTGAAATCATTTTCCGTCCAGGATGGCAGCATCGGCAAAGCTTATGGAATCTATGACGAAGATAGCGGTGTTGAAACCCGCGGTAGATTTATAATTGATGGGATTATTCAGGTGGAAAACATGGAAAGTGGACCAGGCTTTTGAAGAATGAAAGCCCGGAGAAATACAAGATAATAAAACAGATTAAAAGACCGAAGGCCGATTCTTCGGTCTTTTTACCACTTCTTTAACTTCCGATAATGAGCATTATGTAAACTTGCAGTCGAGCCTCTACTACATCGTTTTTTGCTACTGCAAGTTT
>LFRU01000067.1 GCA_001512495.1 Syntrophothermus sp. DTU052 | reverse complement strand
GCAAGAGATACTCGATGAGGCAGAAAAGGCGGTAAAACGGGCCCGTTCCCTTATTTCGCAACTGCTCGCCTTTGCCAGGGGGGGTGATCTGGTTAAGAGCGATCTGGAACTGGAGCAACTGATAAAGGAGGCTGCCGTACTTGCTTTGAACGGTTCGGATGCAGAAGCAGCGACGGTTTCCGGCGGGGGATCGGTTTTCCAGGTTAATATTTCGGCATCCCGGGGCCCGGCTGCGGCTGGCGCTCCCGGCGCGGAAGCACAGCACCCGAACCGGAGAAGGATCCTGGTCATGGACGACGATAAGCAGGTCCTGAAAACCGTGGAAAACATGCTTACCCTGATGGGTCATGATGTTGTGCTGGCTGCCGACGGCGAGGAGGCTATCAACATTTATCGGGAAGCCCTGATGGAAGGGAAGGGGTTTACAGCCGTCATCATGGACCTTACTATCCCCGGTGGAATGGGCGGGCTCGAAGCCCTGCAGCACCTGCTGGCAATCGACCCCGAGGTGAAGGCCATTGTCAGCAGCGGGTATTCCGGTGAAATGGTGATGGACGATTACCGTAAATGGGGCTTTAAAGGAAAAGTACCCAAGCCCTACACTATCAAGGAACTAAGTGAGGTTCTGCACGATATCGCCGGATAATAAAGTTGCGGGACGCGGGAACAAGACCATTGGCTGTTCCTCGTCCCGCTTTATGAAGTCAATACCTTCCTCCCAGTAGTTCACCCTTCATGGTACCCGGCTCGTATCCACCTCATCGGGGTAACATCACCCGGCGGGACCCCTATCTCGGATTCGGTATGCCGTCGATTCATTCTGTATCCTGATTATTGGCCTTGATCTCCCGCTCCAGAGTTTCTATATTCTGCAGTGCAACTTCCGTCTTGATCGAGGTTAGAATCATACTCATTTCGCCGACGGCATCGATCAGGTCGGTTAGGGAGTGTTCCATTTGATTAAGGGTCCGGCGCTCAATCCTGGTTAGGGAATAGCTCAGCCGGCGCCAGATTTCCAGCGCCCGGTTGGCTTCATCCTGTGCACCGGCCCAGGAGCCCTTTTCTCCCTGCAGCCGGGCCTCGGTCACATGGTAGCGGACCCGCTCCAGATTCGGCGGGATCTTGGTTTTAAACCGGGCCGCCACTTCAATATAATAACGATAAACCTGGTTGGC
>LFRU01000110.1 GCA_001512495.1 Syntrophothermus sp. DTU052 | reverse complement strand
ACCAATCAGAATACCCTGGTCCTAAAATCGAGCCGGGGACTATCGCTGGAGGCCCTGGAGGACCTGCTGGAGGTCATTTAGAGAGATTTACTGCACCAGGCGCAGCACTCCCAAAACCATGTCGGATACAAATTCCATAATTGCTATCGGGCTGGGCAGGGGGGCATCAAGGGTTATTAAAATACTCAGGGCAAAACCCAGGAACCATATGCAACCGACAGTTATGAGCTCCCGCCACGCTTTTTCTCTAGTCAATGGGAGAGCTTCATAGACCCCGATTAATGCAAACGCAATTGTTATCAGGAAAAGACTCATGTAAAGGCTCCTTTACCGAGTTTTAACCATTCTAAAGGCCAATGAGCTTCTCTTTATTTTGCCGAGGACTTCCACCTGCACATCCAGGGTTAGAAATATCTCGTCCCAATAATCTTTCATGACCTGCCACTCCCGGGGATACTTGATGTAGACAGCCCGACCGAAACCGAAAATATCGGATTCCAGTTCTTCCTGGGCGATATTCAGGGCGGATTGAACCTCGTTGCGGATTGCGGTTGCCAAGCGGCTTTCCATGCTGGCCCAGGTTTCCTCATCGCTCAGCAGTGGGAACTGTCCTTCAGTCTGGGCAAAGACGGCATCCAATTCAATCCTGACCTTGATAACCGGACGGCCGTCGATTAGCTGTGGTATGATTTTACTGCTGGTTTGTCCGATTTCCATACTGATCAGACGGTTTTCCTCCAGCGGATCGCTGATCACTATTATCCCGCTCTCGACTTTTCCTCTGACCCATAAAACACCCCGGCTCTGGCTGTCGTTCAGCCAACCCAAAAGCCGGTCTCCCTTAAAGGCTCCCATACCGGATATCTGAGCGCTGTTCGATACTACTGTATCATGGAGTATACTCTGCTCGGGCTGTTCTGTGGGGCGGTTAACAATTTCCGCCGCTCCCAGCACGGGTTCGATGCCGTCGGTTTCCAACTCGCGACAAAATTCTAACAGTGTGGGAATAAGGGAAGTCGATTTCCTGGTCTCGACCACCTTGCTGAGTCCCTCAAATCCTCGGCCTGGCTGGCGTTCCAGCTCAAACCTGGCTGACATAATCTCTTCAAGGCTGGCCCCTTTTACTACCAACAGCCGTACGTTATTGCGCGTCTCCAGATCTCGCATAAAAAAATCCAGAACCTGAGCTATCCCGTTTGCTTCCCGGGCCAATCGCTCACCTATGAGCAGTACCCGGCAGTGGGCCCAGAATACCTGGCGGGGGGATTCGCTGGCGAGGTTGCGCACTGCCTGAAAAACTGTGTGTCCGGTGGTGGTGACCGGCCAGAAAGGTTTTTCATCAATTATATCCTGACCGGCGCCGGAGATGGCAAATGGTTTGGCTATATGAACGCTTAACTTGATAAGTCCGTCTTCCGTTCGGTCGAAACCGGCCAACGTGACCAGTCCCATATCCTCAATCTCTACACGATCCCAACACCCGGAAGAAAAGAGGCATCCCAGGATGATGCATATCAGCAAAACCTTAGCCCTGATCCGCATTTGGAATCCCATCCCTTAAGTTTTTCTTGCTCACAGACCCAATGTATAAGGCAGACAGGATCAGTATTATAAAACTGATGGAGAAAACGATCATCGCTTCGGTTAGAATATCCATCAGGTCGATCAGGCTCTCATAGGATAAAACGCCAATGGCGACCATTAAGGCACCGAGGGGGTAGGCCAGCGGACGGAAGTCTTTCAGGTCCAGGAGCTGGGCCAAGCCCACCATTGTTGCCCAGAAAAACAGGCAGCATTTGATTCCAGCCCCGAAAATCCACACAATTGTGATCAGCGACTCAATTCGCTCGAAGAAATCGCCCAGACTTACCATCCGTGCCAGAGCAAAAGCTGGAAATGTCGTGGAATTAAACAGGGGGCCAAAAACCGCAGCCATGGCAATGCAATGCGTGATAAGGATAACAATGATCGTTAGTATGGCACCCATCGATAAAGGCATAGCTGATCGGGGGTTATTGAGGTAAGGAATCAACATGCCGATAACCAGATATTCGGTGTAGAAGGAGAGGACACTTGCCGACGGCCAGATCAGTTCCCCGAGTCCCTCCGCAAAGAAAAAGGGGCGAAGATAGCTGGGGTCCATAAGATTGTAGGTTGAAACCACAACGAGAAGCAGAAAAAATATAATCAATGGTATCATCATGCCTGCGATTCGGGAATTATGTTCCATGCCGCCGCGAGCCGAATTGGCGATCAGAAAGGCGGCTGAGACCAAAAATACCAGGATCGG
>LFRU01000091.1 GCA_001512495.1 Syntrophothermus sp. DTU052 | reverse complement strand
AGAAGGCTTGAAAAAGCTTAACTTGATGTCTCACAATTTGTTATTCACACAAGCTGCTAGGGCACAGTAGCATAACAATGACCCTTGACCTCTACAGCCACTTAACCCCCGGCCTGCAGGAGGCGGCAGCGGCCACGTTAAACGGTCTGTTAGGCAAAGAAAAAAGCCCTGCTGATATGCAAGGCAATAACTAGGTAATATTGACCTACAATAGCAGGGGTGCAGCCCTGCTATTTTTTTGTTCAAGATAACTGCATTAAAATTGCATTACTGAGGCTGTTTTATAGTAAATTCCAGGATTTACAAAAACCCTGGAACCCTTGATTTCATTGGTGCGGCAGAAGGGACTTGAACCCCCATGAGCGTACACTCACTAGATCCTGAATCTAGCGCGTCTGCCAATTCCGCCACTGCCGCATGTATTATAGGGTTTTCGCGCCAGATCTCCTGGCGACAATAATTATTCTATATCGCAAAACTGCACCTGTCAAGCGTTCCGGGCTCTTCGCCGGAATACCTTGCGGCTGGTACTTATCCCGGCGCCGCTCTGGGCCCGCCGTTTCAGTTGGCATCACCGACCGTATACTGGGAGGCGTGCCGCCGGTACGGCCGTGAGAGTATTGCTGATAAAATAATCCCGTACTACCCTGCGGTGATACGGGATTAATAATGTTCTCGGTCGAAAGACACCTCAGGTTTTTCGTTCTACATAGGCCGGCGCTGTCCGTCTTAGGGTGAAGCAAATGGTTGTTCCGGCGTCTCCCGATCCCGATCGATAATCGCCGGTTCAAAATCGAAGGAGCCGTCGTTCACATACACGACCTCATTACATTTCGGGCAGATGATTTCGATTACATCATCGTCATCAAGACAGCCTGCATCAAAATAAACGTTCTCGCCGCAATTATCGCAGATTACTTCAATACGGTCATCTTCGTCCGCGCCGTATATATCCTCTTCCAGATCCAGGAGATCATTGTCTATCGTCTCTACATATATCTTAAAATCCTCAAATTCACTTCTCAGCTCATCAATGTAATCAACCATGTCGGACATTACATCCAACATCTCAACGATCAATTTACCCTGGGGCCCGTTATCCATGACATTCATGCCTTCACCCAGCCCCTGGAGAAAGCTGATCCTCTCTGAAAGCCTCTTCAACTGAATCCCCCTCGGTGATTTTTCTTTTATTATGTGTCAACCAGGGGTGAAATAAACTAATAAGGCAGGGTATAACTAGACCCTCTCCATGTAGAGGCCGGTTCTGGTATCTATGCGCAAGACGTCACCGACGTTGACGAAAAGAGGCACCTGAACAACCGCTCCGGTCTCCAGAGTAGCATTCTTGGAAGCTCCGGAGGCCGTATCCCCTTTAATCCCGGGTTCGGTAGCAATCACCTCGAGTTCCACAAAGTTGGGTAATTCGAGACCTATTATTTCACCCTGATACATTGCAATATGGATACTCATATTCTCCTTCAGGTACTTTAGACCCTCACCCAACAGTTCCCTGCCCAGTGAGACCTGTTCAAAACTCTGGTTATCCATGAAAACATACTCATCACCGCTGTTATAGAGGTACTGCATCTCCCGCTTTTCAAGCCGGGCCCGGGGAATCTTCTCGCCGGCGCGGAAGGTTCTCTCCACTATGGTGCCGGTCTTCACGTTTTTCAGCTTGCTCCTTACAAAGGCTGCACCTTTCCCGGGTTTAACATGCTGGAAATCAATGACCTGCCAGGCCATGCCGTCCAGTTCTACCGTCAGTCCGGTCCGAAAATCGTTAACTGATATCATATTCCTACCCCTCCGTTATTACATGACCATCAGGTCCTTGGAAGTCCCGGTCAGAACCTCATGGCCGTTGCCTTTTACTAGTACTACATCCTCAATGCGAACTCCTCCCCAACCGGGTATGTAAAGTCCGGGTTCCACTGTGATTACCATGCCTTCCTGCAGAATAGTCTCGTCTTTCCGGGAAAGGGAAGGGGCTTCATGCACCCGAAGTCCCACTCCATGTCCGGTTGAATGGACAAAATAGCGATCCAGGTTGTTCCTGGCAAAGACAGCCCTTACTGCCTGGTCCACCTCCCGGCAGGTCCTGCCCGGTGCTACCGTTTCCACTCCGGTTATCTGCGCCTCCAGAACCCGGCTGTATATGTCGCGGCTGCGGGCACATGATTTTCCCACCACCACGGTCCGGGTCATGTCGCCGGCGTAATTCTGATAAAACCCACCAAAGTCAAAGGTGACCACATCCCCGACTTCCAGGGCTTTTTCCGTAGGCCGCCCGTGGGGTAGTGAGGAGCGCCGGCCGGAAACGACAATGGTATCAAAAGCCTCCTTTTCGCACCCCCGGACCCTTAAACCATGGTCAATCATCATTCCCAGGTATCTTTCACTGATTCCCGGGCGAATTTTCGGCAGCAGATCCTGGAAAACCTCGTCACCTATCCTGACCGCAGTCCGGATCTTTTCTATTTCCTCCTCATCCTTGATAAGCCGAAGCTGCTCCACCAGCAGCGGGGCCGGAACGAGTTTAACCCCCAGGGTTTGAGCCCAGACCTGGTATCGTTGATAGGTTACATGGGCACTCTCAAAACCTACCCGGGCTAAGGTACCGGTCAGAGAGGTCCAACCTTCGGCCGGCAGGCTCTGGATTTCAAAGTCCGGGGATTCCCGGGCCCCCTGTTCAATAAAGCGCGGATCAGTGAGGAGATATGGCTTTTTCTCGGTTATCAGTAGGATTCCCTCCCCGGTGAAACCGGAGAGATAATAGACATTGGCCGGGTCACTTATAAGCAGCCCGTCAAATCCTCCTGTGTTCATCAAATCCAACAGCTTTTTTACTCTGATTCCGTGGCTCATTGTTTCCCCTGCCGATTCTGAAGTACGTCCACCGCCGCCTGTAAAGCCAGATAATAGCTGAAACTGCCAAAGCCGAAAATACCGCCGTGAGCCACCGGAGAGATCAGGGACCGGTGCCGGAATTCTTCCCGGGCATAGATGTTGGTCATATGTACTTCAATAACCGGTACCTCAACCGCCCTTAAGGCATCGTGAAGGGAGACGCTGTAGTGGGTCAACCCCCCGGCGTTGATAATTATGCAGTCAACCTTCCCCCGGCAGCCCTGTATAATATCAATAAGCTCGCCCTCGTGATTGGACTGATGGAACTCCAGTTCCACCCCATAAGTGCCGGCAAGGTCCAACATCTTCTGCCTGATCTGATCAAAGGTTATCATGCCATATACATCTGGTTCCCTAACCCCAACCAGGTTCAGATTGGGTCCGTTTAGTACCATTATTTTATGCATTATCTTCTCCTCCTCGGCGGTTCGACTGCCGGAGCAAAGGCCTCACCGCCTTCCCTTACATGCCGGGCGAACAACCGCCGTTTATTCCCCGCCGATGCTGAGGCTTCTCACCCGGACCGTAGGTGAACCGGTAGCCCCGAAGAAACGCAGGTTACTGCCAATACCCTCAATGTCCCGCAGGAAGTCAAAAAGGTTGCCGGCAATAGTAACCCCGCGCACGGGGTAAGTCAGCTTCCCCTTCTCGATCATTATCCCGGTAGCTCCCAAAGAAAAGTCCCCTGAGATCGGGTTGGCGGTGTGCATGCCCATTACCTCGGTCACGTACAGCCCGCGTTCAATATCGCCCCATAATACCTCCGGGGCGGTGGTTCCCGGCTGCATATAAAAATTGGTATTTCCAACCGAGGGCAGATCTCTAAAGGAACCGCGCATACCGTTACCGGTGGAGGTCGTTTGGTCCTTGCGTGCGGTATAAGAATCGTAGAGAAAACCCTTGAGCTCTCCCTGCTCAATCAGCACCGTTCGCTGGGATGGCCACCCCTCGCCGTCAAAGGGAAAGGATGCAATTCCCCGCTCGTAGGTGCCGTCGTCCACCAGCGTGACCTGACCGCCGGCAACCATCTGTCCCAGTTTGCCTCTAAACGTGGACTTGCCTTTCTGAACCGAATCCGCACTCAAGGAATTGGATAGCACTCTTAAAAAACTGGTCATCACATACGGCTCCAGAACACAGGGAAGGGGTCTTGAGGGCGCGCCTTTCGCCCCCAGGAGCCGTATCGCGTTATGGGCACCTTCTGTTCCTACCCGAGCCGGATCAAGTTCCTTGATGTGCCGCCTGGCTTCTACTGCAAATCCGGTCTGCACCTGTTCGTTCTCCTCAGCCATCAGGGAAATATACAATCCACAGAAGGCACCCCTTTGAAAGGCCTCGGTTCCCCGGGAGTTTACTACCGCCACCGAGTACCGGGATTCCTCATAACCTGAACTTTCCACCACTTTAACCCGCTTATCGTGCCTTCTGGCCTCCGCCTCCACCTGCCGGGCCATTTCTACCTTGGTCTCCAGTTCGGTCTTTTCTATATACTCATCATAGGTTGCCATCTCCGGGTAGCTGTTGACTGCCCCGGGCAGTCCGTTGTTCTCGTCGTCAGCCGTATACCGGGCCCCGGCCAGAGCCCTTTCTATAGCCTCCCGTACTGCCGCCTGGTCGAGGGCGGTGGTGAAACTAAAGCCCATGCGATTATCCCGGAATACCCGGACTCCTATTCCGATCTCTTCCGCCTGTTTGAGGGTGTCGACCTGGCCGTCCCTGACCTCTATGGTCAGATCCTCACTATGCAGAAGAAAGGCCTCTGCCTCTACACCCCGGTTCCTGGCCTGTTCAATCGCCCAGCGGCCAGCCTTAAGTAATTCATCCCTCAATTTCAGTCCCCCTATAACATTAGGATATAATCATTTGGCCAACGCTCGTTTCCGGGCTGTTTGGTTAAACAGCCATCAGTATGTCAGCATCAGGCGTTCGCTGCTTTCACCCGGTATTTCCCGGTCGTCACGGGACAAAGCCAGTCAATTGTCGGCAAATCGGGGCTAAAACCAGAACACCCTTCTTATCTCCGGGCCGTCTCCGGAACCGGTGCCACCAACGGTTATGCTCTTAATGCGCATGGTAGGCTGGGCATCGGAAACCGGAACCCCTTGTCCGTCCTTGCCGCAGGTACCAATGGAAAAACCCAGGTCATTGCCGACCATGTCTATGTTCTGGAGAACCTCGGGCCCGTTCCCGGTCAGGGTTGCACCCCTCACCGGGTACTGGACTTCACCGTTTCTGATTATATAACCTTCCTGGACATCAAAAACAAAATCACCGGTGGTGGTATTAACCTGACCGCCGCCCATTTTCTTTACCAGTAAACCGTAAGGAGTGTCCTTTATTATGGCTTCGGGTTCATGATTGCCGGGGGCAATGTAAGTGTTGGTCATACGGGGTATGGGCTTGTGCTGGTAGGATTCGCGGCGTCCGTTGCCGGTAGGCTCCACCCCATCTTTTTGTGCGGTGAGGCGGTCATACATATACCCCTTTAGAATTCCTTTGTCTATCAAAACATTCCTTTTCCCCGGATTCCCCTCATCATCAAAACGAAAACTCCCATTCTTTTGGGGCAGGCTGGAGTCATCAATAACACTCACCACCGGGGCGGCGACTTCCTGTCCGATCTTGCCGGCGTAAACTGAAAGACCTTTCTGCACCAGATCGGCCTCCAGCCCATGGCCGCAGGCTTCATGAACCATGGTACCGCCCGCTGTACTGGACATCACCACTGGCATGCGTCCGGCGGGAGCCGGCCTCGCGCCCAGCATCAGGATGGCCCTTTTCGCCGCCTGCCGGGACAACTGTTCAATATCATACTCCTCCAGAAGCTCCCAACCCAGGACCCCGCCAACAGCTTCAAACCCGGTTTGGATAATTTCCTCCCGGGCGGCGACCGCGTTAACCACAAAACGAGTTCTGACTATCTCATCCTCAACCAGCTCTCCCAGGGAATTGGCCACCTGAAACCGCTTATGCAGATCAGCCAGAGAGACGGCAACCTGTTTTATCGCCTGATCTACACCGCGAGCCGTCCTGTTGGCATCCAGCAGGACTTTGACCTTCTTTTCAAAAGAGAATTCCTCCGGGAGTATCAGAAAAGGCAGTTTGAGATCGGAACGGCTCTGCTTCAGATTAATAGAAAGAGACCGGGCCGCTCCCGAAGCGGCGTGAGCAACTATACCCGCCGTCTTCAAGAGTCCCTCCTCGGATAGATCGTTGGTGTAGGCGTAGGCGGTATTTTCGTTGGAGATTACCCGTATCCCTGCGCCCGATTCCCGCCCGCTGTTGACCTTCTCTATCTTGTCATCCTCACATACGATCCCGGTAAGGTTCTTTTCCTCCACATAAATCTCAGCAAATTCTCCACCCTTCTTCAGAGCTTCCTTCAGTACCATGGAGATTACCCGGCGATCCAACATATTTATATCCACCTCGCGCATTGAATATGGCTCGTATGCCATCCAGCCATGCTTTATTCCATATTAACCCTCAGATACCACAATAGCATACAACAATATACTTCATCCATTACCTATTGTCCTCTTCTGTTCCACATCTATTCATCTGCTTCCACCTGCTTATCCAATCCCGGCACGACCCCCACCGCCAACATGGTTTTACCCTGTTCCCCGGCACAGTTATACCACACCCGGCATTATTACAAAGGGGTCCGGGGCTTGGGCTTTTGCGGCCAAGATGGGCACAGACGATATTGGTACGTTCCCATAAGAAAACATACCCTACTGTTGTCTGCCGTCCAACCCCCACTTATGAAAGATGGGACTACTGGCGAATTATCGTCGGTTCTTATCGGGAAACCCTGCCCGGCAGCAGTAAAAGATGGGCCGCAAGCTTACCGGAAGGGGTTTTGCTGCTCCGGTGTTTCTTCTTTGCCCACAGGCGTGACCGTAAAGCCATAATCCCGCGGGTCATAGTAGGCTTTAAGTTGAAAGGTTACGCTCAGTTCAGGTCCTTGCTCTGCCAGCGGTTCGATCGCTTCTGATACGTCCCCGGCGGCCTTGACAGCACGAGCTTCCTGCTTCTCCAGCTTAAGGCTGCCGATTTCCAGTAAAAGCTCACTGCTTTCCAACTCCTGCAGAAAGCCTTTGACATCTTCGTAATACCCGGTACCCTTCCACAGGAAAGTGGCAGCACACAGCCGGTCATCCGGGTTTTCCGGTTCCGAGATCGCCCTTGCCTCCCGGCTTTCGCTTATGTGGCTCTGGTTTAGGTTGTATTCCTGGGCCCGGGAAGTCAGGATGACGATTATCCCTGCCTTCTCCGCCCTCGAGGGCACCATCCTCTCCAGGGATTCAAGCCTGACCTGCAGGTCCTGCATCTCCTGGTTTAGCTGTTCCTTTGCTTCCGGTTGGTGCCGGAGTTCCAGTTCGCGGGTCAAGGCTGCCGCCAAATGCTCGTTCTGAACCACTCGGTTCCGCAGCGGAACAATTATATAGAAGCTGCTGTACAGGATCATACCAACGATAGCAATAAGCAGCAGTAATTTCTGACGGGACACATTATTACCCCTTCCAAATGATTGTCTCCTCAGTTCATTCACTCCCGGGTTATCCGCGCTTGGACCTGGAAGCTGACAACCGGGCCGACCGGTTCTGCTATGGCGCACCTGGCCCCTGTTATGTCTTTTTGCTGCTCAATATTTGATATGAACTCAGCCAGCATTAGGTAATCGCCGGCTGTCCCTTTGCATATCAGCTCCCCACCGCCAATCGAGATCTCGGAGAGACTGATATCCTGCGGAATCGCGCTTTCGATCTGCATGAGTATCTCAAAACAGGAAGCCAGGCTGCTGCGGATTCTCCTGACCTCTTCCTCTTTCTGTGCCGCCGACTTTCGCAGTATTTCTACCTGCCCCTTCTGTAGTGGTTCCGCCACCAGGCTTAACTGCTCTCGCAGGTGGGCGATCTCGGCTTGCTGCCCGCGTTCTTTCAGGGCATACCACCCCCAGGTAACGGCCCAGCCGACCAGGAGCAGGCAGAATACCATCGTGAAAAAGTGTGGCGAAAGTCTGGGGAAACGCCCCCTGCCAAGCCGCAGCTCCGGAGGCAGCAGGTTGATATCGTACTCCTGTTCAAGCTTCATTTCTTTATCTCCCTTGCTGCCAGGCCAAGGGCTACCACAAAACGCCGCTCCAGGTTACGTAGTTCCTGCCTGGTTAGATAATCGGGGGCTTTAATACTCGTCCAGGGGCTGCCCCATATCACATCGGCCTGCCAGAGGTTATTCCCGGCTGCAATCGGCAAGTCTTCTGCCAAGGTCCCGGTCATCACCAGTTTTCGCAGGCCTAACCTGTGCTGGCACTCCCGGGACCAGTAATCAAGCGAACGTCTTATCTCTGCAACCAGGTCGTGAGCCTGGGGCCAACCGGGTCCATCCGCTGCCGGGATTTCTCCGGCCCCGACTTCTCTTAAGCCGGTTGTTTCACCGGAAAACAGAGGCCGGGCAAACCGCAGCTGCCCTTTATCAAAATAAGACAGGTGAACAGCCTCATTCCCCAGGTCTACCAGGACCTGAGGAGCCGCATCAATCCCCAGCACCCGGCGCGCCGCCAGCGGTCGTATCTCCACGGCTGCCGGTTTTAATCCGGCTCGGGTAATCGCTGCCGCCAGTTCCTGGACCCGGGTTTGA
>LFRU01000015.1 GCA_001512495.1 Syntrophothermus sp. DTU052 | reverse complement strand
AATCTCCATCCTTGATTTTGCTTATGGTTTTTATCAACAGGTCGTATTTACTTAAATCCATAAGGGGATAACCTCATTATGCATCGATGCGTTAACCACATTATGACCCCTTAATTCAATATACGGGATTACGAAGCAATTTAACGGGGTAGTACACCCCCTAAAAAAAATTTATACCATCGTATCCTTTTGTAAAACCGGTAAAACCACATGCTGCCAAGACAATTTCCGTTCGGTTAATTACCAATCAGATTAACGAGGAGGTATTAACACATGAAAAAGACGATAGCGGTCCTTCTGAGCCTGGCAATGATGCTGGGTTTCGCTACCATGGCTCTGGCTACCGGTGCCGATAGCACTTCACCGCCCGATAAGTCTACCTATGAGTTCAGGTTTGCGGTGCCTGACAACATCATGCCGGGAGAGGACGTACTGCTTCCAGTCACCTTCAAAACAGTGTACCTGGGCAAGGAAGGTTATGACAATGTCCGCTTTGAGGTTGTCAACACCGTAGCTCCGGCATCAGGTAGTGTAACCTTTAGAGCCAAAGATCGGGTAAATCGTACGATTTCCTTCACCAATTACGGGATTTACATCCCCTCCCCCGGTTTCGCGCTCCCGGCCCAGTACCATGCAACTACTGATTGGACCCTGAACTTCTCCAAGAGCGGTACTTATGTCATCAACTTTAAGGCCTATGACGGGAACCATTATAAAATCGCAGAAGGCAGCCGGCAGATAACCGTTGCCGACGGGAGCTTCACCTGCACCATTCCGGAAGAAATAATTGTCGGCCGGGAAATAACTGCGAATGTCTCCTTTGTCACCGATTATGATTTTATGGACGTGCACTATGAGTTTGCCAGGACCGCCGGCAGTGGCGATGTGCTGTTCAAAGCCCAGGACTCCAACGGCACCTGGTACACCTTCATCAACCGGGGCATCTGGGGCAGCGACTTTGATATCACCGCCCCCTACAGTGAATCAACCCCATGGAAACTTACCTTCAGCAAGGCCGGTACATATACTATACATTTCCGGCTGGTAGACAGTGCCGGAAATGTGTTAATTGAAGACAGCCAGAGCGTTACCGTTAAAGAGTCCGCAAAAGACGATGAAGACGAGGACGATAATGGCGACATTAAGTGTCCGGGCAACACCCATGGCCTGAAAAACGCCCTGAGGAATCACCTCAAACATAAGGAACATTGGAATCAAAAAGCCCGGGCGCAATCAACCGCCCGCCTGCTGGAACTGCTGCAGCAGCGCGGTGTTACCCTCAAGGAACTTAGGGAACTCATTAGAGAGATGGAAGAAGGGATCGCAAAAGATAAAGGTTCAGATGAAGACTACAGAATCCTGAGCAGGCTGTACAAATTGAAGGGTGAGAAATATAGGACATACATCGACGGAAAAAAAGTTGATTTTGATGTGGACCCCATTGTAGTAAACGGGAGGACCCTGGTGCCCTTCAGAAAGATTGCCGAAGAACTGGGGGCTGAAGTGAAGTGGGTTGGTCCCGAAAAGAAGGTGATAATGACCAAAGGTAAAGTCACCGTGATACTGCTCTTGGGCGAAAACACGGCTGTGATTCACAAAGGTGAAACCAAAACCAAGGCAAGACTTGATGCTCCAGCCCTGCTCCATAATAATCGCACCATGGTACCCATACGGTTTCTGTCCGAATCACTGGGGGCTGAGGTTGATTACTATTCCGAAGGAGCCCTGGTCGTGATCAAGACCTGAGAACCGGAGTTCTTCCCGGGGGTCTGACCCAGCGGGTGTCAGACCCTTTCATTTTTTTGCAGACACTCGTCGGCTACTCCAGGTTAACTTCCGGATCGAAGGCCGATTCTTATTCAACCCGCCGGCCGCCGATGGGTGCCACTCTTCAACCCCCGGAAGCCACCTGACCCTGCCTGCACACTGCTGCCGGTTCCAGCCGGAGGACCGCCACACCCGCTATTGTATGACTTCACGAATATCCACTATCCTCCAATAAAAATTGATCTGTTCCGGGTTCAAAAAAAAGGATTCACTGCATATTATGTGGAACAGTATCCCTGTGGTACTTTTTTCAGACCTGTGGACCGCTGGTTGACCCCCAGCATGAAAATCTTTAGGGAGGTGTGGTAAATGAACAGATGGAAGGAGATGTACAGATCTAAATTAACCACCCCCGATGAAGCAGTTAAACTCGTTGAACCGGGCGACTATGTGATGCTTCCTTTTGCCAATGGAATTCCGCCGGCGCTGTTGGAAGCACTGGCCTCCCGACTTCGGAACGGGGATTTAAGCGATATACATTTTTTCGGCGGACTAACCGTTCAGGACAGCAGCATCTTTGATTTTGACCTGGCCCCCAAAATGCTGCTCGAAGCCAACTTCCTGGGGGCACAGCTGCGCAAGGGAACCCAGGAAGGAGTATTCACCTTTAATCCGATGCGGCTTTCTGAGTACGTCCCCATCATGCTGGCACGTCAGCTTAACGGGGTAATTGTGCAGAGAGTGGCACCCATGGATAAACACGGGTTTTTAAGTACCGGGACCGATTGCGAGTACATCTGGGAGGTAGTCAAGAAACACCCCCGCAAGCCGAAGCTTATTCTGGAGGTTAANNATTGAACACAACACTCCGCTGGTGTCACTTCCCCCCAACGATATCACAGACGTCGACCGGACCATTGCCGGTTACATAGCCGAGATGGTCGAGGATGAGTCCTGTCTGCAGTTGGGAATCGGACGCATCCCCAACGCGGTGGCACTGTTTCTAAAAGAAAAACGTGACCTGGGAATCCACACCGAAATGCTGGTCGATTCTATGGTTGATCTTTACGAGGCCGGTGCTGTTACCTGTGCCAAAAAGAATTTCATGCCCAACCGTTGGGTGGCGACCTTTGCTCTGGGCTCGCAAAAACTGTATGACTTTATTGACGACAATCCGATGGTAGAAATGCTGTCGGCTGCTTTTGTTAATGATCCCATTAATATTGCGAAAAACGACCGCATGGTATCAGTCAACTCCACCCTGGAGGTGGACCTTACCGGGCAATGCAACTCCGAATCAATCGGCTACCGCCAGTATTCCGGTACCGGCGGCCAGTTGGATTTTGTCCAAGGGGCGGTTCGTTCCCGGGGGGGTAAGTCCTTCTTAACCCTTTACTCAACCTATACCGATAAGGAGGGTAATCTTAAGTCGCGGATTGTTCCTCGTCTCAGCGACGGCGCTACCGTAACTGTTCCCCGCACCGATGTCCAGTATGTAGTATCGGAATACGGTGTAGCCAGCCTCAGAGGAAAACACGTCCGCCAGCGGGTAGAAGAGCTGATCAACATTGCCCATCCCGATTATCGCGATTACTTGCGTTCTGAAGCCCGCCGCATGAACTTCATCCCGTAAATAAAAGCCGGACGGCAGACTGGGTGATGCCGGCATACGCGCCCTCTAGGCGCGGCTGTCGGTATTTCCCCTCCAGAGCGCGGTAATGCTTACGGCAGGTAGATCTCTGCCATTCCGGCGGCAATCTCCCGAAAAACCGGGGCCGCATTGCGGCCTCCACTCTGACCATGCTCTACCAGAACTGCTATTACCCACTGTGGATTCTCCACCGGGAAATAGCCAACAAACCAGGTGTCCAGAATCTCTTCTCCCGACTCGGTATACTGTCCGGTCTGGCTGGTAGCTGTCTTTCCCCCGCATCCGATCTCAGGAAGGTAGGCATTGCGTCCCGTTCCCGTAGTGGTAACCAACCGCAGGTACTCGCACAGGGTGCGGGCGGTGGCGGAGCTGATTACCTGTTCCCCGGGGTCACTCGACAGCAGGCGTACAATCTGATCCCCCTCACGAACCTCTCTGACCAGCCGCGGCCTTTTATACATCCCGTTATCAACCACCGTAGCTACCATGTTGGCAACCTGCAGGGGAGTCATCATTACCCCTTTCTGCCCCAGGGAGGCGTTGCCCAGGGCCGGGCGGCCGTAATCAATCTGCAGGTGGCTGTCACCCTGAGCCTTTTCATAGCCGATGATTTCGCAGTCGAACAGCCGAGCCCGGTGGCAGAAATTCAGCAGCCGGCTGCGGCCCACCCGGATTCCGATCTCAATAAAGGCGGCGTTACAGCTTTCTGCCAGAGCCCGGGGGGTGGAAATCTCTCCGTGCCCCGACGTTTTCCAACATGGGATGGCTGTTTTTTCTGAAAACCTGTAGTACCCGGGGCAGTGGAATATCTCATCCGAGCTTACCAGCCCGTTTTCCATGGCTGCCGCCGTTACCGCAATCTTAAAGATTGAACCGGGATAAAACGCCATAAGGGCACGGTTTAACTGACACCCGGTATCCGTCACATAGCTTTCGGGGTTGTAGGGGTTGTAGGTCGGGCGGCTGAGCATGGTCAGGATGTCGCGGCTCGCAATATCAAGGATCACGACCGCACCGGTGTGAATGTGCCGGTCGACAATGTCCTCGGTCATTACCTGCAGCCGGCGGTCAATGGTAGTTATCACATCCCGGGCCGCTTTGGGGTTGGCGGCCAGTTTGAGCGGTATTCCGGGGATGGTATTCCCCAGGGCATCTACTACCCGTAGTAGGTGTTTGGGTTGGGAACAGGCCCTCAGGTCGTCCTCATAGCGTATTTCCAGACCGGAGCCGCCCACCACCCGGGCTTTCTCTTCGGGACCGGTGGGGCTGAGACTCCCCAGCAGGTGAATGAACCTGCCATCCTCCCGGTAACGCCTCGGAACCTGGACTACCAGGATCCCGTCTACTGCAGCCAGTTCCTGTCTTGTTTTTTTATCATTAACCGGAAACTTCAACAAAACCAGTGATTCCCGACGTTTATCGGCCTCCCGCAGGCTTTCTTCAATTATACGCGGCTCAGCTCCCAGAATTGCTGCTACTCTGGTGGACGTCTCCCTAGAATCAGCGATCTTATCCGGCATTCCGAAGCAGGCCCAGGCCAAACCGGTATTGGTCAAAGGCCGGCAGTAACGATCCAATATATCACCACGCCCGGATTCGGGAAACGAAAACCCCCGGGTACGCATATTGGCAGCCTTGAGGGCCAGTTCGGGGCCCCGCACTACCTGGAAATAAAAAAAACGCCCTGCAATGATCACCAGGATAAGACACAGCAGTGACAGAACCAGCAGCATCCTCCGCTTAACCAGTGTCATAATTTCCCCGCATTACCTGATTTGTTGGTTATTACTAGGTTTTACCTGGGGAATCCGACTTATACACCGGGAACCCGCGAAATCAGCAACAAATGGTCAATGCAGCCGCGGAGGCCGGCCCGGATACGGTGTGCTTTCATAAGTGCAGCCTGTGCAAGGACCGGTAGAGGAGATGGCGGGAAACAAAGCACTCGGCCACCAGGACCGGATGGGTTGACAGCGCAGCGTGGAGACCCAGGACCGTAAAACTGGAGGGGGATCCTGCCTTAGTCGGGAAGGACTTCGACGGGAAAAGGCGCATTCTGGATTATCGTCAGGGCTTCAGGATAGGTGTCCGGTGTTACGTATACCACAACCAGACCGGCTTTGTTGTCCCGGGTGCTCACAATGCCCAGACCATCATAACCCTCGAAGATGCGATTGAGCCTGTAAATGTCAGCCGGATTCAACCTGCAATTTATCATCTCTTTGGTTGACATATAAAACAGCATCCTTTCGGGGAAAATGTGCAGCATCTACTCAACAATCCTGCCTACCAGGGTGCCCGGAGTCGGGCAGCAGCGGCTGGTAAGCCAGACCAACTGCTGGGGGTGGCGGGCTACTTCGATAGGATTCAGCTCATCGTCATACAGCTCAAGGAGCTGCTCGGTTCGGAGGGGCTGATTCGGCTCCAGGTATTCCAGGTGATCGCCGGTACTGAAGGGGGATCGCTGCTCTACCAGTATGCGCCCGTTTTTCTTATCCCAATCCTTTACTACCCCGCAGAACAGCACCCGGCGGGGCGCTGCGGTTTTTTCAATATCCTGGGCTGCTTCAGGTTTACCCAGGGCAAATCCAGCAGTAAAGGGACGGGTAGCAACCCGTTCCAGTTCCCGGGTCCACTCCTCTATAGAGAGCGGCCTCCCTTCCAGAATGCTGTCGATAGCCTCGCGGTACACCTTGACTACCGCCGCCACATAGTAAGGGCTCTTCATCCGGCCTTCAATCTTGAAAGCATCAACCCCGGCTTCTATCAACCGGGGAATAAGGCTTATCATACACAGGTCCTTGGAATTCATGACATAACTGCCCCGTTCGTCCTCCATCACCGGAAAATACTGTCCCGGGCGTTTTTCCTCCACCAGAGCATAACGGTAGCGGCAGGGATGAGCACACTCACCCCGGTTGGCACTGCGACCGGTCATCGCCTGAGAGAGCCAGCACCGGCCCGAGTAAGAGAGGCACATCGCCCCGTGTATAAATACCTCCACTTCAATGGGCACCGTTCTCCGGATACGGGCGATCTCATCTATACTTAGTTCCCGGGCCAGAACCAGCCGGGAGGCTCCCTGGCGCCGGTAGAATTCAGCACTCTGAAAGTTGGTGACATTGGCCTGGGTGCTGATGGTCACCGGTAGATCCGGGCTGAATTCCCTGGCCAGCAGCAGCACACCCGGATCGGAGACAATAAGGCCGTCCACCCCCATATCGTTCAATTCCGCCAGGTAGGCCGGCATCCGGTCGATATCGCAGTTATGTGCAAATATATTGACGGTTACATAGACCCTGCGCCCGGCCCGGTGAGCAATCTGCAGCCCTTCTTCCATTTCTGGCAGGGAAAAATTATCAGCACCGGCTCGAAGGCCGAACTCATGTCCCCCCAGGTAAACGGCATCGGCTCCAAAGTTTATGGCCGCTTTAAGCTTCTCCAGGCTGCCGGCCGGAGCTACTAGTTCTGGTTTTCGGAGGTTCTTCATCAATTTTATTTCCCCCGGTTCTCTTTCTTTGCCTTAAGGTGTTCGGCATAGGTCCGCGAAAATACGTGATGACCGTCAGGAGTCGCCACATAGTAAAAATAATCATGTTCTTCCGGCTGCAGGGCCGCAGAAATGCTGGCCGCTCCCGGTGAGGCAATCGGCCCCGGGGGCAACCCGGTATGGCGGTAGGTGTTATAGGGGGAGTCAACCTCAAGGTCTTTCAGTGTAACCTTCTCCTTATGGCCACCCAGGCTGTACAGCACAGTAGCGTCCACCTGCAGCAGCATACCATCCCGCAGGCGATTGTGTATCACCCCGGCGATTCGCTGCCTTTCAGAATCGAACAGGGCCTCCTTTTCAACCATGGAGGCTACGGTTACTACCCGATAAACAGAAAGCCCCTTTTGTTTGGCAAGCTCAGCAAAGTCCCGGTTCCACACCTCGCTGAACCTTTTCAGCATCAGCTCAATCATCTGATCCACGGAGGTATCATGACGTATGTAGTAGGTATCGGGATACAGAAACCCCTCCAGGCGGTTTTCCCGCATTGGTATATCCCGCAGAAACGGATAATCCCGGCTGCGCACCACAGCCTTGTCCCACTCTTCTGGAGTGCAGATGCCTTTGGCCGTAAAAAGCTCTTTCATCTGCTGCAGCGTATAACCTTCAGGTATGGTTATCTTCACAGCGGCCACCCGGCCGGATACCAGGTCATCGACGATTTCGGACATCGATTGGCTGCGACGAAGCTGGTACAGCCCGGCCTTGAGCTGGGCGTCGTATCCCCGCAATCGGCAATACCACACGAAAAAATCCTTATTCCTGATCAGCTCGTGATCAGCCAGGATAGCGGCCACCTGTTGGGTGCTGGTATTCCCGGGAATGTTAACCTCGATGGCCGTCTTGTCAAAAGGGTTAACCGGTGCCATGTAACGATTGAACTGGCGCACAGAAAACCAAACGACGAAAAGAACAACCAGTAAAAATAATGATATTAACAACCTTCTCCGACCTTGGGCCTCAAGACCGTTAGCCATAAATCCCCCAATAAATGCAAACCACTATTTTCAGACTTCAAATACCCTTCTTCTGCAGGATGCCTCCGTCATATCTGCCCACCAGGGTTGGTTTGGTCACTCTCATCACTGTTTTCTCCTGTTGGTGGGTTCGGTTCCGGCCCGGGATGCAGACTGTCGGGTTCGTCGGGAGAAGCCGCCGGTTCCTCAGGATCCACAGGTTCTCCCGGATCGCCGGGTTGGGGCTCTGCAGGATCGTTTGCCGGATCTTCCGCAGCCGGTTCTCCAGGTTCAGATGCCGGGTCTCCGGGGAGAGCCGGATCGGGGATATCCTGGTCCGGTGGATCCTGACCCGGGTAAGCCGGCAGTTTGGTTCCCACCAGAATCAGTTTATCCAGGGGTTTGTAGACATCAGACGACAGCAGCTCACGTTTCACCATCTGCCCTTTTTCATCATACACAGTCCGGTAAGTTCGAACACGATAACCCTTGGTCCCTTCATGATCGACCTTCTCCTGGCCGAGCATAAGCTCAGGATCATCCCTTCGTATCTCCTTGAAATCGGTTACCCCGATAACCTCACGTTCTATTTTTACATTAACCGCCGGTCCACTGCGCCTGCCGATGAGTTGCACTGTCAGCCTGCCGCCCTGCACGGTGGTCTTGATAATAATGGGGCCGCCGGTGTCATTCTTAAATCGCAGATCCTTGCCCTGGTAGGTTACAGTAGCATCTGTTCCTACCGGTACATAATCCACCGCTACACTGTGGTTATGGCGTTCCAGTATCGGGAGATTTGCCAGCAGAGCCGCGTTGTAGAGCGTGGATGACACCTGGCAAACGCCGCCGCCAATTCCGGGCTTAAATTCGTTCTGCAGGATTATCAAGGCCTCCCTATAACCGGTGCTGAACTCCCGAGGGCCTACGGCGGTATTGAACGAAAATTCCTGCCCTGGTGGGACCACGGCACCGTTAAGGGTAGAGGCCGCGATGCGAAGGTTGGATGAGCGATTTAAGTTGCCCGTATTAAAGTATGTAGAATATGTACCCAATTCCACCAGGTTGTTGATGCCCGCCGGGTCCACACTAACGGATTCATAGTCGACAACAAGTTGGGCAGTTATCTTCTTCTCTCCGGTGTAGTACTGGGGCAGGGATGTAAACGTGGCTTCCGGATCAAGCCTAAATCCGCTCTGGCCCGGCACAAGAATGGGATTGCCGTTCTCATCCCATTTTACCCGCGAAATCCTCACCGGATCTTCCATCGATTCCATAATGTGGGCCATGAACTGATTGTACTTCTCCCGGTCATACTCAATGGGAATTTTTAAGGGGTAGTCACGCCGCTGGTGATGGCGGATCCTATCCCACAAGCCCCGGCTTCCTTCCTGTTCCATTATCTGATTGACAAAACTGGCCACCTGGAGTTTGGCCCCCAGGTCTTCCGCCTTTATTGAATAAGTCATTTGTGAGGCGGTAAAAACGTACTCAACAGCGGCGAAACCATTAGTCTGGTTGCTTATCAAACTGACCGCCTTACCCCGGCCCAGCCCGCTCAGGTCCTGCTTGGCCACAAAGGTTCCCGGGAGAAAAGTATCCCCGGCCAAAAGATACTGACTGGCAAACAAACAACTGCCAGCCACTATGCCGAGGATAACTGCAGCAGAAATTATCAGCACATTTCGGCGCCAGACCGACAATGTATTCCCCTCCCAAGATTTCTACCAGGGTTATGGCAATAAAGAAGCCTGGCGGCTTCTTTATTCAATCTCCTCGCTCTCTGCCAATTCCTGCCAGGCGTCGGCCACCTTTTCCCATTCCTCATCATCTTCGATGTCTGCCAGGTACATATTGCCTTCCTCATCATAGATGGCCCTAAGAATTACGATTTCGACCTCCTCATCCTCCTCATCTTCCATCTCTTCATCGATGGGTGCCACCACAACATAGTTGCTGTTCTCCATCTCCAGTTCGGCGATAAGCTCAAAGGAGTGTTCCTGTCCCTCATCATCGATCAAGATCAAAACCTCAAACTCTTCGCCATCATTCTCCAGGTCATCACGAAAACCGTCTCTTGCCACAGCTCCACCCCAATTCTTTTAATTAACAAGTAAATTGTATGTGCCATTACCTTACCTTGTCAATCGCACCTCATTTATTATTCCCGGCTTTGCGGTCCAGGTAACCCTGCAGTATATAGACAGCAGCCAGCTTGTCGATAACCCGGCGCCGCCGGCTGCGTCGAACATCAGCCGCAATTAAGGTCCCTTCCACGGCTCTGGTGCTCAGACGCTCATCCTGGTACTCCACCGGCATCCCCAACTCCTGTGCTAACAGCTCGCCGAACTCCTGTACCTCCCGAGCTTTTTCCCCCAAGGTGCCGTTCATGTTGCGGGGCAGCCCCAAAAGCAGGGAGGTTACTCCATGTTCATCGATCAACAGGCGCAGGGCATCCAAATCACGGGTCCGGTTCTGACGCTCGATAACCCCGATCCCCTGGGCCGTAATTCCCAGCGGATCACTGACCGCCACTCCGATACGCTTTTCTCCGACATCCAGGGCCATGATTCTTTCCGTTTTCTCCAACATAATCTCCCTCAGGCGGCTTGGTTTAATGTACTAGACTACCTTGATACAGAAATCCGGGCAGTACGCAGCACAATAACCGCATAACACACACCGGCCTTGAGCAACAACTGTTCTCCCCTGCTGGACCGATAAGGCCTGATAGCGGCACACCTCGGCGCAGCTGCCGCATCCGGTGCACCATGATTCAATATGCAGTCGGCGTTTAGTACGGCTCACCCTGGACTCCAGTTCGGCATCTCTTACGCCCTTCAACCAGGCAATATTAAGATCAACCTCATCCTTACTCCTCATACCAATGGCTACTGAAGCCAGGCCGGGAATACTGCGCACATAATGCAGCGCTTGATAAGCCCTGTTGACCAGGTTCCCTCCCCCCAGAGCCTTCATGGCGTACAGCCCTTTCCCGCGCAGGCGAGCATACTGGATAGCCGCGGCCATGGTAGTGGGAGTTCCGTCCATGATACCAATGCCGGCCTGGTTGATCAGGGGATGGATAACCTCAATTGCCGGGTGATCAGCAGCGGCCATTACCCCGGAAACCGAGTGGGTAGACATGCCCACGGCTCTGATCAGTCCCTGCCGCTTGGCCTTGACCAGGTATTCCAAGGCCCCCCGGTGTCCTTCCAGGGTCTTTTCGTTCTCCTGTTCGTGCAGCATAAATATGTCAACGGTGGTAAGGCCCATCTCATCCCGGGCTCTTTCCACACTCTCCTTCATCCCCTCCCAGGTGTAGGCGTAAGATTTCGAAGTGATTACCGGTTTGAATCGTTTGGCGGCCAATGCCTCTTTTATGTAGGGGTAAGTGCCGTAACTCTCGGCAGTGTCCAGAAAATTGATACCTCTTTCCAGGGCATAGGATACAACTTCTGCGCCATCTTGAACCTTGAGACCAGCCTGCAGAGGGCCTATGGTCAAAACCCCAAAACAGATGGCTGATACTCTAATGCCGGTATTACCCAGTATCCGGTACTGCAAACAATCACCCCGGTTGCTTGTGCTTTCATCCTTCCAGGTACTTTCGGATCAGGGCCTCCAGAATCTCATCCCGCTCAACTTTACAGATCATGGTGCGAGCATCCTTATAACTGGTGATATAAGCCGGATCTCCTGAGATCATATACCCGACCAACTGGCTTACCGGGTTGTAACCCTTTTCCTGTAAGGCGTTAAAGACTGATGCCAGAATTGCAGCCACCTTTTCTTTTCTATCCTTGTCTAACTGGTAACTGGTGGTCTCTTCAAATCCTCCAGGCACTCTCCCACCTCCCTTTGGAGTACAGCCAGATAACAAACAATTCCGGGGGCCGGATGCTTCCCGCCACCGGTAAATCGACGCCGGTTTCTGCTCTCGTCTCAGGTTTACGCAAACGATCGGCTCCTTATTCTATCTTCGTCAGCTGATCAGATTATTCCTCGTTGCCGGCCGCTTAATATCTGTCAATCCCTCGCCCATATACTTATTGCAGTGACTTCTCAATTATCTCCCGGGCCGCCTGCAGGGCTTCCTTAAGCCTGGCAGGGTCCTTGCCTCCCGCCTGGGCCATATCCTGGCGGCCTCCCCCGCCGCCGCCGACTATCTTCGCCACCTGGCCAATAATCTTTCCGGCGTGCAGCCCGCGTCCGGCCAGTTCCTTGGAAACGAAGGCGGCCAACCCTACTTTATCATCAATCCGTGACCCCAGAACCACGACTGAGGTTCCCAGCTTATCTCTCAGGGTCTCTGCATTCTGGCGCAGGGAGTTCATATCCGAAGCCTGAATCTCTGCGGTCAGGACTCTAATATCCTGCACCTCGACCGCCTGATCCAATACATCGGCAGCCTTTTCTTTCTCCATGCGGGTCTTTACTGCCTCCAACTCTTTTTCCGTTTCCCGCAGTTGGCGCAGTAGCGATTCCGTTCGTTCTGCAACTTCAGTGGGTACAACCTTCATCAGCGCTGCCGCCCGGCGCAGTTCCTCGTCGGACTGCCGCAGGCTCCTGTAGGCCTCGCTGCCGGTCACCGCTTCAATACGCCTCAGCCCCGCTCCGATACTGGCTTCTGATAATATCCTGAACAGGCCTATTTCTCCCGTGCTTTTGACGTGAGTTCCTCCACAAAGTTCCCTGCTAAATCCTTCCACCTCAACCACCCGCACCTGTTCGCCGTACTTCTCACCGAACAGGGCTATGGCTCCCAGTTTTTTGGCTTCGGACAGGCTGGTCTGCTGAGCATTAACCGGAAGCAGGGACCATACCTTCTCATTGACAATCTCCTCTATGCGGCGTATCTCTTCCGGAGTCAGAGGGGCAAAATGAGAAAAGTCAAACCGCAGACGCTCCGGTTCCACCAGGGAACCCTTCTGCTGGGCATATTCCCCAACCGTATCCCGCAGTGCCTGGTGGAGCAGATGGGTGGCAGTATGGTTGGCAGCGATCGCCTTCCTGCGAACGGCATCCACCCGGGCCTGAACCTCTTGACCTTGACGCAGGGCTCCTTTTACTCTCCCGTAATGAAGGATCCACCCGGCCGCTTTTTGAACATCGGTGACCTCCATTTCACCTTCAGGGCCCCCAATAATCCCCACATCGGCGACCTGCCCGCCGCTCTCGGCGTAGAAAGGAGTCTCCTGGAGAACTACTACCGCTTCCTCATCGACTGCCGACTCCACTCCTTCCCCATTCCGGATTATGGCCAGCACCTCCGTTTCCCATTCCAGGCACTGATAGCCCACGAAATCGGTGGGGTTTTCGCCTTCCAGGAGTCCGGTGATTGTTTTCTCCAGGGCAAAAGCTTCACTGTTCTTATACGATCGGCGACCCCTTTCCTTCTGCTCCTCCATCATGGCTTCAAATTCGTCCTTGTCAACTGTCAGGCCATGCTCTTCAGCCACATCTTCGGTCAGATCGATGGGGAACCCAAAGGTGTCATAAAGCATAAAAGCATCCTTGCCCGAAATAGTCAGGCTTCCCTCGCGGCGAAGCCGGGCAATAATATCCTCTACCTTGCGCAGGCCGTCCGTGAGGGTGGTAAGGAATCGTTCCTCTTCCATACGGATGACCTGCTCCACATACTGCTGTTTCTCTATTATTTCAGGATAGGCATGTTTCATCATCCCGGCAACCGCGGGCACCAATCTATAGAAAAACGGCTCGTTTTGTCCCAGCAGTTTCCCAAACCGCACCGCGCGCCTCAGTATGCGGCGCAGCACATATCCCCGGCCCTCATTGCCGGGCAGTATACCGTCGATCACCAGGAAGGTACAAGCCCGGATATGGTCGGCAATGACCCGGAAGGGAAACCCGGCCGGACCCTTGTCATACCTCTGCCCCGTCAGGCTTTCAATCTCCCTAATGATAGGTATAAAGAGGTCGGTTTCATAATTGCTTTCGACCCCCTGCAGGATGGAAGCCAGCCGTTCCAGACCCATTCCGGTATCAATACTCGGCCTGGGTAAAGGGGTCATCTTCCCGGACTGATCCCGGTCATACTGCATAAATACCAGGTTCCATACCTCCAGCCAGCGGTCGCAGTCGCAGTTTCCCACCCCGCAGTTCGGATCGGAACACCTGTATTCCGGGCCCCGGTCATAGATGATCTCGGAGCAGGGTCCACAGGGACCGGTATCCCCCATGGACCAGAAGTTGTCCTTTTCTCCCAAACGCACAATCCGCTCCGGCCGGATTCCCGCTACCTGCTGCCACAATTCAAAGGCTTCATCATCATCCAGGTATATGGTAACCCACATGCGCTCGGCGGGGATTCCAGCCTTCCGGGTCAGGAACTCCCAGGCGAAGGCTATGGCGTCCCGTTTAAAGTAATCACCGAACGAAAAATTCCCCAGCATCTCAAAGAAGGTGTGGTGACGTGGGGTGCGCCCCACGGTGTCCAGGTCGTTGTGCTTGCCGCCGGCCCGCATGCATCTTTGGGCCGTTACCGCCCGGCGGTAATCCCTGGGCTCGATTCCCAAAAAGACATCCTTGAACTGATTCATTCCGGCGTTGGTGAAAAGCAGTGTAGGATCGTTTGCCGGCACCAGTGACGAACTGGGGACGGCTATATGGCCGTGGCTGACAAAATAATCAATGAACATCTGCCTTATCTCATAGCTCTTAAGCAACAAAATGTCCTCCTTTTCCCATCTAGGTTATATTGTGTCCCATGGAAGCATTTAGTGTCAATCAACCAGATGGTAAAAGGCGAACTTGACCAGCACTTTCAAGACGGCTGCTACCGGAACCGCCAGCAGTATCCCCCATATGCCGAACAGCTCCCCCCCGGCCAGGAGGGCAAAGATAACCACCAGTGGATGCAGCCCCACCCGGTTCCCTACAATCCGCGGTGACAGCAGATTGGCCTCCAGTTGTTGAATTACCAGGATAGCCACGCCCAGGTATACAGCCTGCCTAGTCCCCTCCGTCAGTGCCAGGGCCAGGGAAGGAATCGCTCCCAGCAGCGGTCCCAGGTAAGGAAGCAGTTCGGCGAGCCCATTGATGAAACCGATGATGATTGCGTACCTAATTCCCAAGAGGGCCGCGGCCAGTCCGGTTAAAGCTCCCACCAGAACGCAAACCAGCAAGTGCCCCTGGATAAAACCGGATAAGACTTCGTTGATATCCATCCCCAACTTGAAAAGCTGACTTCTGCTGCTGACCGGGAAGAGTCCCAGAAAACCTTCCCTGATTTTTTCCCAGTCCCGGATGAAATAATAGGCCAGTATGGGGGCAAAGACTAGCGACAGCAGGCTGCCGGTCAGGTTCAGAATGTCGTTGATGAAAGCGGTCAAGGCCCGGTAGGCCTGATTTTCCGCCCGGTGCAGGCTGCTCCTTATAACCTGTTCCAGCCCGCCCCCCACCTCTAGTCTTTCCAGGTATTCCACGGCCTGATGTGCGTCCTCCATGTATTTCGGTATAACCGCGGCCAGGTCAGCTACCTCCCTGATAAGCCGCGGGAGGGTATACCAGCACAGCAAACCGATCAGCCCCACCAGCAGCAGATAGAAAATCATAACTGCCCAGGCGCGGCTCAAACCCCGTGACTGGGCGGTCCTTATCAGGGGATACAGGACATACGCCAGGGTGGCTCCCAAAAAAAATGGGAAAAGCACTGCACTTACCCTTATAAAAAAATAAATGGTGGCTACGGCCACCACCGACAAGACACCGATTTTAATGTAGTATTCTAATCTGGCCATGCCCCTGCTACCTTATGTCCCATATCATCCGCCATGCGTTTGACCTCGGCAAAGCGGTTGGACCCATTTTTACCTCGCTGCCAAAAGTATGATACGATTGCCCAGGCCAAACCGATACCCAGAATAGCCATCAGACCACGACGAAATGCTGCCCTCCTCATTATCTCACCACCATTCAGTTCATAATGTCGTGGGAATCTTCGATGGAGACCAGGGTCCCATCCTCGGCTACCTCATACATGCTTACCCGGTCTTTCCTAACTGCAAATTCGATGTAACAGTTCCAGCAGTAAAAATGGTCACTGCCGACCCTGCCCACCTGTAAACCCTTACACGCCGGACACCTCAAGTCTGTTCCTCCTCGTTATTCAGGACCATGGCTCCCTGACCAATGTTGTCGACCCTTTCCAGGGGGACCTCACTGCGACCATCAATAAAATCCTTTATGAGTCCAGAGGATATTTCGATACCCTGTACCGCTTTACTGTCCGGCTCAACCACCAGGTCGCTCATCACTCCAAGTTCCCGCCCCTCACGATCGACTACCAGGAGCCCGATTCGATCCTTAATCCTGGTGGGATGCTCCCCGTTTTTGACGGGTTTTAAACCCCGGAGATCACTGACCAGAATGGCATCCTGCCCAATGGTCAGGTGATCCAGTAACAGGAGACGCTTTCCGCCCCGGCCTCCTATGACGAGCCCCTCCACTTGCAGCCGCGGGCTGATTATGATGTCTATCACCCGGCCCAGTATCGTTCCCCGGTGCTCATCGATCACCGGCAGCCCGATAAGTCTCCTGCTCTTCATCTTACCCCGCAAACTTGTCATACCTTATCTTGTCTCAGGAATCCGCAATTAATGCATTCCACCGGGGTGACAACAACCATCTCCTGTGTCATGCTATATTTGAGAATGCATTAGGGGGACTGTCGAGAGGTGCGAACCCGTGGAGGGAACAATATACCGAAACCGTATTCGGCAGCCTGTGCGGAAAGATTAATGGAGCCGGCTGTAGAATGGCGGGTGTATTCGCATCATGATTACAGGCAGCCAATCCGGTTCAAACAGTGTGCTTGCCGCCTGCATGTCGGAGGTGAATCGGGACATGAATCTATTTGAAAACGATTTTCGGCAGGATGTTAACGGGCCCCTGGCCTACCGTATGCGTCCGGTCGATCTCAAGGATTATGTGGGTCAGGAACACCTGGTGGGAGAGCAGGGGCCGCTGCGCAGGATGATAGAGGAGGATCGCCTCCATTCCTTCATCCTTTATGGACCGCCGGGATCCGGTAAGACCACCCTGGCGCTGCTGCTGGCGCAAAAGACCAAGGCCCATTTTGAATACCTAAAAGCAGTAACCAGCGGGGTCACCGAACTGCGCAGCATAGCCCGGGATGCGCAGCAGAGGTGGGATTATTACCGTCAGAAGACCGTAGTTTTCGTGGATGAGGTTCACCGCTTTAACAAATCACAGCAGGATGTGCTGCTCCCCTTTGTGGAGAGCGGTGTCTTTACCCTGGTGGGGGCCACCACGGAAAACCCGCTGTATGAGCTTAACTCGGCCCTGCTGTCGCGGATGAAGATCTATGTCCTGAATCCTTTAACACCGACTGAGATAGAAGAACTGATAAGAAGAGCGTTAAATGACCCGGTGCGGGGTCTGGGAAAACTGGACATCACCTTAAGTGAGGAAGCTGTGCAGGAGATAATCGCCCGCTCCAAGGGCGATGCCCGGGTAGCCCTGAACATACTGGAGACTGCCTGCCAGGTCCGCCTCGGCGAACCGGGGAAGCTAACCCTCGAAGCCCGGGACATTCAGGAATCTGCAGGACATTTCTATATCAACTACGATAAGAAAGCGGATCATCATTACGATACCATTTCGGCGTTCATCAAGAGCATTCGCGGCAGCGATCCAGATGCGGCACTTTTCTGGCTGGCGGTCATGATCCATGGAGGGGAAGACCCGCTGTTCATTGCCCGCCGTCTGGTAATACATGCGGCGGAAGACATCGGGATGGCCGATCCCCAGGCCCTGCTGGTTGCAGTATCCGCCTTTCATGCGACCGAGGTCATCGGGCTGCCGGAGGCGCGAATACCCCTGGCTGAAGCCACCATCTACCTGGCCTGCGCACCCAAAAGCAACAGCAGCAAAGCAGCAATCGACCGGGCTCTGGATTATGTTCGTCAACTGCCGTCGCTCCAGGTGCCCGCGCACATTGCCGACAATTCCCATTCCCGTTCCCATCTCCTCGGGAAGGGAAAGGGCTACCTCTATCCCCATTCTTTTGGCGGGTATGTGAAACAGGAATACATGCCCCCGGGTCTGGAACAGCCGACATTCTATCAGCCAACCAATAACGGGCATGAATCGCGGGTGCGGGAATTCCTGGATTGGCTGCAGCAGAAGTACCATGAACACGGCCGGTGATAAAAAGAATAACAGCCACTGCCGGGGAAGTATATCCTTCGTTTAATGGCTAATGGCTGGTTCGCGGCCTGGGCCGTGCAGGTTCGGGGCCGAATTACTCCTTCGTTTTAATGGCCAATGGCTATCCTTAATGGCGGTGCACCTGGCTGTGTTAGATGTTTTCTTCGATAAAGCTCACCAGATGCTGTTTGCCCCGGAAGCCAACGCTGCGCTGAACTTCCTGCCCATTTTTGAAAATCGCCAAGGTCGGGATGCTCATCACGCGATAACGGCCGGCAAGTTCCCGGTTTTCATCCACATTCAACTTGCCCACTTTAATGCGGCCGGCATAATCCTGGGCCAGCTGCTCGACCACCGGGCCGACCATCCTGCAGGGACCGCACCAGGCCGCCCAGAAATCAACCAGAACCGGCTTCTCTGATTTTAAAACCTCCGCTTCAAAGTTATTGGAATCAAATGTTAATACCGACATCTTTATCCACCCGGCTCCCCTGATCATACATTTTAATCAGCGCTCTACCGACATCAGAACGGGCAGCTCATATACTCATCCCTGTTCACCGCCGTTGATCCTATACATCACCTGCTAAGCAGGCTGCGGTCGACGGTCTGCGTCCGGAACATTTCCCAGGAATGCTTTTTCCCGGAACCAGGGTTTAAGCTGCCGGAAAGGCCGGGCCCAACACCTGCCTTTCGCCATTTATTGTTGCCTTATCCTACCGATAGGGTTGCGCTTCTTGACATACCGTATACAGCATGCAAAAAATCTTTCGGCGGGTTAAGTCAGTGTCCAAATCCTTTTATTTCCACAGATAGGCCGCCGCGGCCGCAAACGCCACCGCTATTCCGACCCATAACCCGGTGCGGAATATCTCTTTTTTTACCAACTGCACCAATTCAGACACTGTTTCAGCACCCCCTCTACTAAAACAATAAACAAAATGAATACTCTTTGAATATAATGTTACAACTTAGTTCCCCCGAAGGAGGTGACAAGTTGAACAAGGAGGACCTTCTAAAAATGATCCCCGATGCTGAACGCATCAAGGATTCTCTGGAGAAAAATCTGAAAAAGAACAAACTCACCGTCACTTCAAAAAATGGCATGGTTACTGCCGTAATCAACTATCAACAGGAGATCACCGATCTGGTAATAGACAACCGCCTGCTTGATCCCACCAAAGCCGGAGCCCTCAAAGCCAGTCTGGTCGAAGCCCTCAACCAGGCCATCAAAAGTTCCCGCAACAAGATGTTGGAGGAAACCGCCCGGGCCATCAAGCTTATCTAATCCACCCGGAAAGGAGGATCAAAAATGGACCAGAGTCCAACCCTGCAAAAACTGCTTTTAAACATTATATACGAAGTAACTGCTCCCAACAAAACAGATAAACTGGATGCCTATCAGATGATAGGACTCCTGGCGCTCACCAACCTTTTAGGGATTATCAACATGCTCAACCAGCACTCTCACCACCGCGAGTATCTGCCCTTTGCCGCTAATTCATCCGGGGCCGAGGGCGACCTGTTGAACAGCCTGATGAGCGCTTTGTCAAACAAGAAAGGCGGCGCCAATTTGCCGGACATTAATCCCCAGACCCTCATGACCATCCTGGGGCTCCTGTCTTCGCTGGGCAGCAAAGGCAGAACCGAAACCGGCGATTCTCAGGAATCCGTTCGTGAGAGCAGCGTGTAGCCATCATTTTTGCTGACTATGCCGGGCAGGTGACTGTTTTCCGTCCCGGAACAAATAGTCATCCAGCTGCACTGCACCGCCTTGGGACAACAACCAACCGTACCGCAAGCCTGCCTTCCCGGAAGAGTATCTGTTGAACTCAGAACCGGTTACTATTGTGTCGTTATCAATAACATAATTAGTAACCATCTTACTTTTTCTCTCATAACATATACCAGATAACAGCCACAGTCGAATCCTGGCAAACATTACGCAGCGTTTCAAGCCACCATTTCAGGGGAGGTCAGACTACGAGGAGTCAATAGAGCCGGCAGCTCTTTACGGTTGACTCCTTCACTAAAGTTAAGGAGGGAAGGTATCTTGCGGAACTTTTTTATGGGTAATAATTTTATTTGGCTGATCTTGATTGTACTGATCCTGCTGTGCCTCTGTGAAGAGCCTTGTAGAGTCTAAATTATGTGGAAAGCCGCATATAATGCGGCTTTTTACCATTTTGTCGGGGGTCAGGCCCCAAAACACCACCGCTTTATGATTTATTTATTAGACTGGTTCTCCCCGGGTGCACAAGCTGCGGGTGCCTGGCTCTTTTCATTTCTGAGAAGTACGAAGGAGAGAGACATGAGCTATCGTCAGCGTCAACTGGGTGTTATCCCCAGCCCACAGGATTACCGGGACTACAAGCTTAACCGGGTTACAGCTGTCAAGCGGGCCTTTCCCGAAGAATATACTTTCCCCTATTTGGTGCCGGCGCCTTATGATCAGGGAGATGTGGCCGCCTGTGTAGCCTATACCCTGAAAGCAATTAAGGAGATGCAGGAGTATAAGGAGCGGCAGAAATTTACGAGTTTTTCGGCTGCTTATATTTACGGCGCCCGGGAGCCCCAAGATTTCAAGGGGGAGGGTATGATTCCCCGGGAGGCCTTAAACTGCCTCCTCAAACGCGGAGATTGCCGGGAAGAAATCTTCCCGGGCATTTACCCCTATCCCGTATGTGCGGATAAGATCACCCCGCAAATGCATAAGGACGCACTCCCGCAGAGGATAAAAACCTATACCGCCATACATACGGTTGAAGAGGCCAAGACTGCTCTTACCGAGCTTGGCCCCATATGCATCGGTTTCTCGGTCTACGAGAGCTTCTACCGGGGAGGAAACCTCCCCCTGCCTGACAAGGCTTCGGAAAAGTTCTACGGTTTTCACATGATGACCATTGTTGGCTGGACCAAGGATAATCGCTGGCTGGCCCTCAACTCCTGGGGTTCGAATTGGGGAGCGTTAAAAGGCTACTGCACCATACCATTTAATTATCCAATTAACGAGATGTGGGCGATAACTGATATGACAGTCCACTCAAATCCCGACTACGAGGTAAACCTGACCCGCCGCGGTTCTTATTGGACGGTATCTTTCAACTCCTATTTCCGCAGTCATACCGACGCCGTGGAAAAACTCCTCAAACCTTTGGAGGAAGACCTGAGCCTGTCAGGCCGCTCCCTTAAGATCAAAATGTCCTAGGCATTCGCGGGTTCAGGGTACGACAAGCCGTCTAGTTCTTCCGCGCGAAAGATATTGTAAATGTGCAAAAACCATATATTCGCCGCTTGCGAGTGAGCGACATTGTGACGAGCCGTTACATCCCCCAACGAAGTTTTTCTGAGTCCAAAGCGGGACTATGTCGCCACGGATGGCGAAATACAGACATACGCGGCATGGATGCCGCGTATGCCGGCTGTCCCGCCCAAAGAAAAACGAGTTGCGGGGGTGTAGGCGAGGAGTTTCGGAGCGAGC
>LFRU01000026.1:699-14687 GCA_001512495.1 Syntrophothermus sp. DTU052 | reverse complement strand
AGGCGGCGGTTCCGGTGCATGTTCCCGGGTTTTCGGTTAACCGCCTGTGTGGTTCGAGCCTGCAGGCCATCAATATAGCCGCCATGATGATCAAGGGTGAGATGGCGGATGTGGTGGTAGCCGGAGGAGTCGAAAATATGAGCGATTATCCCTATGCGGTAATCGATTTCCGCTGGGGTAAGCGGATGGGGGATGCCGTTATGGTAGATGAAGCCTCGGAAAGCTTAAAAGATCCGGGTACTGGGCTCCTGGCGGGGTACACAGCGGAGCTGCTGGCGGAAAAATACAGCATCACCCGGGAGGAGCAGGATCAGTTTGCCCTGGAGAGCCAGATGAAGGCGAAAAAGGCTATCGAATCCGGCGCCTTCAAGGAGGAGATTATCCCGCTGGAGATACAGACCAAAAAGGGCACCCGGGTTTTTGCGATCGATGAGCACCCCAAGTTTGATACCACCCTGGAAAAGCTGGGACGGCTGCCGACGGTGTTCAAGAAAGACGGCACAGTTACGGCCGGCAATTCCTGCGGGATGAATGATGGCGCATCGGCTCTGGTTCTGATGGCCGCCCGCAGGGCACGTGAACTGGGATTGAAGCCTTTGGCCCGGGTGGTGGGATTCGCAGCCGGGAGTGTGGAGCCGCTCTATTTTGGAGAGGCCCCGGTGGTAGCGGTAAAGAAAGCCCTGGCCCGGACTGGCTTGAAACTGGAGCAGATGGACCTGATTGAATGCAACGAGGCTTTCGCCGCTCAGACTATTTCGGTTGAGAGGGGCCTGAGGTGGGACCGCCGCCGGCTAAACGTTAACGGCGGGGCCATAGCCCTGGGACATCCGCTAGGGGCCACCGGAGGGAAACTGACTGCTACTATCATCTATGAGCTTAAGAGAAGGCAGGGCAGGTATGGACTCGTTACGGCCTGCACCGGTGGGGGAATGGCGGTGGCCACCATTGTCGAAAACATTCCCTAGAGAATTATGACGGAAGCCAGGTGAGAGAAGTCAATCAACTTGACTGCCGGCAGTCCGCAAAAAATGATGGATGACGCCGAACACAATGGGCAGTTTCGCAGCCGGCATTAAGGGTTTCAAAAAATCGAATCAATGGCATTGGTTAGGAAAGGAGGAGGAGTATGGGGTTTGATTTCACCTATAGTGAGGATCAACTGGCATTGCAGAGGACCCTGCGCAAGTTTGTAGAGAACGAGATGGTCCCGGTAAGAAGACACTATGACGAAACGGAAGAGTTTCCCTGGGATATAGTCCGCAAGATGCAGGACCTGGGACTTAATTGTATTGTGGCTCCCGAAAAGTATACCGGAATGCATTTTGATAACGTAACCATAAGCATGGTGGTTGAGGAGCTCAGCCGAGGTTGCGCGGGAATGACCCTGGCGGTTTTGGCCAACTACCTGGCTTCAGAACCGGTGCTGATTGCCGGCAACGAGGAACAGCAGGACTGGTGGTTTACCAGGGCTTGTGAAGAAGGGAAACTCCAGGCTTTCGGTCTTACCGAACCTGGTGCCGGATCGGATGTATCCGCGATCTCCACTACCGCTAGAAAGGATGGGGGTTATTATGTCCTGAACGGCACCAAGTGCTTTATTACCAATGGTGGAGTGGCCGATCAGTACGTGGTCATGGCCACCCTGGACCGCAGCCTGCGCCATAAGGGAACGGTATTCTTCATTGTGGACCGGGAGTGGGAAGGTGTTTCCGTGGGTAAAAAGGAACCCAAGATGGGCATCAGGTGTTCCAACACCACCGAAGTAATCCTGAACGATGTTAAGGTACATAAGAAATGGCGTTTGGGAGAGGAGGGACAGGGGTTCAGCATCGCCATGCAGACCCTGGATGCCTCGCGCCCGATGGTAGGCGCGATGTCGGTAGGCATTGCCCAGGCGGCTTATGAATCTGCCCGTGATTATGCCGGGCAAAGGGTGCAGTTTGGGGTGCCCATCGCCGGATTCCAGGCTATTCAGTTTATGCTGGCCGATATGGCCATGAAGATTGAGGCGGCGCGGCTGCTGGTACAAAAGGCCAGCTTTATGCTGGATGCGGGTATCCCCGCCAGTCAGGTATCCTCCTTTGCCAAGTGTTTTGCCGGTGACATATGCATGGAGGTTACTACCGATGCAGTTCAGATACTGGGAGGATATGGTTATTCACGCGAGTATCCGGTGGAGAAGATGATGCGCGATGCCAAGATAATGCAGATATTTGAAGGAACCGCCCAGGTGCAACGGGTGGTCATTGCCAATAACATCCTCCGTGGCAAGGCTTGATGGAAAGCATCTCGGGATTTGGCGAGGCAGACTCCCAACATAGTTTTTATTATTTGGAAAATTCCGCATTAACTACCACTGCGAAAAAACGCGAAAAACAGAGAAAATGCGCCCCATAAGGGGCGCATTTTTGTTATAAGAGGCCGAATGGGGCCTACAGGGAAACAGTGATTGTTCACTATATCACAAAGAGGTGTTAATATATAATAAAGAATGTCAAATGATGTCGAATAATATGAATTGCCAACGAGGTACAGGGATTCGGCGCTTAATCTAACGGGAGGATGACAGCTATGGCGGTTCCAGCCACGCATATAAACAAGTTGCATTACCAGCAAAAATTAACGACCCCCGATGAAGCCGTAAAGCTGGTGGAATCAAATACCAGGGTGCGTTACAGTGAGTTCGTTATGTTCCCTGACTTATTGGACGAGGCTCTGGCCAAACGAGTTAATGAACTGGAAAACGTCGATATTTCAGGGACTTGTTTTTCCAAGGTGCCTAAAGTGGCCCTGGCAGATCCTTCCCGAGAGCACTTTTATCTTACCGACTGCCACTTTGGTGTGGTGGCTCGCAAGTTACATGATAAAGATCTGTGCAATTACGTCCCCCTCACCTATCACGAAGCGCCGCGGTGGGCTCGTAAGTACTGGGATATTGATGCGGCGCTTCTGTTGGTAGGTCCTATGGACTCAAAGGGGTACTTTAATTTGGGGGTGTCGAATTCGGTGACCCCGGCAGTGATCAGTAAGGCGCGTAAGATCGTTGTGGAGGTCAACGACAAGGTGCCTACCTGCCTTGGTGGTAATCAGGAGTCGATTCATATCTCCCAGGTAGATGCGATTGTGGAGGGGAACAATAATCCGTTATTGGAAATACCGACCCCGGAACCCACAGCAACTGACGTCAAAATTGCCGAGTGGATTATGAAGGAGATTGTTGACGGGGCCTGCATTCAACTGGGAATCGGGGGCCTTCCCAATGTGGTAGGTTCAATGCTTGTAGACAGTGATCTTAAGGATCTGGGGGTTCATACCGAAATGCTGGTGGACTCCTATGTCGACCTTTACCTTGCGGGGAAGGTTACCGGTGCCAAAAAGAGTATCGACCGCCACAAGATGGTTTACACTTTTGCCATGGGTACCAACAAACTTTACGAGTTCCTGGACAATAACCCGGCCTGTGCCATCTACCCGGTGAACTATACCAACGACCCGAAGGTTATCGCCCTTAATGATAACTTTATCGCTATAAATAACGCAATTGAAATCGACCTCTACGGCCAAGTATGCTCTGAATCATCAGGTACTCGCCAGATATCCGGGACCGGCGGGCAGTTGGATTTCATTTACGGCGCCTTCCATTCCCACGGCGGGAAGGGCCTGATCTGTATGAGTTCCACCTTCACCGATAAGGACGGCAGGGTACAATCCAGGATCAAACCCACCCTGAGTCCGGGGGCAACCGTAACCGTGCCACGGTCGATTACATCTTACGTTGTTACCGAGTACGGGCTAGTAAACCTTAAGGGCAAGTCAACCTGGCAGCGGTCTGCCGACCTTATAAGCATTGCGCATCCCGATTTCCGGGACGAGCTTATCCAGGAAGCTCAGAAAATGAAAATTTGGAGGCGCACCAACAAAATAGCTCCCTAGACAGCGGGCTCTCTAGGAGTCCTTGTGAGCACATTGTGGCAACAGTTGCAGTACGATTGGAGCAGGATTGGCATTAATGTTCGTCCCTTATACACTGCACTATATTCACTACCAGATGCAATAAAGACTCCCTACCAGACGCACTAGACATGAGGCATTGTTCGAACTATAACTCACAAGGGCTCCTAGTTATATATGTGGGGCTTGAATATGCGCGTTAATCCTGTTAGAGTGTCTCCTGGGGGTATTACTGAGTGTACACCATAGAGGAAGACATATGTGTGAGCTGCGGGCTTTGTGCCGATGAATGCCCTACGGGAGCTATTTCTCCAATAGGACCTTACAGGATTGACCAGGAAAAATGCTCCGGCTGCGGACAGTGTGTAGATTGCTGTCCGGTAGAGGCCATAATTGAACAGAAGGATAATAAAGACCAGGTGTGAGGCGACAGGTAAATACTGTCGCTTTATTTGTTTGGTGCGGTTCTGTTTCCGGTATTACCGGTGGAGATCGTTTGTTTGCATCAAAGTAAACGGGCGGTGATAACAGCCCGGCAGCAGTTGTTATCCTAATCAGATGATGTTCCATTGTCTTCTTCACACTTTCCCGCCGAGAAGGTGGGAAAGGTGGCAAACCGATAACTGTTTAGCATGGTACCCGGATGGTGTTGGGTTGATGGGGGCAGGGCAGAGACAAAAAAGTTTTGTTGACAGACATTCTAAAAACGTATTATTCTTACTACAGGCCAGTAGTGGCCGCAGTATCCATCCAGGTGCCTTAATTTAAAGGACCAATAAATGCTTCATTTGGTTGAGGTGGGTGGTATCCGGTTGAGTATGGTTTATAACGAAAGGAGAAGAGATTCATATGGATTTTAAGCTCACCAAGGAACAGGAATTGATCCAAAAGGCTGCAAAAGAGTTCGCGGAAAAATCTCTTATGCCTATCGCTGATAAGATTGCCGAGGATAACAAAGTGCCTCCGGAAATCATCGAGGAGATGGCCGATCTGGGTTTCCTCGGTATCCAATTTCCCGAAGAATATGGAGGAACCGGGGCGGGGTATACCTGTTATCCCCTGGTGTTGGAGCAGATTGCGCGCGCTGCCAGCGGAGTGGCCATGGTGCTCTCAGTTAATGCCCTGGGTGCCAGTGCCATCTATGCCTTTGGCACCCCGGAACAGAAAGAAAAGTACCTCCCTGAATGCTGCACCGGTAAGAAACTTGCCTCATTTGCCTTTACCGAACCCGCCACCGGGTCTGACCCCAAACAGATAACCACCACAGCAGTTCAGGACGGTGACTATTATGTGATTAACGGAACCAAACGGTTCATCTCTCTTGCCGACCTTGATGGTCCGATTGTTATCTTTGCCAAGGATAATGAGACCGGTAAACCTACGGCCTTTATTGTGGAAAAGAACTGCCCGGGGTATTCGACCTCTGAACAGTGGAACAAAATCGGCAATAAGGGCGGCAGTCTGGTGGACGTTTATTTGAAGGACGTAAGAGTCCCGGCGGCCAACCTCCTGGGGCCCAAGGGTAATGGATATGGAGTCCTCCAGTACGGCATAGCTTTTGGCAAGGTGGGAGTCTGTTCCTCAACCCTGGGCGGTATGCAGGCGGCTCTGGAACTCTCCATCAAATATGCGAAGGAAAAGGCCCACCGGGATGGTACCATTGCCAAATTCCCAACCATCCAGGTGGCGATTGCGAAGATAGCGGAGAAGGTGGAAGCGGCGCGCTGGCTCACCTATCGCCTGGGATACCTGGCTGAAAACATGAAGGATCCCCGGGCGTTTGCCAAGGAAGCGGCTTTGACCAAGGCCTTTGTCACCGAAGCCGGGGTGGATGTGTCACGTCTGGCCATGGGAATACATGGTTCTTATGGTCTGATGGATGATTATAAGGTATCAACGATCTATCGTGACATGATTATCGGAGAGCAGATTGAAGGCGTCAACGACATGCAGCGGATGATCACCGCCGGGAGCCTGCTGGCCTAGCCTGGGACCGATGTACAATCAGGCAGCAGCGTACGGTTACAGACGTTGCAACACCAAATTTGTATGGACGTGAACAAGAGGCTGAGCAGGTAAGAAACGTTTGGCCGCTGATGTTTGGAGGGTTGCGACGCTCATCGCAACCCGTTTTATTTGTTGGCGGCGAGTGGCATTTTGTTGCTGGAAGCTTTACGGTAATTTGCTGATAGATGATAATTTGATTACAATTCTTTACTAGGGTTGAACTGGAGGCTTGTTAATGGATAAATTTGATGTCATCATAGTCGGAGCCGGCTTGGCCGGACTGTCAGCCGCCTACACCCTCGCGCAAGCAGGAATTGAGGTAGTGGTGATTGAACGGGGCGACTACCCGGGAGCCAAGAACGTTACCGGGGGTCGTCTGTACGTTAATCCGGTGCGTCAGTATCTCCCAGACATATGGGATGAAGCGCCGCTGGAGAGGCATGTAACCAACGAGCTGTTGACCATGATGTCTTCTGAAAACTCTACCACCATCCGTTTTCGTTCCGAGAAATTCAACCGGCCGCCCTATCATAGTTATACCGTGCTGCGGGCCACCTTTGACCGCTGGCTGGCATCACGAGCTGAGGAAGCAGGGGCCATGCTGGTCACCAAGAACCTGGTGGATGACATCATTAAAGAGAACGGCCGGGTGATCGGAGTAGTGGCCGGTGGGGAGGAGCTGGGTGCTGATGTGGTTATCGCCTGTGACGGAGCCTTGTCGCTGATTACCGAGAAGGCCGGGCTGCGTTCTCCTGGAGACCCCAAGAATTATGCCGTAGGACTGAAAGAGGTGATTGAGCTTCCGCGTGAAACCCTGGAGGACAGGTTTGGCCTGACCGGTGATGAGGGCGTGGCGCAACTCTTTATGGGCAGTCTGACCCAGGGGTGTTTTGGCGGAGGTTTCCTTTATACCAATAAATCCAGCATCTCCCTGGGAATGGTGGTGGGGATTAAGGACCTGATGGAGAAAAAGCCACCGGTCGAAGTACCCAACCTACTGGATGATTTCAAAGAGCGCCCGGAAATAGCCGCCCTGATTAGGGGCGGGGAACAGGTTGAATACTCGGCCCATGTTATCCCCGAAGGCGGGATAGACGGTCTTACAACTCTATTCAGTGACGGCTTACTGGTAGCCGGTGATGCGGCCGGTTTTTCTCTTAATATGGGGATTACGGTGCGGGGGATGGAGTTTGCCATTGCCTCCGGGGTTATGGCTGCACGGGCCGTGCAGCAGGCGCGGGAAAGGCATGATTTTTCCGCAGCCAGTTTGGCCTGTTACCAACAGATGCTGGAGGAGAGCTTTGTTCTGCAGGATTTCAAGACCTTTAGACATGCGCCCCACTTCTTGGAGAACCCGCGCCTGTTCAGTTTCTATCCGCAGTTTGCCGGTCGGGTGATGGAGGAAGTATTCACCTTCGGAGAAGGACCCAAGGCGAAGCTCTCGGATACAGTTCGAAAACACCTGAGTTTCGGGGAAGCCTGGCGTATAGCCAGGGACCTCTGGGGAGGGTTGAAGATATGAGTGGACGCCGCAGCCTGAAAGCCAAACTGGGAGTCAACGTATTTAAGCCCGACAAGACAAAGCATATTAACATCAGGCCCGGTTACGAGAAAGACCCGCGTCTGAAGGCGGCGGTACTGGTATGCCCGGCGGGGTTGTATTCTATCAGTGACCGTGGCGAGGTGGAGCTTGATATTGACGGCTGTCTCGAGTGCGGCACCTGCCGCATTGCCTGTGGGCCGGAGGTATTGGACTGGAATTACCCCAACGGTGAATCAGGGGTACAGTTTCGTTTTGGATAGGCAGACTCCATTAAGGTTTGGGAGTGGCCTATCTTAATCATAACCGGAAAGGAGTAGTACCGGATGAACATTATTGTCTGCGTCAAGCAAACCGTGGACCTGCAGCAAGTCCGGGTCAGGAAGGAAACGCGGGAACCGGTCTTCGACAATGTCCCGCTCACCATCGGCAACATTGACAAGAATGCTCTGGAGGAAGCGGTAAGGATCAGGGAAAAGGTGGGCGGCAAGGTTATTGCTGTTTCCGCAGGTTCTGAACAGCTGGCGGATACTATTAAGGAAGCCCTGGCCATGGGAGCTGACGAAGCAATTTTGGTGGTCTCACCCGAATTCGAGGGAGCGGACAGCGGGGTTGCGGCTGCGGCCCTGGCCAAAGCGATTGGCCGGGTGGAAGATTACAGCCTCATCCTGTTGGGAGAGGGGTCGGCCGATAATTATTCCGGCCAGGTAGGACCCCGCCTGGCAGAAATCCTGGGTCTGCCCCAGGTAACCTATGTCAGTTCCCTGGAAGTGGAGAATGATACCATAAAGGCGGTCAGAAACCTGGATGACTGTTTTGAAAATGTTGAGGTTGGAACCCCGGCAGTGGTCTCAGTGGTAAGTGAGATCAACGAACCCAGGATTCCGTCGGTAACACAGATCCTGAAGGCGGGCAAAAAGCCCAAAGAGGTGTTCAAGCCGGAAGACCTGGGAATTGAAATAACCAGATCGATCGATACCTTGAGCAACCTGGCACCGGAGCAGGATCGAAAACGAATTCTCTTTCAGGAGGGAGCGGACAAGGACGTAGCCAGTCTGGCAGCCGCCCTGGAAGCAGAAGGCCTGGTTAGGAGGTAGTAATATGGCAACCATCTTGGTATTCAGTGAACGCGATGAGGTCGCATGGCAGCTTCTTGGCAGAGCAGTAGAACTGGGACGGGAGATGGACCTAAGGGTGGCGGCAGCGGCCTTGGGACCCGCCGATCTCCGGGGCTACGCGAATCGGGGAGCCCATACTGTATATACCTCAAAGAATGAGCAGCTGCAGGCTTTTGAGGCCTCGGTTTATGCGGAGGCTCTGAGCCAGGTGGCCAAACAGGCCGAATCCACAGTGATACTTGTGGGCTCAACCAGACGGGGCAAGGAATTGGCCGGACGCCTGGCCCAGAAGCTGGGGGCCGGATGTATTACGGATGCTGATAGCCTGGAAGTAAAGGACGGCCGCCTGGTTTGTACCCGCAATGCACTGGGAGGAGCCACAGTAGCCACCCAGGTCATAACCACTGGACTACAGGTGATTTCGGTTAGTCCGGGTGTCGGTGAGCCAGTCGAATCCCCGGAAACGGCTCAGGTAGTTGAGGTTGAACTGGCCTTAAAGCCCAGTCCGGTAAAAGTCGTAGCCAGGTCCGACAAAGGCCAGGATGCGGTGGATATTGAAGGCGCTGAGGTCCTGGTCTGTGTGGGCAAGGGATTGAACCGCCAGGATGATCTGGAGATGGTTGAAGAACTGGCCGAGGCTCTGGGGGGACTGGTGGCCTGCACCAAGCCGCTCGCCACCGATGAGAAGTGGCTTCCGGAAGAGAGGGTAATCGGCCTCTCCGGGAAATCCGGCAAACCGGTTCTGGCCATATGTCTGGGGATTTCCGGACAGGTGCAGTTTACGGTCGGGATAAGGGATGCTAAGACCATTGTCGCGGTAAACCAGGATCCCAACGCCTTTATATGGCAGATGGCCGACTACGGCATTGTGGGTGATCTGTACGAAGTAGTTCCACGCCTGACCGCCGCCCTCAAAGGATGATGTCGTTTTATTAATGGACCCAGCACAAGCAGGTAAACAGCCGGGGACTTGGTTCCCGGCTGTTGGCATAAAGGAACAGGCCAAGTGATGAGTCTTCACACCGTCTGCTCTCTCGGTTATTACCGTCGTTCCCCGGTCAATCACTGCAGGTTGTATTCTTTCAGACGCCGGTACAGGGTTTGGCGGGATATGCCCAGGGCTTCCGCGGTTTTGGTTTTATTGTGGCGGAACTTGACCAGGTATTGTTTGATCATCTGCTTTTCCATTTCCGATATTTCGGTGAGATGCTCCCCTGAGGGTTTCACAGGAGCGGAGTTGAACATCAAGCAATCCTGGACCAGGTCGATTGTAATCTCCTGCCCGGCGGCCAGCTGAATGGAACTCTCCAAGACATTCTGCATTTCCCGTACATTACCGGGCCAATCATAGTTGAGAAAAGCTTCAACCGCCTCGGGGGCCAAGGTCATATTGGGTTTGTCCAATCTCTCGCCGATTTTCGCGCACAGGTGATGAGCCAGGAGTATGATATCATCCGGGCGTTCACGCAGCGGCGGGATGGCAATCTTAATAACTCCCAGGCGGTAAAAGAGGTCCCGGCGAAATCGTCCCCGCTTAACTTCACTTTCCAGGTCCCTGTTGGTGGCGGCAATAATTCTGACATTCACCGGTATGGTTTTGCTGCCCCCCAGGCGGATGATACTCTTTCCCTCAATCACACGGAGCAGAGAGGCCTGCAGGTCCAGCGGCATATCCCCGATCTCGTCCAGGAAGATGGTGCCCTGGTCCGCCAACTCAAACTTACCAATATTGCCGCCTTTTTTGGCTCCGGTAAAGGCCCCTTCCTCGTAGCCGAATAACTCACTGGCAATCAACTCCCGGGGAAGTGCGGCACAGTTGATGGCAATAAACGGGTGATTGCGGCGGGGACTTGCGTTATGCATAGCCTGGGCAATTATGTCTTTCCCGGTACCGCTTTCGCCCAGCAACAGGATGTTGGAAGACGATGAGGCCGCTGACTGCGCCGTCTTAATAGTTTTCTTAAATACCGGGTCGGCGCCGATGATATCGTCAAAGGTCATGTTGGCCCCGGTGCCAATCCAATTTCTTACCAAACAATTCATACGATGGCTCTCGCGCAGTATTACCAAGGTGCCCTGGTGTCCGCTGTCGGGATCGCTAATGGGATTAAACGTAATATTACATTTAATCTTGCTTTTGCCCAGGTCTAAGACAAAAGTTTCGTCAGTGACCGAGCGTCCCTGACTTATGGTGTTGAGAAAATAATGGTTATCGCTGTGATTGGCAAGCAGGTGGCAGATGTTCGTGCCCGTTATTCTCTTGCCGCTGCATCCGAGGATTCTGGATCCTACCTCGTTGATATAGGTTATTATACCGTTGGGGTCAACAGCCAGCACCCCGTCAGACATGGACTCCATTAATACCTGATTATAACGGGTAGTGCGTTCCAGGGTCATCTTGGACTCGATGTGTTTCACCGAAGCCACCACCATGCCCAGAGTATGATTGCTGACTCGATTAACGGGGGCTACCATAGCCAGGCCGCCGATAATCCGCCCCTGGTCAATAACCGGGGCACAGGAACTGGCGGCGACATGAGAAAACAGGCAGAAGTGTTCATAACCGAAAACTGAAATAGGTTCGGCCAGGTCAATGGCCAGGCTGCCGCCGTTGGTCCCCACCAGTTTTTCTTCCCACACGGAACCCTCGACAAACCGGGCCTGTTTTGCCCAGGTCAGTGACTCATCATCTCCAATAACCTTGAGGACACAAACATTAGCATCAAAAAGAGCCACCACAAAACCCGTACCGGCCACGAACTCATAAAGGCTTTTCATTACCGGCAGTGCGGTTTCAATGAAGTAGCGGGAATTTTCCTGCGCCTGTTTCAACTCGGCCGGCATGTAGATATATGGGTTTTCACGCATCCATGGATCTACACCGTAATGGATACTTCGTTCCCACGAGTCCCTAATCTTGGTGCGCAGTTGGGATCTGAGGTTGGGATTTATATGGAGTTCCTTCCATCTCCGGGTTAGTTCTTTGTTGTTCATGGAACAAAAATTCTCCTTCAGCTTACCTACTTTTAAGCCTGTATCATTGACAACGAAGGGTGTATGTCGGTATAGACGAAGCAATACGGCATAATTCTAGCTGCGCCTGTCCAACTGTGATACAATGAAAAAGGTCCGACCAGCAAAAAAGCGGGGGTAAAGGCAACCCAAGGCTACTATATTATGCCACAAATAAACAGTGATGTAAAATAATTTATCCTGGTATTGCCAGTATATATCGTTTTTGTATACATAAGAGCATAATCGAATGTTGTCTTATACATTTGTACTGCGTTGGCACATAATTGGCGGGGCAGCAGGCCAGGAATAAACGTTAATTGGATAAATGTCAACATGCGCGACAAAGCGGTTATTACTTGATATAGGGTTAAGCACATTTCTCTGCTATCTGACTCCTTAAAACTGCCGATAAATTATGAAATATCGGACCCAGGCAGAGTAAGCCGGATATACGTTCACCTGAGCGCATGTCTGTAATGTTGCAATAATAGACAATATTGGGTTGGCGGCCGCAGACCCGGGCGCTACCAAAAAGGAGGTGCTGCGAGACGAATCTGGCGGAGTTCCCAGGGGCTTAATCATGTGCCGACAATTGCAGCGATTAGGGCAATGCATTCGAAGGACCGGAGTACAATGTTGTGGTAACCATTGTATCAATGAGGAGGTTGTGTCAATGGCAAGGTGTACGTTTCCAACCAAAAAGATCGAAGAGCTGCCCTTTTTGAAGGGTAAACAGCTGGATTTTGAGAGCATGGCCGAGATGATTACCGTCCGGGCACAGGAGCAGCCGGAGGCGGCGCATGTTTATTTCTATGATCAGGTTATTACGTATAAGCAGACCAACGAACGCGCCAACAAAGTGGCCAACTACCTGAAAGAAAAGGGTGTCCAAAAGGGTGATATTGTATCGGTGATGGTTTTGAATTCGCCCGAGGTCTATTACACTATGTTCGGAGTCCAGAAACTGGGAGCAATCGCCCTGGCAGTTAATTACATGCTCAAGGGGCCTGAGATCGCATATGTGTTGGACGATGCCAAACCCAAGGTTTCTTTTGTAAGCAGCGAGTTTATGGCCGACTTTGCCGCCGGCTACCAACTGGCTCAGCATAAACCCATAGTGGTTGAAGTGGCTACCGGAGTGGAGCATGGAACTGATATTGCCGAACAGGAGCTGGCTGACATTATGGATCGGTATCCGGCCGACGAGGCTCTGGTCAAGCAGAGTCCGGATGACCCCTTTATGATGCTGTACTCATCCGGTACCACCGGGATGCCCAAGGGCATTCTGTTAACGAACAAGGGACAGGCTTCCATTTGCCGGGACATGGCCAGGTCCGGCCTCTTTGAAGGCAACGATGTGATGATGATCATTCTGCCCATGTTCCATACCAACCCTCTCTGTGTTTGGACCTACCCTGTAACCTACCTGGGTCAGACCCTGTGCATACGCAAGGCTTTCTCGCCGGCCGATTTCTGGCCTTCCATTATTAATTACGGGGTTACCGTGCTTATGGCGGTGCCCGCCATGTATGACTATGTATACAATTCGATTGATCCAAAGACGGTCGATATCTCCAAGTCCAAGTTGAAATGGGCGATGTGCGGAGCGGCTCCGCTGCCGGTGGAACTGATCAATGGGTTTAAAGAGAAGTACGGGGTAAGTATTTGTGAAGGCTACGGTCTTACCGAGGTAACCGGCCTCACTACGGTGAATCCTCCCCTGGGCAAGAAGAAGGCGGGATCCATTGGACTTCCCATACCGGAGCAGCAGGTGGAGATCATGGACGAGAACAACAACATCCTGCCGGTGGGCGAGAAGGGTGAGATCTGCACCCGTGGCGATGCCAATATGCTCGGTTACCTGAACAAACCGGAAGCTACGGCCGAAACCATCAGGGACGGCTGGCTGCATACCGGTGACGTAGGATATATGGATGAAGATGGTTATATATATATTGTCGACCGCATCAAGGACATGATCAACCGCGGCGGTGAGAATATCTATCCGCGGGAGATAGAGATAATACTGGAATCTCATCCCAAGGTGGCTGAAGTTGCGGTTATCGGTGTTCCGGATCCGGCATTGGGTGAAAGGGTTAAAGCCTTTATCATCCCCAAAGAACCGGGTTCTATGACCGAGCAAGAGGTTAAAGATTATCTGAAGGACAAGATTGCCAAGTACAAGATCCCTGAAATAATTGAATTCAGGACTGAATTCCCGCGGAATGCAACCGGAAAGCTCCTGAAAAAGGAACTGAAGGCCGGCAAATAACAGAAAAAAATACTCTATGCTGAAGGCACCTGCGGGTGCCTATTTTTTTGCACCGTAACCGCCACACCGAGGTTAACGGTGAAAG
>LFRU01000026.1:0-554 GCA_001512495.1 Syntrophothermus sp. DTU052 | reverse complement strand
GTTGACGGGCTGATCAACAACCGCATCAGCCATGATCTGTTTCGCGCGCTGATGCTGGACGTTCTACCTGATCGGCTGAAACAGGTACCTGCACATGAACGTCTGGATTATGTCAACAACCATTACCTTCCCTTTTATGCCACCCTGCGGGTGGTAGACATGATTGAGCTGCGGCGATGGGTATTGATGCACAAACTGATCCTGATGATGGATGGTTCGCCCATCGGACTGGTGCTTGATGCAGAAGCCACCCCTATGCGCGGTATAACCGAGCCCACCCTGGAGTCGGTTGTGTATGGTCCTCGAGATGCGTTCGTGGAATCCCTGCGCATAAACACCGCTTTGATCCGGGCCCGGTTGGGGGATGCAAAGCTGAAATCAGAAAACTTCATATTGGGTCGCCGCTCCAATACCCTGGTCACTCTTATGTATGTGGAAGACCTGGCACGGCCTGATGTTATTGAAGAGGTCCGCAACCGTATGAAGCGAATCGATACGGATGCGATCTGGGATGTATACCAAATTAAGGAATGTATACACGACCAGCGCTGGAG
>LFRU01000084.1 GCA_001512495.1 Syntrophothermus sp. DTU052 | reverse complement strand
GGCCCATGTTGAACGCCGGTTGTCTAAAACACATGCTGCTATTAAACAAACTTCTTGTGCTGGGGATGATAATGAGTATGCAGGAGCTCGTGGGACTTGTGTCCAAGGGGCTCATGCAGGAACTCTTCGTACAGGGTATTTACTTCGGGGTTCTCGTGGGATTTCCTCAGCGGCAGCCCTTCATCCTCAACATAGATACAGCCGATGCGCTCAGCCCGCTTCTTGTTCGACTTGGTCAAAGGCTGACCGCCGCCGCCTATACAACCACCGGGGCAGGCCATGATTTCAATGAAGTGATACGGGGATTCCCCGGCTCTCACCTGATCCATCAGCTTGCGAGCGCTGCCCAGGCTGTGTCCCACAGCGACCCTGACCTTCGTTCCATTAAGATCGACCTCGGCTTCTTTGATCCCATCCATACCACGGACCGCAGTGAAGTTAACATCCTGCAGGGTTTCCTTGGTAACGACTTCATATACCGTCCGCAGAGCTGCTTCCATCACTCCTCCGGTAGCCCCGAAGATTACGGCAGCACCCGTGTACTTACCCATCCAGGAGTCAAAGTTGGAAGGCTGCAGCTTGGTGAAGTCCAGCCCCGCCATCGTGAAGAGCCTTCCCACCTCTCGAGTCGTTAAGACCAGGTCTACGTCCCGATAACCGCTGGCATTCATCTCCGGCCGTGCCGCCTCGAACTTCTTGGCGGTACAGGGCATGATGGATACCGAGTAGATCTTGGAGGGATCAATACCCATCTTCTCAGCCCAGTAGGTCTTTACCAAAGCACCGAACATCTGCTGAGGCGATTTGCAGGTAGAGAGGTGATCCAGTAGGTCCGGATAGAAGGTTTCACAGAAGTTTATCCAGCCGGGACTGCAGGAGGTGAACATCGGCAATTTGCCTTTTCCTTGAGTCAGCCTCTGCAGCAGCTCATTGCCTTCTTCGATTATGGTCAAGTCAGCGGTAAAGTTGGTATGCAGCACATAATCAAACCCGATCTGGCGCAGTCCGGCTACGAATACCTCCATGTCGAGTTCTCCAGAATTCATCCCGACCAGCTCGGCAATGGCCACACGTACCGCAGGAGCTATTTGAGTGACAACCACCTTGTCAGGATCGGCAACGGCTGCCAGGAATTCGTCGATCTGCTCGTTCTCATAGATGGCTCCAACCGGACAGGCATGGATACACTGACCACACACAACACAAGTACTGTCGCTCAGCAATCCTCCCATGGCGGGCACGACCATAGCTTCGTAGCCGCG
>LFRU01000016.1:11296-24721 GCA_001512495.1 Syntrophothermus sp. DTU052 | reverse complement strand
CCGGGGAAGCAGAGGATTTACCCTGCTTCCCCGTTCTTTTGATTTCTTACCCCGGTTTTGCGGGGGGGTGTCATCTCTTTAATCAGTCACCGTTATTCCCTGCTTCTTGGCACGCGTCCTAGTTATATTCCATGACCGTGCCCCTCGTTCTGCGATTGACAGTTCGGCATCTACAAAGCTCACACGTTTATCGTTCATCCGTCAAAGCTTTATAATAAAGCAAGGCTTGATTAAAAGCGGTACCGGATGCCGCTGCTTATCGACTCGGAAGGTGGAGGGAGGACATGAAGCCGGATAACAATAGCCTGGTTTACGTGGTTGATCCGAAGGACAACTATGTCTATCTGCGGGAGGTTCTGACCAACCGCTGGCAGCTCTCCCGTTCTCTGCAGGTCAGGCTCAAGGCTCAGAACAAAATTAAGGTAAACGGCCAAGTTACCCGGACCAACTACCGGCTGCAGCCCGGAGATATAGTCACCGTAGGCATTGACCTGGAGGAAACGAGTGATATAACTCCTCTCTATGCTCCCCTGGATATTATCTACGAGGACCCCGATTGCCTGGTCGTCAATAAGCCGCCGGGAATGGCGGTCCATTCGCCGCGCGGGGGACCGGAGATAACCCTGGCCAATGCTGTAACCTATTACTGGGTCCGCCAGGGCAAAACGCTTCTGTTCCGTCCTGTCAACCGCCTTGACAAAGACACCTCCGGCCTGGTCCTGATCGGTAAGAGCCAGTTTGCCCATCAGGCCATGTACCGCCAGCAGAAAGCCGGGACCATCACCCGCAGGTACCTGGCAGTGGTTGAGGGAATCGTGGTTCCGGACAGAGGTTCGATTGACCTCCCCATTGCCCATCTCGACCCCGACCTCCGCTCCCGCACGGTTCATCCTACCGGGAAACGAGCCGTAACTCACTTTAATGTAATCGAGAGATTTAACGGCTTTACCCTGCTCTCCCTGACCCTAGGCACCGGCAGGACTCACCAGATTCGGGTCCACCTCAGCCATCTTGGACATCCCATCCACGGTGATACCCTATACGGGCATCCCTCCCCTTATATAAGCCGCCAGGCCCTTCACGCCGGTGAGTTATGCTTCCATCAGCCCCGATCCGGGGAGCCCATACACCTGACGGTCCCATTACCCGATGATATGGCAGAACTGGTGGAGAATTTGAAAGCCGGGAACTGAATGGCACCTTCCCGGCTATCCCGCCGTTTAACATGCCCATGCCTGATCTTGCCGGTATTACCGGGCGCAAAAATCTTCCTCTTGTCAAAACTCGATAATCTTACTAGAATCTAATTATACCCCTGGAGGGTATATAAGATAACGCTGCGTTAAGGAGGAAGCAAAATGGCCATCACCCGAAGGACCTTTTTGAAAAGAGCTGCTGTTTCCGGTATTACTGCTGCAGCCATTATAACCGGCACCAGAAAAGCAGCAGCAGGGGTAACTGCGCAGGGCCAATACGCAACAGTGATTGATCTAACTAAGTGCGATGGATGCAGCTTATTGGATACCCCCCTATGTATTAGAGCCTGTCGTCGTAAGAACCGGAACAATTACCCGGAGCCGGAAAAGCCGATCATGGACTACTGGCCGCAGAAACAGCATGAAGACTGGTCCGACAAAAGAGAAATCACCGACCGGCTGACTCCGTACAACTGGATATACGTTCAGCACCTGGAGGTTGAACACCGGGGGGAAACGGTCAAGGTTCATGTCCCCCGAAGATGCATGCACTGTGATAACCCGCCCTGTTCAGCCCTGTGTCCCTTCGGAGTAAACGAAAAGACTCCTGAAGGACCGGTGGTCATCAATACCAACGGCTGTTTTGGGGGTGCCAAGTGCCGGGATGTCTGTCCCTGGAAGATCCCCCAGCGTCAGGCAGGGGTCGGTCTCTATAAAGAGGTGGCCCCCAAGTTTGCCGGCGGCGGAGTCATGTACAAGTGCGACCTGTGCTGCGACCTGGTCCTGCAGGGCCGGGAACCGTCCTGTGTCACCGCCTGCCCCAAACAGGCCATGCTCTTTGGGCCGAAAAAACAGATGCAGTCCTATGTCAGAAACTGGGCCGAGGAAAACGGAGGCTATGTCTACGGCGATGTTGAGAACGGCGGGACCTCGACCTTCTATATATCAAAGGTTCCATTTGAGGCCATCAGCCGGGCCATCAAGGAACAGGACCTCGATGGGAAGCCGGGCCGGGTTCCCATGGATGTGGGTGTGGAGAATCCCTTAGACCGGCCGTCCGGTATGCTGGAAGGGTTCCTGCTCGCACCCGTAGCCGGAATAATTGGCGCCGGTCTGGCTGTATACCGGACCATGAAAGGGGTGGAGGCCGATGAAGATACTCCGGCATAAATGGGCGATACGCTTTACTCATTGGGTAACGGCCTTATCCATATTCATTCTCTTTTTTACCGGGTTCGGACAGATGCCCATATACAAAAGGTACTCTGTAGACCAGCTCCCCGGGTTGGGTTGGTCCAGCAACTTCCTTGTTACCCTGGAGCTTCATTACTACGCTGCAGCGATGCTGATCTTCATCAGCTTTTTCTACGCGGCCTACCTGGTGCTTACCAAAGAATACGACATCCTGCCGCGGAAGGGCGATTTCAAGGAGTCCCTGCAGATCTTTGGGTCCCTGCTGGGGCTGGCCGAGGAGCCGGAATCGGATAAGTACCTGGCCGAACAGCGTTTAGCCTTTGCTGTGACTGCTATTTCGGTACTGGCCCTTATCGCCAGCGGGCTGGTCAAGGTCTACAAAAACCTGCCGGGGACATATCTTTCACCAACAGCCGTCTTTTGGGCAGCCCAGGTCCACAACCTGTTCACGGTCATCCTGCTGCTGTCCATAATTGTCCATCTTGCAGCCTTCATATTGAAGGCCAACCGCCCGCTCGTGCCCAGCATGTTTACGGGCATGATTTCCGCCGACTATGTCCGGAGGCGTCACGGCAAATGGTGGGCGCGACTGCAACAGCAGAGGCATACCAATATAGAGGCAGAGAATCACACTGCCCAAATTGATAAGGAGCAGGCCCCGTGCCGGCCACAGGGATATAATGACACCCGGAAGGAGGATGATGCTGATGTACAGCCGGAAAACGAGAATCGGTCAAATACTGCGGGAGGTCCCCGGAGCTTATCGAGTCCTGATTAATAACGGGGTAAGGTGCTTTGGCTGAGGGGTCCAGAACCTGACCATCGAGCAGGCTGCTCGGGATCGAGGAGAAAACCTGGACGAATTAATAAAAACACTGGAAGAAATGAGAGCAAAGTATGAGGAAGGCGGACCCTCTTGATAAGGGGTCTGCCCTTTCCCGCGCCTCGTATTATAATGGATTTAGAGGTCGTAATTTGAGGTCTGGAATCATGTGTCTAATACTCTTTGCCATTGACTGTCACCCAAAATACCGGCTGGTAGTTGCAGCCAACCGGGACGAATACTATAACCGTGAAACCCTTCCGGCAGCTTTCTGGTCGGACAATCCTTCAATACTGGCAGGAAGAGATTTACGGCAGGGCGGTACCTGGATGGGAATTACTATTCAGGGGCGGTTTTGCGCGTTAACCAACTACCGCGATCCTTCCCGGCACAAACCCCATGCGCCGTCACGCGGCCGTTTGGTACAGCGGTATCTGGAAGGAAACACATCCCCGGAGGCCTTCATGCGGGATTTGATAAATGAATGTGACCGGTATAACGGGTTCAACCTCCTGGCCGGGACTCCGGAAAACCTCTATTACTTCTCCAACCTGGAAAAGGTTATCCGCCCGTTGGAGAAGGGCTACCACGGCATCAGCAACAGCTTGCTTGACGTTCCCTGGCCGAAGGTAACCCGAGGGATAAGTTGGCTGGCCGACTGCCTGCAGCAGCAGGAGATCAATCACGAGGACCTGTTTGCCCTCATGGCCGACAAGGAGTATGCCGACGACTGTGACCTCCCCAATACCGGGGTTAGCCGGGAAATGGAACGAATGCTGTCTTCGATATTTATCGAGATTCCCGGCTACGGCACCCGCTGTACCACCATACTGCTGGTCGACCGTGAAAACCGGGTCCAGTTCTGGGAGCGGAGTTTCTTCCACGACCGGCCCGGTACCTGGGAGGATAAGTATTACACCTTTCGGATCGGGGAATTAAGGGAAGCTTGCGGATAAGTTTCCAAACCGGTGCGGTTGATACTATCGTCTTGTGGTCACCTTGATGGCATCGCTGATGAGCGCAGCATAGCATTCGGCGCCTTGGGGACTTAAGTGAACCCCGTCACGATAAAAGTAGGAATCCTTTCCCTGGCTGGCGGCATGCCAATCGACCAGCGTCGCTTGCGAAAATTCGGCGGCTGCTTGCGCCAGGCAAGAATTCACCGTGTCCTGCCATCTTTTTGGTACCCGGGTGTTAACAATGACAATCTGCTCCACATCTCCGAGAGAGTTCAGCAAGGCGCGGAGCTGCTCCATCTGGAAGGGGCCGTTTGAACCCAGTTCAATGATAACGTACCTGCCCAGTTTACCTTCCGCCTTGAGCCGGTTCACCACGTCCTGTGCCTGATACATTTGTCTGCCGAGCTCACCATCGATGATGATGCCGGGGAAGACCTTTTTTAGATACGGTTCCGCAGCCAGAATGACGGAATCCCCTATCGCGGTTATCATTGCCTCGGTCTTGACTGTCCAGCCACCCGCCGGGCTATTGGCCATTCCCGTTTTTCCTTCCGTTGTTGTTACATTGGATTCTTGGGGATCAACAATTGGCGATGGCGGATTTTCCTCGGGTGGCGGCGGGCCAACCTTCATCCCCTGGACTCCCGGCGCGTTGGCATAGGTAAGTTCCGATGAAAGATTATTAGGACCTGTAACGGCGAACAGCAGCAAAGACACCATCACTGTAATCCCGGTAACTCGAAGTGTTAACGGCGATGGTATACGTATTCCTTTCGGCCTCAAGGTAAACGAGCCCCGGCGGATGGGCTCCTCGATGTATTTATAGGAGGCAGCGGCCAGGATCAGGGTTATCGTTAACTGTATAACCGTCCGGCCAATGTTTAACCCCTCGGTATCCACGGTCGGGCTGGTAAGGATAATAACCGGAAAATGCCAGAGGTACAGGCTGTAGGAACGTACGCCGATCCAGCGGAGCGGTTTACAGCCCAACACTCTTCCGGTCAGGGTGGCCGGAAGAGCCAGTACAGCGGTAACCACCGCCGTTAGAATTGACAATAAGGCCAGTCCGCCAAGATAAAGCGAAGCGTCATACTCGTTGGTTTTCCACATCATCAGGATAATACCAATCAGACCCACCGCCCCAATCAGATCAAGAATAAACTGCGATTTAAGGGGGAGCTGCCTGGGCAAACTCCGGCTGGGCCATATCATCGCCAGAGCCGCCCCGATAAGCAAGGCAAAAGCCCGTGTATCCGTGCCATAATAAACCCGGCTGGGGTCGGTTCCCACATCATATATTAAAGCCATGGCAACAGCCGATGCCGCCGCTCCGGTGAGGGTAAGAAGCATTAATTTTGAGCGCTGCGGGACAAGACGCAATAACAATGCCAAGATCAACGGCCACAGGAGATAGAATTGTTCTTCGATAGCCAGCGACCAGAGGTGACCTATCGGAGATGGCGGGCCGAAACTTTCAAAGTAAGATACCTGGCGGAAAATAAGCCACCAATTGTTGAAGTACAGCACCGCAGACAGGATATCACCCTTAAGCGAGATGAGCATCGACCGATCGTACAAAAACAAATACAGGGTAACAATCCCCAGCATCAAAAACAGCCCCGGCATCAGCCGGCGAATCCTGCGTATCCAAAAGCCTTTAAGGTCAAGCCGCCCGGTATCCTGCCAGTTCGCCATTAACTGGTCAGTAATCAGGTAACCGGATAATACGAAGAAAACACCAACCCCCAGAAAACCTCCAGAGGCCCAGGATAAATTCAAATGATAGGCGATAACGGCCAGGACCGATATCGCCCGCAGCCCATCTAAACCCGGCATGTAACGCTTTTTGTCCAGACTGGACTGCATACTGCGTACGCTGTATTGCGTTGTCATATGTATATGTGGCCTCCCGCCGCTTTGCCTAATACGTACTGCGCTTAACCTCTATCTAATATGAAATACGACATTTTGCCTTAATAGTTGCGGGTATAAGCCCATCCGTAATTTACCGGATTGTTTGCAAATAAAAAGCAATCGGGGGTTTGGAATTGGGTGTCAATGGGCGCAAGGTGTTTGAATTCTAGCAAATTACAGTTAAAGGAATGGTGCGATCAATTGAGGCCTGCCAACAGAAACCTTTTTTCGGAAAGAGAATATTATGATAGAAACCTCCGGGGTGTTGCGCTCGTGGAACTTGCTTCTGCATCCGATTTATAGCGTGATATCGCACGTTGGGGGAATTATCATGCTGCCATTCTCCCTGTCAGGGCATCGTGACAACCTGCGGGACCTGATTGCAGGTTCAAATTTGCATGTCACCCTTGCCAACGGTAAACAGGTTCCGCTGATCAACTTCGACAATGCGGCCACTACGCCTCCCCTCAGGTCCGTCCTGGAAGCTATCGAGAGATTTGCGCCCTGGTACGGTTCCGTACACCGGGGCGGCGGAATCAAATCGGAGGTCACCACCCGGCTTTATGAAGAAGCCCGTTGGCTGGTCGCAGATTTCGTTGATTCCGACCGCGACCGCAATGTAGTAATCTTTGTCAAGAATACCACTGAAGCTATCAATAAGCTGGCCCACCGCCTGGCTCAGAATTCCGGTTATCGAAACATAGTCATATCCACGGTAATGGAGCACCACTCCAACGACCTTCCCTGGCGGAACAAATTCCGGGTCCTGTATGCGGAGGTGGATGAAGCCGGCCACCTGCGGCTTGACGACCTGGAAAGGAAGCTGAAAATCTCCCGGGGAAGGGTTCGGCTGGTTACAGTTACCGGTGCCTCCAATATCACCGGACACGTCAATCCCATCGGAGAAATTGCCCGCCTGGCTCACCAATACGGTGCCGAAATCTTGGTAGACGGAGCCCAAATGGTTCCCCATCTTCCCGTATCCATGAAGGGGTTTGCCGACGGTGAATTTATCGACTATCTGGCGTTTTCCGCGCACAAGATGTATGCCCCCTTCGGTACCGGTGTTCTGATCGGCCCGCGCAAGACTTTTGAACGCGGGCACAGCGAGATGGTGGGGGGTGGAACGGTGGAACTGGTCAGCCACCGGCAGGTACGGTGGGCGGAAGTCCCTCACCGGGATGAAGCCGGCACTCCCAACATGATGGGAGTCGTCGCACTGACGGCAGCGATACAAAGCCTTAAACGCCTGGGTATGCAGCGAGTCATGGAGGTTGAAGGCAAGCTGGCGGATTATGCACGAAGATGCCTTTCCCGCGTGCCGCGATTGGTATTCTATGGTGATAATCAAAACCACAAAAATAAAGTGGGGATTATATCCTTTAATGTCCTGGGGGTTCCTCATGAAACCGTGGCTTCTTACCTGGCCAACGAACACGGGATAGCGGTTCGCAGCGGTTGTTTCTGTGCCCAGCCGTATGTTCAGAGACTCTTAAGGGTTTCTCCCGCCGAGGTAGAGCAGGCCTTTGTTACACCCAGTAAACCCCACCGGGGTATGGTAAGAATAAGCTTCGGCTTCTACAACACCACAGCCGAAATTGATGCGCTGGTCAACGCTCTTCATGCTTTTTCCGGCTGCTGATGGTGAACAATCCAAGTGTCAAGCTGCTTGCACCGACCTGAGTGTAAATAAAATAAACTACTCTTTGTTATCCCGATCATAATTTGCAATATGATACTATAAATAGTAAGGAATCTTTACACAAGCTGTGGTCATCATGACTGTCAACCCGGCAAACATCCGTAATTTTGAGCGGTTCGCCAACGCTATGGACGAATTCGGAGGCCTGCTGATAATTGACAATCAGGCTCGGATCGTGTTTATCAGTCCCCGTTTTTCCGAATTCCTTCTGAACGTCTCCGCCGAGGAGGCGTTGGGCGAATCCCTCCCCCAGTTCCTGCCGCAATCGGAGCTCCTTAATGTGCTGCAGACCGGCATACCCCAGTACGGTCAGGTGCTGGTTCGAAACGGGCGAACTATTGTGGTGTCAATGATCCCCCTTGCTGAAAATGGACGGATTGTCGGTGCCATGAAGATTACTATTTTCTCGCGCTTCGAAGACGCCCGTGAATTCGCCCAGCGCATCCTGGGTACGGACAAGCAACTTGACTACTATAAGGAAAAGGTCAAACGGCTGTGGGGAGCCAAATATTCTTTTGATTCCATCCGCGGCAACAGCCTGGCGATCATAGAGGCCAAACGGAAGGCCTGGGATATTGCGGCCACACACTCCCCCGTCCTCTTGATCGGTGATACCGGAACCGGCAAGGAGTTGTTTGCCCATGCGATCCACCTGGACAGCCCCTACCGGGACGGGCCGTTTATCACCGTAAACTGTGCCGCAATCCCGGACAACCTGGTGGAATCAGAGCTATTTGGCTACGAAGAGGGAGCTTTCACCGGCGCCAGGAGAGGGGGTAAACCGGGAAAGTTTGAATTGGCTCAGAACGGCACCATCTTCCTGGATGAGGTGGGTGAATTGCCTCTTAATGTCCAGGCAGTGCTCTTGCGGGTACTCCAGGAGAAGGAGATTGAGCGGGTGGGCGGTACTAGCCTCATTCCTCTGAACGTCAGGGTGATTTCAGCCACCAACAGGGACCTGGAGAGCAAGGTCAGGCAGGGCAAATTCCGCGAGGATCTGTATTACCGGCTGAATGTCTTTTCCGTCCATATTCCCCCCTTGAAAGCCAGAATGGAGGACATACCTGCGCTGGCCCATCACTTTATTTCGCGTTTCAACCAGGAAATGGGAACCAGCATTACCGGCCTGACCAGCCAGGCACTGCAAATCTTGATGAGTTACCACTGGCCGGGCAATGTCCGCGAGCTGAAGAGCACAATTGAACGCGCCTGCCTGGAGGCGAAGATGGGTCTGATCAGGCCGGAAAATCTCTATTACATCACCGACCGGCTGGGCCGAAACTACGACCATCTGGAGGGTCAAACATTAAAAGAGGTCACCAGTCAGGCCGAGAAAGCAGCGATCATAAAGGCGTTGGAAATAACCGGGGGCAACAAGAAAATGGCGTGCGAAATGCTGAAAGTAAACCGCACCACCTTCTACGCCAAATTGAAGGAATACGGACTGTATTAGAAGATTGCACGATTATCAAGAATGCGAGCAGGTGCCAACAAACAGGAGGTTCTACTTTGGATAACAACAATCGAAAATACATCGTAAGACAAACCTTTCCGGCTATGTTCGATAACTCGGTCTTCCGCTTTGGTGACCGCAGGTGCCAGTGGTGGAAAACCGGAAACGGGTCCACAGCATCTCTTACCTACGCCGAGGTGGGACGGATTGTGCGCGAGGTTTCGGCGGGATTGATAAGCCTGGCTCTGGATATCGGAGACCGCGTGGCTATCATGAGCGGCAACTGTCCCCAGTGGCTGTGGGCTGACTTCGGCATCCTCGGCGCCGGCCTGGTTACCGTCGCTCTGTACCCAACACTATCCCAGCGGGAAATGGCAGCTTTGATAAATGACTCCGGCTCCAGGGTTCTGTTTGTCCAAAACCGGGAAAACCTGCAAAAGGCCCTTAACCTCTGGGATGAGATGCCCACCCTGGAGAAGGTGGTCGTATTCGAGGATGATTTCTTGTCAGATAACCCGCAGGTGATGAGCATGAACCAGCTGAGGGAAGCCGGGACCCTCTTCCTCGCCCGTCATCCCTTCGCCCACGACCGCTGGCGTTCCCTTGACCTGTTTGACCCAATGACCATCATCTACACCTCAGGTACCACCGGGGAGCAAAAAGGAGTGGTACATACTCATTACAGCATGAATGCAGCCATGGGCCTGATCATGAAAATCATGCCGCCGGTTTCCGAAGAAGATGTTTTCCTGTCCATACTGCCCCTGTCTCATTCCTATGAGCGCCAGTGCGGTCAAATGACGGCATTAACGATAGGGGCCACCATCGCTTATTCAGATGGTCCGGGGACCTTCCTCCATGACCTGCAGCTTTTCAATCCCACGGTTTTTATGGCCACACCCCGCTATTTTGAGATGATATATAATGCCATCCGGAGTCTATTCAGCAGCCCGGAGGACTCGGCGCGGTTTGCGGAGGCTCTGGACGTCGGGCTGCAAGTGCTTGAGGCTCGCAGCGACGAGCACGGATTCATTGATATGTCCGAAAGCGTCGATTTTACCGCCAGACTTAGCCCGGAACTGAAAAAGCGGTATCTTGAGGCAGACCGAGAGATATTCCAAAAGGCAAGAGACCTGCTCGGAAAACGCTATCGTTTCGCCTTTTCCGCCGCCGGAGGGCTTCCATCGCCGCTTTGCAAAATTCTTTTGGCCATGGGCATCAGGGTGATTGAAGGATATGGGCTGATTGAAACCTGCAATACCGTTACCCTTAACCGGCTGCACCGCATCCTGCCCGGTTCGGTTGGTCCTCTTGCGGTTGGAGTCGAGGGCCGGCTGGCAGAAGACGGTGAACTGCTGGTACGGGGGGACAACGTTATCAAGGGATACTGGAACAATCCGGAAGCCACCGCCGAGGCCTTCACCGAGGACGGCTTTTTCCGCACCGGCGATATTGTGGAGGGGCTTGCGGAGGGCTATATCCGAATCATAGACCGCAAAAAAGGTCTCCTGGTGCTGAGCAGCGGCGAGAAGGTTCCGGCAGCCAAACTGGAAAACGCATTCTTTTTGAACCCCTATATTGACCAGATATGCGTGTTGGGGGATGATCGTACTTTTGTCGTTGCCCTCGTGGTTCCCCGCTTCGACGTCTTCGCGGAGCAGTTTCGAAAGGAAGGCATCCCGTTTGATGAAACCGCCCTGCAGTATGATGCGGACACCGGAGCTTTGATAAAGGTTGGTCCCGATTTTATCGCCCAGGATAGTTTGCGCTCCATCATTGAGCAGGAGATTGAAAAGGTCAACCGGAATTTTGAGGACTATGAAGCCATCCGCAAGTATAGCATCATCAACCGCCGGTTTGCCGGGTTGGCCGACGAAGTCACCCCCACCCTGAAACTCAAGCGCAAGGTTATTTACCGTAACTTCGCCCATGAAATCGACAAGCTCTATCAGGAGGAGGGCGCCTTGTTCTGATGCTGCAACCAATATGAAATGCCGGCTTGCTTCAGACGATCGTCCTTTGATATACAGGCTATCACGGCTGCGAATTTTCGCTGAAACAATCTCTTTTCCGCCGCCGATGGGTACCTCTTGGCTTCCAACTATATTACCAACCAACGGCTTTGGCCGTGACTCCGGGAGATGACCCCGGTTATACCTTGGCTTCCAACTCCATTACCCAATCAATCAGTGGGCGCAGACCAAAACCCCGGGATGATGATGCTTTGCTTCCGACCGATGCCCGACGCCAACAATACACGGACTTGACCCGAAACCGAACACGGTTTTGTAAACATTCTTAACACAATATCACCGAATCCCGCTCTTGCCGAGCCGCAATAATCCGGGTATTGGCAGCAATTTGCCCTTTCCAGTGTAAGTTTTTTATACACTGCGGTTGCTTAACAGCCAGCTCTTAACCCCGCTTCCTCCCGCCAAATCATCATTTTAAAATCTGGCACAATTTTTGCAATTGTCTTTCATTAGCGACCTCCGGCTTGTTCATCGCCGGGGTTCCATTAAGATGAGGGGGGTTTTAGTTTTGCGCGAAAGATGGTACATCACTTTACAGACGTTTCCCAAGATGTTTCATGACAGCGTCATCAGGTTTGGAGATTGCAGGTGCCAGTGGTGGAAGACCGGTCCCGATACCACAGCCTCGCTTACCTATGCCGAGGTGGGCCGCATAGTTAAGGAGCTTGGTTCCGGCCTGATGAAACTGGGAGTTCAAAAACAGGATCGCATTGCGATCATGTCCCACAACTGTCCCCAGTGGTTGTGGGCTGATTTCTCAATCCTCAATATCGGGGGCATTACCGTTACCATTTATCCTACTCTCTCCCAACGGGAAATGGTCTTTATCATCAATGATTCAGGTTCCAGGATGCTGTATGTGCAGGATGAGGCCAATCTAAAGAAGGCCCTGGATGCCTGGGATCAAATGCCCAGCCTGGAACGGGTTATAATGATGAGGGACGATTTCCCCACTGACGATCCTCGGGTGATGAACCTCTCACAAATCCGCAACCTGGGGGTTAAGGCCCTGGTGGAGGAACCCTACGCTTATGAGCGTCGCTGGCGGGAAGTTGACATCTTCGACAAGATGACCATAGTCTACACTTCAGGTACCACGGGGCAGCCGAAAGGTGCGGTTCATACCCACCACAGCATGAGCTCTGCCAGTGCCCTGGACATGAAGATGTTTCCGGTGATTTCGGAGGATGACGTTTTCCTCTCCTTCCTGCCCATCTCCCACACCTATGAGAGACAATGCGGACAGATGGTTGCCCTGGCAGTAGGTGCTACCTACGCCTATGCGCAGAGTACGGCTACCGTGGTTCAGGATATTGCAACCTTTAAGCCGACGATATTCATGTCCGTGCCCCGCATTTACGAGCGCATCTTCATGGCCATCCGCGAAGCCTACTCCGCCAATCCCCAGGCCAAAGAAGCCTTCGAGAACGCTCTCAAGGTGGGCCTGGCGGTCACCGAGGCCCGTGCGGATGAAAACGGGTTTATTGATGTGTCCGAAGGTATCGACTTTACCGAAGGCCTTAGCCCGGAATTAAAGCAAAAGTACCTGGAAGCCGACGCCCTTGTGTTCAGCAAGGTGCGCCAGCTATTGGGCGGCAGATACCGATTCGCCTTTTCCGCAGCCGGCTCACTCCCGGCCGATCTGTGCAAGATTTTTATGGCCATGGGCATCCGGATAATTGAAGGATACGGGCTTACCGAAACCTGCAACACCACAAACCTCAATCGCATAAATAAAATTCTGCCCGGCTCCATTGGTCCCCTGGCCGTTAACGTTGAGGGCAGGATTGCTGAGGATGGCGAATGGCTGGTACGCGGGGACAACGTGATCAAGGAGTACTGGAACAATCCGGAGGCCACCCGCGAGGCCTTTACCGAGGATGGGTTCTTCAAAACCGGCGATATCGTCGAGGAGCTGGCCGACGGCTATATCAGGATTGTTGACCGTAAAAAGGCTATTATAGTCCTGGATACCGGTAAGAACGTGCCTGCCGCCAAGGTAGAAAACCAGTTCTCGCTCAGCAAATATGTGGACCAGGTCTGCGCTGTCGGGGATGACCGTCCGTTCCTGGGAACCCTGGTAGTACCCAACTTCGACGCCTTTATAGCCTATTTCGACCAGAACGGCATTGCCTACGACAAATCGGCACT
>LFRU01000016.1:0-11246 GCA_001512495.1 Syntrophothermus sp. DTU052 | reverse complement strand
AATAAGAACCTGGAGGACTTTGAGACTATTAAGAAATATGTGATCGTGACCCGCAGATTCCTGGAGAGCGAAGACGAAGTAACGCCCACTCTGAAACTGAAACGGCGGGTAATAGCACAACATTTTGCCGACGAGATAGAACAGATCTATGCCAGGGGATAGACTCGGCGGAATAGCAGCCGATCGGTAACAATCAAAAAATTGCTGAGACCGCAGAATCGTCTGCGGTCTTATATTTTATTTCATGAAATGGCAAGTCCGGCAGATCAGACTTATTAGTTTACACGCTGTTTCCAATCCTTTCACCAATGGTGGTTCATAAACATATAGTTAATTAACAATTCAGCATGGAGATGATACCTTGAATAATGATTACAGGTTTACGGGCGCGAAGTACGCAATAAAAAAATGGCAGGTCCCACCGCCGCCGGCACAATGTGACGGCCATTATTATCAAGTAAAAGCAGGAGATACACTCACCCGTATTTCGCGCAAATTTCGAGTTACAGTAAACGATATTCTTGCCGCCAATCCACAGATTACAAACGAAGATGTTATCTACATAGGGCAAGTAATATGTATCCCCCGCGGGACCCCCAAACCCATACCCGATTGCGATCTTCGGGTCCTGACATTAACCCTTCTAACGGAGGATGGCCAGCCGTTGCCCGTAGTTAATGGAGCTGTCCAGCTTAATGCCCGGGTAATTGTTCGGGCAACCTTTAATCGCCCCGTTTCCCGAGCCTTCTTTTTCCTTGAACCTACCGGCACTGAAACTTGTGAGCTTGCCAGCCTTATCGGCACTGATTGTCCCAGTGCAGTGACGGGCGTTGCGGAGATCCTCTGGCAGGTTCCGTCGGGTACTCTGGGTCGTGTCTTTACAGTCGCTTGTATCGATAGCTGCTGTGCGAAATCCGGTGAGGTTCTGGTTGTCCGAAATACTTAACAGCTGAAAAAGGTGACTGTTAGTCATCCTCCTTAATCCGGAATAGATCATTTCAGGTTCTGTTGGGAGAGCGGCGGTCGGCGAGAGCAGACACAGCAAGGAAGCCCAAAAAAAGGAATTAAGCGGTCGGCGTAGTAACTAAGTAGTTAATTCCGCAGGAGGCAGGATCATGAAACTACAAGAGCTGTACGAGTTTTGTACCGAATGGCTTCAGTCATGGACGGGAAGCAACCCGGAAAAGCTGATTGACTATTATTCCCGGGATGCTTTCTACTCCGACCCGGCCAATAAAAGCGGGTTAAAAGGCTATGAAGAGTTGATGGCGTATTTCAGGAAACTGCTGGCCGCCAACCCGGATTGGAAGTGGGAGGCAGTCGAGATCTTTCCCACCGAAAAAGGGTTCACGCTGAAATGGAAAGCTACCATCCCCATAGGTTCGGAACAGGTAATTGAATACGGGCTGGATATCGTTGAGCTTGAAAACGGCAAAATAACACGCAATGAAGTCTATTTTGATAGGTCGGCATTAATGGCAGTTTTGAATAGCCGCAGACAAAAGGGTCAAGGTTAGGGACTTGCGGATGCTGCTTATATAATACCGTGTACGGCGGTGCATGGTCTGCTATGAGGTCTTTTATTATCTTGCGATGCTGCTTATATGCTGCCGTTTACAGGAGATTAATCCATAATGCGCAGTTGGTCGCCTTATACGTTTATACGTATTGCAGCCTTTGCATTACCGCCCTTTGGCCAGTTCAGCCAGCGTGTCCCCGGTAAGCCGGTAAACAGTCCAGTCCTCCATCGGTTCCGCTCCCAGCGAAAGGTAGAAGTCAATGCTGGGCTGGTTCCAATCCAGGCACCACCATTCCAGGCGACCGCAGCCCCGCTCAACCGTTATCTGCGCCAGTTTCCGGAAAAATGCCTTGCCATAGCCGCGACCGCGATATTCCGGCCTCACATACAAATCCTCCAGGTAAATCCCGGCGCGGCCGAGGAAGGTGGAAAAGTTGTGGAAGAACAGCGCATACCCAACCGGTTGACCGCCATACTCTCCTATCAGGACTTCGGCTTTCTTTTTGACAAACAGCCATTCCGTGAGAATCTCTCCAGTGGCCACCACCTCGTGTAACAGCCCTTCATACTCTGCCAGTTCCCTGATTAGCTGCAGAATCAGAGGAACGTCTTTTTCACTGGCAAAACGCAACTCAAATTGATTGTCCATGGTTTCTCCCCGCCAATTGCTTTATTGCCCGGACCTTCCCTAAAAGATCATCCGCCGGCTTTGATCACTGACAGTTCATCACAGCGTGTTCCCGGCGGATTCTCCCCGGAATAACTTCGTATGGTGTCCACGAAATCATCCTATGCCATGTGACTTCAACAAACCTAAAATATAGCTGTCGGTAAGCTTCTTGCCCATCAATTCCTTGTATCGATACGACTTTTCCTTGCCCTCATCGCGAAGCATTTGCAGCTGTTTCGGAATCTCTGTTTGGCTTGCCATCAGTTGTTCAACGAAATCCTCGAATTTGCCCAACCGGTTGATGGCTTCTCCCGTATACCCCTCCGAACCGGGAACAACTTTGGTCTCATCAACAACATAACCACCATTCAGAGGTCTTGTCAGCCTTTCCATGGAATCTCCTTCCATCCTGGTTTTCAATAGTTATTATAGCCCAATGCGAAAACGCATTTATTGGATTTTCATAACCGGTTGTTCCGGCCAGCGTGCGGGCCGGCGGGAAGCAAAGAGGGTGAGCAGTCAAAGGCAGCCGGATCGCAGGTTGGCGGAGTGCAAAAGAATTTGAACAATTCAGGGTGGTCTGATTACTGTCTTACTTTTCTCAGGGTTCATCGTTAGCCTCCGCCAAGCAAAAACAGAAGAGGCTCTTTTTGTTGGGGACGGATAAAGAACGCCCCCTGTTTGTAACCTTTAGTTTAACCCGTATTTGCTCAATTTCCGGTAAAGGGCGGAGCTGTGGATGCCCAATACCTGGGCGGTTTTGGTCTTGTTGTAACCGGTCTCTTCCAGGGCCTTAATTATCATGCTTTTCTCCAGTTCATCAATTGCCTCATTGAGTTTGCGCCGTGAGTCAGTATCTACCGTGATTGGGGTGTCATTCGTCAATAAAGTGGAGACATCAACCGTATCGATGCATTCCGCCGCTCGGATATGAGCCAGGTTGATGGCTCTTTCCAGCATGTTTTCCAATTCCCGGACATTCCCCGGCCAGGAATAGTTGCGCAGGACCTCCAATGCCTGTTCCGAGATCCTGTTAACACTGGTGCCCAGTTTCTGGTTAATCCTGGGCATCAGTCCGGACACCAGCAGGGGCAGGTCTTCAATGCGTTTACGCAGCGGGGGTATGTGCAGCCGCACCACGTTCAACCGGTAATAAAGGTCCTCCCGGAATTCGTGGTTGGCCACCATCTCCTCCAGGTTGCGGTTGGTCGCCGCGATTACCCGAACATTGACTTCTATCGGTTTGGTTCCGCCTACCCGTTCGATTACCCTTTCCTGCAAAACCGAGAGCAGTTTGGTCTGCATGCTCATCGGCATGTCCCCGATCTCGTCCAGGAAGACTGTTCCTCCCCGGGCGAGCTCAAACTTCCCCGGTTTTCCGCCCTTTTTGGCTCCGGTAAAGGCTCCGTCTTCATAACCGAATAGTTCCGATTCCAGGAGGTTTTCCGGCAGGGTTACGCAGTTAATCCTTATAAACGGCCCCGTCCTGTAGCTGCTGGCATTGTGAATGGCCTGGGCGAACAGCTCTTTACCGGTACCGCTCTCACCCGTGATCAGCAGAGTCGATGAAGTTTGGGCAAATTGCTGGGCCATGGCCTTGATGGTGACAAACTCCGAGCTGCGGCCAATCAGGTCCTCAAACCTCCATTTTGCCTGGTAAATGGCGTTAACCTCATCCTTGTATACGCTTAACTCCTTCTGAGTCTCCTGCAGTTTCTTCATCAGGATTTTGGCGCCGGACATGTCCAGGACCATGCTGTGCCCAATAGCTCCGATAATCTCTCCGTTCTGCCAAATGGGAATGCGGTTGATCAGTATGTCTCGCCCTTCCACAATCGGCCAGATATCGGCACTGTCCATCCGACCTGTGCGCAGGGTTTCCGGAAGTTTTGAATGGGGCAGGACTTCCAGTACGTATTTGCCGATTACCTCCTCCCGCTTCTTGCCGATAATACTGAGGAAGGTCTCGTTCATTACCGTGATATAGCCATCCTTATCGACAATAATATAAGCCGTGTTCGGGTTTTCAATCAGTCCTTCGAAGATGGCATTAAACTGGCTGTCAGTCTCCTGCAGTTTGCTGACCAGGAATTTGGGGACCGACCGTTCCAGAGTAAGGGTATGACCTATTGCGCCGATGATCTCGCCGTTCCTAGTTATTGGCAAGCGGCTGACAAACATATTGTGGCCGTTGACCGACCACAGATCAATCTCCTCAATCTTCCCTGTTTCCAATACCCGCGGCATCTTGGAATGAGGAATCACATCGAGAATCTTTTTGCCGATAATGTCTTCCGCCTTCATACCCAGGATGTCAAGGTAGGTCTGATTTACATGAGTGATCTCCGCATCCTTGTTGATTACGATGTAACCCATGGTGGGACTGTCAATGATCCGGCTTATTATGGTATCAATTTTTTCGTTTAACTGCTCCAAAACGACCTTCATACGGTTGGTGTCCATCAGCACACTGGTGGCAATGGCCCCAATTATCTTGCCTTTATACATAACGGGCACCCTGGTAACTATAACTTCCTGCCCGTTAATCTCACAAACATCCGCTTCATCAATTCGCCCCGTCTCCAGGATCTCCGGGAGCTTGCCATTGGGGATTATATCACCCACATAGTGATTTAACACTTCTTCTTCCGTCTTTCCCAGCATCTTCAAGAGAGTGGGGCTGATCATCGTGATCATGCCTTTCTTGTCAACAGCCACAAAAAACATATAGGGGTTCGTTAAGAGGAGTTCCAACATCTGTTGCGGGTCTAAGGATCCGCTCCACATACTATCACCTCTCGCCCGGCATGTATGTTGCCACAAATATTCAAAGATAAATCAATTGACGGCTCGGCGATTGTCTGGAGATTGAATAGCGTGATACATTACTAGCTATTATTCAGTATATCATCATTTTTCGACTTTGTTGTCCTTTTTCCCCTGAAATTTACTGTTACTTGCGGGACAATTCTTCTGTTTTGGAATACAGTTCTCCCGTTTTGCTATACCTCATAAAACCCCAATTAAATGGGTTTTTGTCGGAGGTCAATCCTGTGCAGGCTATCGATTGGTGATAAAACCTCTCAAACCGGGAGAGTAGGATGGGTATGGGTTAATGTCGTTTGTTGTCGTAAAACGCGGGGAAGTCGACATTTGAAGTGTCAACCTCATGGTTGGCACCAATCTTGCTTAAAAAAAGGGTAAACGGATTGGTTGATATCGAGGTCGCAGGGATTCATGTTGCAATAACAGCACAGTATCGCAGTTCAGAAAGGGAGTGATTGTACAAAACCTCTTGCCGTACATTGCCGCAGTAATTCATACAGTCGAGCAGTTGTCCGTAAGGGCGACCTTTATAACCTACAGGACGCATTAAAGTACCAAAAGGGAGGTTTGCCGGATGGATATCAAAAAGATCGGCGTACTGGGAGCAGGCATCATGGGATCGGGTATTGCCCAGATCTGTGCCGAAGCCGGGTATGAGGTAGTCCTGGTTGATATAGCCGAAGCGTTTGTTAACAAAGGCTTCCAGGGCATAGTCAAAAATTGGACCAAAGCAGTGGAAAAGGGTAAAAGGACTGCCGAGGACCTGGAAAAGTTCAAAGCTCTGATAACCACCAGCCTGGATAATAAGGATTTCAAAGACTGTGATGTCGTGATAGAGGCCATAGTCGAGAACATCGACGTCAAGAAAAAGGTATTTAAGGAGCTGGGGGAAATCTGCAAGGATTCCGCCGTCCTGGCCACCAATACCTCGGCTCTCAGCATCACGGAAATAGGTACCGCCAGCGGTCGTCCCCAATCGGTGGTAGGAATGCACTTCTTTAATCCGGTACCGGCCATGAAGCTGGTGGAAGTGATCCCCGGGGCTGAAACCAGTGAGGAGACCGTCGCCATCGTCACCGAATTGGCTGTAAGAATCGGCAAGGAACCGGTTAGAGCCAAAGAAACCCCGGGCTTTATTGTCAACCGCCTATTGGTTCCTTACATGAATGAAGCTGCAATGCTTTACCAGGAGGGGATCCCGGCCGAAGAGATTGACAAGGCCATGAAACTGGGAGCCAATATGCCCATGGGTCCCCTGGCACTGGCGGATCTGGTGGGTCTTGATACCCTCCTAATGATCTGTGATTACTACTGGAGAGAGTTTGGTGACTCAAAATACCGGGCTTCCCTGGCTTTGAGAAACAAGGTCCGCGCCGGGCACCTGGGAAGAAAAACCGGCAAGGGCTTTTATGATTACACCAAGTAAAAACGCTTTACATCAATCGTCCCTCTTACGGTAGAAAGGGAGCGGAGCTTGCTCCGTCCCTCCCTTTCTAAACTGAGAAAGAACAGGTCACCAATACCATAATGCTTTGGTATTGGGATAGTTCCTGAAATCATATGAGTTCCGACATCTGTGAGGCGGCGGTACTCTCCGCATTCAAAACTCGGCACGAAAGGAAGTGATTACAGCATGAATTATAGCGAAGAATACAAAAGAAAACTGATAACTGCCGATCAAGCCGCCAAGCTGGTCAAGTCCGGCAATTGGGTTAATATGGGTGAATTTGTGCAACATCCGTGGGATTGTGATACGGCCCTGGCCCGGCGCAAAGATGAGCTGAGGGATGTCAAGATCCGTGCAACCACGCTTCCGGTTGTGCCTGAAGTATGTAAGGTTGACCCGGAGAGGAAGCATTTTATCGTAAACGACTGGCACTTCTCGGGTGTGTCTCGGAAACTGATGGATCAAAACTTATGCAGTTATATTCCATTTACCTACCATGAGGCTGCTATGCTTTATGAAAACTTCCTCGAGGTCGACGTCTGTTTCCAGCCGGTAGCCCCCATGGATAAGAACGGATTTTTTAACTTCAGCACCTCCAATTCCATGGCATCGTATGTGACCAAAAAGGCGAAAAAGGTAGTTGTGGAGGTAAACAAATCAGTACCGGTTTGTCTCGGTGGAAGCTGCGAAGCGATTCATATATCGAATGTTGACTATATCGTGGAGAGTTCAACCAATCCAAAATTGGCCAACCTGCCTTCCCAGCCTCCGACCGAGGTGGACCGGAAGATAGCCGAGCATGTGATGAAGGAAATGTGTGATGGGGCCTGCATCCAATTGGGTATTGGAGCCATGCCCAACACTGTCGGTTCATTGATTGTGGACTCGGACCTTAAGGACCTTGGAGTCCATACGGAGATGCTGGTGGACTCTTTTGTCGATATGTACGAAGCCGGCAAGGTCACGGGCAAAAGAAAGAATATTGACAAAGGAAAAATGGTTTACACCTTTGCCATGGGAACCGACAAGCTCTATAATTTCCTGGATCACAATCCAGCCTGCGCCAGCTACCCCGTAGACTATTGCAATGACCCTTATATTATCAGCCAAAATGATAATGTGGTGGCGATAAACAATGCCCTGGAAGTCGATTTATACGGTCAAGTAGCCTCCGAAGCCTCGGCCGGACGCCAGATCTCCGGAACCGGCGGACAGCTGGATTATATAATCGGTGCGTTCAAGTCCAGGGGCGGCAAACCAATCATCGCCTTGAGTTCAACCGTTACCAGACCTGATGGAACCGTGGTGTCGAGAATCACCCCGGCACTGAGCCCGGGTACCATCGTGACCGTACCCAGATCGATTGCCGCCTATATTATCACCGAATACGGTTCAGTCAATCTGAAGGGCAAGACCACCTGGGAACGGGCCGAGGGTTTGATCAATATCGCCCATCCCGATTTCCGGGACCAATTAATTAAAGAAGCAGAGAAAATGAAGATTTGGTTAAGAACCAATAAAATAGCATAGCTGTATCGTCCGCGCTCGTCATTGCATTAGCTGCACTCTCATTTATGAAAGGGGAGGTATTCATGTCCGTAAACGAAGTTGTAATTGTAAGTGCCTGCAGAACAGCAGTAGGGAAATTCCAGGGTGGACTCAAGGATGTCCCCGCAGTTCAGTTGGCCACCGTAGTAGGTAAGGAGGCCATCAAGAGGGCTGGTATTGATCCGCAAATCATTGACGGCATCGTAATGGGCCAGGTTTACCCGCATATGTCCGGTTCCCTGCCGGCCCGCCAAGTGGGTTTGGCCTGTGGGCTTTCTTTCGAAAGCAATGCCTGTTCAGTTAACCAGAACTGCGCCTCCGGGATGAGGGCCCTGGAAATCGCCTGCGATCAGGTAGCGCTCGGCAAGGCCGAAGTCTATCTGGTGGTTGGGGTGGAAAACATGACCCGGGTCCCCTATATGCTGGATAAGGCTCGCTCCGGTTACCGGATGAACGATGGCGTCCTGTATGATGCCATGTTCCATGACGCCCTGGTTGATGGACTTGTACCCGGTCATATGGGTTTGACCGCGGAAAACGTCGCGGAAATGTACAACATCACCCGTGAACAGTGCGATGAGTTGGCAGTAATGAGCCATAGCCGGGCAATCGCTGCTATTGACAATGGCCATTTTAAACGCGAGATCGTCCCGGTGGAAATCCAGGATCGGAAAAAAGGAACGATTATATTTGATACCGACGAACATCCCATTCGGGGTGCCAGCATGGAGAGCGTCGGCCGGCTGGGCCCGGCCTTCAAAAAAGGCGGTGTTGTAACTGCAGCCAATGCTTCCGGTATCAATGACGGGGCGTCAGCAGTCGTGGTTATGTCCAAGAAAAAGGCTCTGGAATTAGGTATTAAGCCTCTGCTCAAAATGATCAACATTACCGCCTGCGGCGTAGATCCCAAGATCATGGGTGTCGGTCCCGCTGAAGCCATCCCCAAGGCCCTGAAACTGGCGGGATTGAAATTTGAGGATATCGAGTACTGGGAAATCAACGAAGCCTTTGCCCCGCAATTCCTGGGCGTCGGTATCCGGCTGAAGGAGAAATACGGCATTACTCTGGACATGGAAAAGTGCAACCACAACGGTTCCGGTATCGCCCTGGGACACCCGGTTGGCAATACCGCCCTGCGTATTATCGTAAGCCTGTATTACGAGATGGAAAGACTGGGGCTGACCCTGGGAGGAGCTTCCCTGTGCGTGGGGACCGGACCGGCCATGGCTTCTTTATGGACCAGAGACATCTAACTTGACATTCATTTACCCGATCAAATCGGAATTAAAGGGAGGTAATGTAAATGGATTTTCGTCTTACCGAAGAACAGGAAATGATTAGGCAGATGGCGGCAGACTTTGCTGCCAACGAGATTGTTCCCTACTGCATTGAGTGGGACAAAGCGGATGAGGTTCCCATGGAGACCATCAAAAAAATGCAGGAGCTGGGCCTGATGACCATTGGGGTTCCTGCAGAGTACGGCGGTGACGGGCTGGACAATGTCTCCAAGTGCCTGGTTTGCGAGGAAATCTCCAAGGGTGATGCCGGCCTGGGGACGACGATTGCCGCCTCTACTCTGCTGGCATCAGACCCGATAATTGTGGGGGCCAACGACGAGCAGAAAAAGTGGTGGTACGGCCGCCAGTTGGAAGGCGCTGTCTGCGCATTCTGTCTAACCGAACCGGGAGCAGGCTCCGATGCTCTGGGACTGTCGACCAAGTGCGTTAAGGACGGCAATGACTACATCCTTAACGGAACCAAGCAGTTTATCACCAACGGCGGCATCGCCCAGCAGTTCACGGTCTTCGCCACCCTGGACAAGAAGCTCGGCAACAAAGGCCTGTGCTGCTTTATGGTTGATAAGGAGACGCCGGGACTAACCATTGGCAACAAAGAAGATAAGCTGGGTATCAGGAGTTCCAGCACCACCCAGGTCATCTTTGAAGATGTCCGGGTACCGGGTTGGATGATGATAGGGAAAGAAGGTGGAGGGCTTCCTATACTGATGGAAACCCTGGACCTATCCCGGACCGCCATCGCCGCTCTGGCTACTGGTATTGCCACCGCATGCGTTGAAGCATCTCTCAACTATGCCAATGAGAGACAGCAGTTTGGCAAACCAATCGGCACCTTCCAAGCCATCCAGTTTAAGCTGGCCGACATGGCAGTTCGAGCTGAAGCCTCCCGGCTGCTTTACCTGAAGGCAGCCTACCTGCAGGACATCGGAGCCCCCTACAAGACCGTATCCTCGATGGCAAAACTCTACGCAGGGGACTCTGCAATGATCAATGCCATCGAAGCCGTTCAGATCTTTGGCGGTTATGGGTACACCAAGGAATACCCGGTTGAGAAATACATGCGCGACGCCAAGATAATGCAGATCTTTGAAGGAACCGCCGAGGTCCAGCGCATGGTTATCGGTAAGTATCTGTCCAAAAATGGTTATAACCCATTCGTTATGGAATAAGCAGATGATAGCCGAATGACGGGATTAACTGCATAACGTATTCGACCGCTACCAGGTGAATTCCGGCGACCGGAGTGGAAGGCAGTATGCGGGATGAATACAGAAAAAGCATCAAGAGGTCAGAGCCCTTGATGCTTTTACTTTTCTCAGGACCGGAATTGTTACCTGGCCAGAAGTCCGTGCATAATGAAATCGAGGTAGGCATCAATAATGACGTAAATATCATCCGGGCCGGCAGGATCGTACCAGTTGCCAATGGTAAAAACCATACCGCCGATCCCCCGTACAACCTGCCGGGTGTTAATTTGCCGGAAGACACCTTCGGCAATCCCCTGATCTACCTGTTCTCGGATGAAGTACTCATACTGCTTTAGCATGTTGCTGACCTCTTTGCGCCGCGGCAGAGACAGGTGAGCCGCTTCTCTCCAGTATGACTCAGCAACATCACGGTTGGTATGAAACTGCATGATATGAGCCGCAAAAATCCTTCTTATCTTTTCTGCGATATCAAGGTCAGTAGCAACAATAGCCTGGGCCTCTTCCATAAGTTTTTTGATCTGGGTCACACAAATCTCGTATAGTATATCTTCCTTGGCCGCAAAGTAATAATAAATGGCAGGCTTGGTTATTCCAATTTCCCTGGTGATATCATCCAGGCTGGTATAGGGATAACCTTTCTCCCGAAAAAGCCGGGCAGCTACTGCTAGGATCTCTGTCCTCCGTTCGATGGCTATGTTTAAGCTCCCCCTTTCTTACCCTTAATCAGGCC
>LFRU01000023.1 GCA_001512495.1 Syntrophothermus sp. DTU052 | reverse complement strand
GAAAGCATTGGGGTACATAGTCCCCAGATTGCCGATATGAATGGCGATGTTAACAGGCTCGCCGGCGAGATGGTCAAGAGCGGCCTTCTTAAGCCCAGTCCTGATGGTATAAAAGGACTATTGGCGACCGATGTTATTCCGACCGCTGACCCACATTTGACCAGGCTTGACGGTATCAAAGGACTATTGGCAGCCCTGGAATCGGTGATGAGTCTCAGGGGCACAGACACCCCGGAGATGGCACGGGTGAATCTACAGAACTTTATGCAATCAAATAATGAGTTTATCAAAGCCCTGTTGTTAATAAAGGAAGTACTGAGCAGGTTTCCAGATACCACCCGGCAGGTGGGAGAACAGGTGGTGCAGTTGCTGACGGCAGCCGAGGAAGAACTGCTTGGTCAGGCGGTCTTCAATTCGGCTGAAGGGCGGATCAACAGCCAACAGCCCGGGTTTTACTATTTTGCCATACCTTTGGAGGCAGCCGGACAGAATCGGGTTATGGAGTTGATTGTATATAAGGACGCCCAGGGGAAACGACGCCTGAATGAGTTGGAAGAGGTCCGGTTGGCAGTGGCTCTTGATACCGTCAATCTGGGAATGGTTGTATTCCACGTCACCTGGAAAACAGATGATACCCTGGTGATTCAAGGTGTGATCAGCCGCCAGGGGTCACTGGAGATAATTGAACGCAGTATTGATAAACTCTTTGAGCGATTGGCTGAGAAAGGGTTTAAGGTTGATTATCGGGGGATGAAGCTGGCTTCGGAAACCCAAACTCTGAGACCGGGATTTCAAACGAATGAGTTAGATATACCGGTCTTGGGGATTGATATCACCGTGTAGACTGCGTGGGCATCAGGCTGTCCGGTGCAGTTAAGGACGTAAAGAGGTGTATGACCGGTGGAAAGAGAGGTACCAGACAAAAAAGCTGTAGCCTTGAAGTACAACAGCGAAGAGGACGAGGCTCCCCGGGTTGTGGCCAAGGGCGCCGGGTATGTAGCCGAGAAGATTGAAAAGCTGGCGCAGGAATCCGGGGTTCCGGTAAAACAGGATCAGGAACTGGTGGAATATCTAAGCGCGTTAAACCTGTATGAAGAAATACCACCGTCTCTATATACGATCGTGGCCGAAATCCTAGCCTTTGTTTATCATCTTGATTCGCGAGGAAAGACTATATGAGGAAGGAGACAGGTCGGCGGGGAGAGGAACTGGCAGCATTATACCTGTCCCGGTTGGGCTTCGAGATTGTGGAGCGCAATTATCGCTGCCGGTGGGGAGAGATTGATATTATCTGCCGGCGAGGAAACCTCATGGTTTTTGTTGAGGTGCGTTCGAAAAGCACGGAGCGTTTCGGAACCCCCGAGGAGACCATCAACCGGACCAAAGTATCCCGCATCCGCAGGACCGCTATGGAGTACCTGAGGGAAAAGGCGGCGGGACGCCCGTTTAACATGCGTTTTGACCTGATTGCTATTACCTTTCAGAAAGGCCAGGGGAATATAAAGCATATCAAGGGGGCTTTTTGAGTGCCGGATGAAAAAGTGCCATTCCCGCGGCTGGGATGCCAACTCTCCATAGGCAAGGGACTGGATGTAACGTCCAGGAACGCGGCAAAAATGGAGGTGGAAACCTTTCAGGTATTCCTGCGCAATCCGCGCGGCAGCGG
>LFRU01000056.1 GCA_001512495.1 Syntrophothermus sp. DTU052 | reverse complement strand
AGCCTGTTAACATCGCCATTCATATCGGCAATCTGGGGACTATGTACCCCAATGCTTTCGGGATTGGAGTTAATCGTTGGGGGAGTGTTTATTGTCGCACCTCCTGCTCTGCCGGTGCCATCCCCGCTGACCGGCTGTGAAGCCTGCGGCGGCAGGTTGGCCGCATCGGATGGCATTGGTGCGGTCCTTCCCGGCGTCTGCGGGTTCTGCATTGCGTCTGCCTGATCCGCATTCAGCGGTAATTGCTGGAGAACAGGTTGTCCGTTGGTTACACCCTCCCCTGTTCTTACTCCGACATTGGACAGTCCCTGCATTATTTGTTGGACCAGCGTTTTTATGGATTGAGGTCCGGTTAAGAAACTGCGAATGGCGTTAAGGATCTCGGGGCTGCTGTCCACCTGGCTCGCTAAGGCCCAGGTGGCGATCTCAAGATTCATTGGGGAAAATTCACCCAGCCGGCGGGTAGAGTTAAGCACATAGTCTATGTTCTCCCTGGTCAGCGGCAGCCCATACTGCATGAGCTTGGTCGTTATCGCGTTAAGACGCTCATCGGTCCTGTACCCCAGTTCATGCAGAATGGTGGCCACCTTTGATGACTGCTCCTCAGCCGGGTTAATTATCCGCAGAACCTGGCGGCCATTCTCAATCCCCTCCGACCGTAACAGGAGCTGCTGCCCCGGGTTCAACCGCAGGGAGGTTGCTGCTTCCACCGTCATGCCCTTCAGGTTTACTCTTAATAAACCCTCACCCAGGACTTTTTCGACAACCGCCTGAACAATTTCACCCTTATGAAGCTCCGGTACCCCGGTTTGGGCGGAGCCCAGTTTCATCAACGAACTGCCGACACTTCTATAACTGACCTGCATAGTCTATCTCTCCCGGCCATGATTTTACCGGCTCAAAACTGGTTCTGTGAACCGGACAGGGGCCGAGCCGGAACAGTGCTTCTATATGTTCACGGGTGGCATAGCCTTTGTGTTTGGCAAACCCGTAACCGGGAAAAAGCTTATCATAACCTTCCATAATCTCATCCCTCTCCACTTTAGCCAGAATGGAAGCGCAGGCCACCGTAAGGCTTAGAGAATCACCCTTGATCAGCGAGGTTTGAGGGATACTGAGCTCGGGTAGTTTAACCGCATCAATTATCAGGTGCTCGGCTCTTAATCTCAAGTTGTTACAAGCTGTAATCATCGCCAGCTTGGTAGCCTGGTAAATGTTTATCTGATCCAGGCAGGATACTGATACTATCCCAATCGACCAGTCCAGGGCCTGTCTCTTTATTGCTAACGACAGTTTCTCGCGCAGTGATGGTTTGAGCCGTTTGGAATCATCGACTTCCGGTACGAAAAAGTCCCGGGGCAGGATTACCGCCGCCGCCACCACCGGACCGGCTATGGGTCCCCGTCCGGCTTCATCAATGCCGGCTATGTACTGCACACCGGCTGCAAAAAGGTTGCGTTCATAGCTCGTCATTGCATGGAGCCTTTCGATCTCTGAGGCCGGCACCTTAACCTTTTGATTCATGTATGATTACCTACTTCAAACAACGTTTATAAGTCAGTGAACAAGGGGAGTATATGCAAGGTCAATAAGCAGTCAAAGACGAAAATGTGAATTGTATTTACCTGCCGATTAGGGTTAGTCCCCCCGAGCCACCCTTTCTTTTGATATTCGATTCCCCTGGTTGGTTCCCTTTTACCTGCTTAAATATTTTGCACACTAGGGGCTTGCACGGTTCAGGTTGGTCAAAGCAGCATAGCTCACAGTCTGGCATAACGCTAACCTGTCTTTTTTCAATCAGATGTATGATAGAGTTGGCTCGCCCAGGATTTTCGATAATTAAGGAGCAGACCTGTCTGATCGATCTATCGTAGCAAGTCTGCTCATCTTTAATACCTGTTTTACTGCGCCCGGATTCCGTTTTACCAGGTGCC
>LFRU01000027.1:28582-29652 GCA_001512495.1 Syntrophothermus sp. DTU052 | reverse complement strand
TCTTTGGCAGCCAGATTTCGGTTGCCATTATGTTTTCTGAGGCATTCAATTATCAGACGTTTTTCGATCTCATCCTTATTGAGGCTTTGTCCCCGGATAATAGGTGATTTTAAACTATCCTCTTTGATGTCTGGAGGCAGGTCGTCCACCGTTAACACATCACCGCTGGCGATGTTAACGGCTCGTTCAATAACGTTGTTCAGTTCCCTGACATTGCCCGGCCAGTCGTAGTTGAGAAGAACCTCCATGGCTCTGGGGTCAATACTGGTTATTTTCCTGCCCAGCCTGGGTCCGATTATTTTTACAAAATGTTCAACCAGGTCTGGGATATCATCCTTTCTCTTCCGCAAAGGGGGTATTTCGATATCAATTACTTTCAACCGATAATAAAGATCCAGACGAAAATGCCCCTTCATGACCTCATCCTTCAGATTCTTATTACTGGCGGCGATTATGCGGACATCCACCGGTATAACCTCCCGCCCTCCCAGGCGCATAATGTTTCCTTCCTCCAGAAATCGCAACAGAGACCCCTGCAAATCAAGGGGCATTTCTCCAATCTCGTCAAGGAAGAGGGTCCCCTGGTCGGCTAGTTCAAATTTACCAGGATTGCCTCCTTTGCGGGCGCCGGTAAACGCACCTTCCTCATAGCCGAATAGCTCGCTGGAAATCAGTTCGCGGGGAAGGGCGGCGCAGTTTATGGCAAAGAAAGGTTCATCGCGGCGGTTGCTGGCGTTGTGGATGGCTTGGGCGAACATCTCCTTGCCCACACCGCTTTCACCGAGGAGAAGAACATTGGAATCAGACTTAGAAGCTACTTCCGCGAGCCTCAGCGCATAATTCAGTTCGCTGCTATTCCCGATTATGTCATCAAAGGTGATCCTGGCGTGAGCACCGGATACCTTTTCTATCAGACGTTTGTACTTTCGAATGGGTTGAAGAATGACCACGGTTCCCAAAACCTTATTATTTTTACCCACGAGCGGGGTGCAGCTTACCGTTAATTTCACCCGATCATTTTTGCGGCGAATCTCCAGAGGTTTGCTGAACTCCCTGTTATCCGAAATAGC
>LFRU01000027.1:0-28514 GCA_001512495.1 Syntrophothermus sp. DTU052 | reverse complement strand
CCCATGGTGTGGCGATTAATGGGATGATACGGCCCGCCAACGCTCAGCACCCCGATAACCTTATCCTCCGTGTCCAAAATGGGACACGATGAACTAATAACAAAGGGATTCATCAGGCACCAGTACTCATATCCGGTCAGTTGGACCGGTTTATTCTCAACGGTGGCTACCGAACCCGAAGTTGTACCCATTACCTTTTCAGACCAGTTGGCCCCCTCGATCAGATTCTGACCATCCGCATAATCGAGAGCCTCCCGGTCACCGGTCCGGGCCAGGATATAACCTCGGTTATTGGCCAGGCTGAAAAGATATCCCGAGCCATCGGTGTACTTTCGCAGATTGTCCATCATGGCGGATGCGTGGGTAAGCAGAGCTCGATTTGCAGCTTTTCGAATTCCCAACTCCCTTTCTGTCAGTACCACATCACAGCGGGTCTTATAAGGGTTGACCCCGTATCTTTCGCTGCGCAGCCATGAGTCACGAACTTCCCGGGAAATCGAAATTCCCTCACATGCTCCTGTCTCCCTAAGCGATTTCCAGATACGTATTCCTTCCTCAACACTCTTAATCATAATCATAGCCGCACCTCTTCAAGTAATTGTTCGTCCCAAATGTCTACACAGTCTCACAATGATACTTTACCGCTTAATCTCAGGGTTCGCCAGTAATTCTTTCCCATACACAAATACCAGACAAAGGGTGACACATGTTATGGTCCCAGTCTCAATCAGATACCATCAACAGCATGCAGGGTATCATAATGAGATTGATCGATAAATGTTTTGAATCTGGCGGCAATTCGTTGTTGTCAGAAAATCGCTAATTGGCGGGTTTCTCAAGTTATTTTTTTCTGTCATCAGATTTGGCACAACAATTGCATTTATGTTTCTTGGCAAACCATAATCGCCTGAACAGGTGAGTCCGTAGTGCCCTATCTATTTACAGCCATGGTACAAGCGTCAACCGCTGTACCTCGATATTGTCGAAGGGGGGGGGGTTTTTCAGCGTAGTTTCCGCCGTATTGAGCTTGTCATGGAGTGAATACTGATCACTTGCTTTTGGAGGTATCGAAATGTCATCTATTTACGAAACCCGTTTTTGGACGAAGTCATACAACTGGAAAGCGCAAAAAACCATCAATTATCCGAAAACACACGCGTATTATTTTTTCCGCGACGCCGCGGCGTACAACCCTGAAAAGATCGCTACTTGGTTTTACGGAGCGGAAATGACCTATCGCGAGCTATATCAAAAAGTTTGCCGCCTGGCAAATGTTTTTGTGGAAAAGGGAATAAAGAAGGGTGATAGGATAGGTTTCCTGATGCCCAATTGTCCTCAGTTCGTCATTTCTTACTGGGCGACTCTCATGGCAGGGGCCGTAGTTGTAAACCTCAACCCCCTGTACACTAAGGAAGAGTTAAGATACCTTTTTAATGACGCCGATTTGAGCTGCGTCATTGCCTATGATCCATTGGTTCCGGTGATAAAAGAGCTTAACAAAGAATTCAATATCCCTATCGTTATCATAACCAAGCTCTCTGACTTCATGCTAAATACTCCGGTCAGCACCCCGGAAGAGCTTGGATTGGAAGAAGGTTGGCTGCATTTCTCGCAATTGCTGGAAACCGACAAGCGGTGGGCACCTCCCGTGGTCGATATCAAATGGGATGATCCTGCTGTGATCCAGTACACCGGCGGGACTACCGGTATTCCGAAAGGCGCAGTACTGACTCAGTATAATATAATTGCCGGTGCGATGAGCTGCGTCCTCTGGAGCCAGGCCTGTGTGGACCACGTTCCCCCGGAAAAAATGAGCGTATTAGCCGTCCTGCCCTTCTCGCATGTGTACGGTGAGATCTGCTGCCTCTGTTGGGCTGCATGGTGTGTCGGTACCATGATAATCGTTCCCAGATTTGATATTGATGAGATGTTCGACATTCTTAATAAATTTGATACTATTACCTACTGGCCGTGTGTCCCAACCATGGTCCAGGCGCTGTTCTATCACCCCCGGGTTCACGAAATTGACTGGCACGAAAAAATCCTTTATACCGGAACCGGTGCGGCTCCGGCTCCATTGGAGTTAATCAGGAAATGCCGCGAACTGGACTTTTCCTTCCATGAAGGATACGGAATGAGCGAGACTACCGCTCTCGCTATCAGCACTCCCTACAACGCCTTTAGACCCGGCAGTACCGGGGTCCCCTATACTGACGTGGAGCTCCGCCTGGTAGATGAAGACGGCAACGACGTTCCTCTCGGCCAGCCAGGAGAGATCTGGATGAAGAGCCCTTATGTCATGAAGGAATACTGGAGGAACCCTGAAGAAACAGCCAGAGTGTTCACCGAAGACGGCTGGCTTAAAAGCGGTGACGTGGCCTACATGGACGAAGATGGCTATGTTTATATCGTGGACCGTACCAAGGATATGATAATCGCTGGTGGATTCAACATCTATCCGCGTGAAATTGATGAAGTGCTCGTTAAACATCCAAAAGTTGCCGATGCCATGGCTATTGGTGTTCCTGATGAATACCGCGGTGAAACTGTCAAAGCATTCGTTCAGCTTAAACCGGGAGTCGAAGACGTAACTGCAGAAGAACTTATCGCCTTCTGCCGGGAAAACCTGGCTGCCTACAAGGTCCCCAAAACGATCGAGTTCCGTTCCGAGCCGCTACCGAGAACGAATACCGGTAAAGCCTTGCGCAGGATCCTGCGTGATGAGGAGATCGCTAAACAGAAAAAGTAATTCTAATTAAAGCAAGGCACCTGTGATTTTCGGATTACAGGTGCCTTTTTTCTGTCTTTAACCAAAGATCTCCCGGCATCCGTCTTGTGGCTGCCGGGAGATTTTTCGTTGTCATATTCGGACAGTCTTTGGGGGGCGGCCGCTTTAGACGATCCTCGAAATGGCATCCAGTTCCTGTGCCAGGGCCAGGATTTCTTCAATGCTCGCATTCAATTCCTGGGTAGCAGCCGCCTGTTCTTCACTGGTACGGACTGAGGCCTCGGATAAGGATGAGGTCTCGTCGAGCTTATCATTAATCTCTTGAGTGTAATCGCGTATTTTTACAACCGTCTGCCGGGAATCATCTGACAGCTTGCGGATCTCCTCCGCTACCACCCCGAATCCCCGGCCTGCGTCCCCAGCCCGAGCCGCTTCTATGGCCGCATTCAGACCCAACATTTTCGTTTCGTCCGCTATTTGTTTAATAAAGCCCATGACCTCGTTGATGTTATTGGACAGCGTATGTACGGCGCTGATATTGGAATCGACCTTATGATAACTGGAGGAGACTTCGGTGGCCGAAGCGGCGACCTGCTGAACTACACCCGCGATTTCCTCAAGGGCCTGAGTCAAGTTGTTGGACATCTCGCGGAGTTTAAGGGCTGTAGTCTTCGGCAGGGCCAGTCCGAAAGTACCCGTTATTTTTTGTTTGCCATCGCGATCTTCTTCGAACAGGGGGTAACTCATTACCAGTACCGGAACCCCGTACTGGCTCGGATCCAACTCGCGCGACACCGGTTTATGGGTATTAAGTACCTCCGAGGGAATACTGCCCTCCGGAATTGGTGCTTCCAACTGTATATCCGGCATATCAAACTTTGCCGAGGCTTGCCGGTGGCTGTAGCGGTGACGACCGGTCATATATATAAAGGCTCCCTCGGGGAACATTTCGGAAAGCATGGGGGCCAGGTAAGGAAACGCTCGGGCGACAACCGGCTCAGACGGGTAGATTATGCTGAGGGTGCCGACAATGCTTTCCGGCTGTTCATCATCGAATATCGGCAGCACTTCAGCGTGGATGCGTATGCCGTACTTGGCTCTCACGAAATCCATGCTTACCGGCTTTTTTTGCTGGATGCAGGTATCTGCCATCCCGTCTTTCTCCAGGGGAGCACCGACCTTCATAACCGGGAGATCAAAATTCTTGGAATGGTATTTGGCGACAGTCTTTTCCAGGTCGGATATGAGAAAAATAACACCTTGTTCGTAGGTTTCGACCAGATGAGGAGCAAATCTTTCAAAGGCTCTTAAGTCGCTGTAGGTTAAACAATCCAATCAGATCTCTCCTTTGGCGTATTAATTCTGCACGAAATATGGAAAATATTCATGCATTATAGGACTACTATTGGAAATTATAACAGATTATTCAACGTTAATACATAAAAATTACAAGTTTTATCGAGGATGTTTCTATTATTGTGCAGATTTAGGAAAAGGATGGCTTACAGCCGACCTAACAAATTAACTGCCGGCAAGGAAAATGGTTCTATCTGGTATGTCGAATAGACCAACCCTGGATTCGAAAACCCGTTTGTTATTTTAAGTAATACCTTATCTCATATGAACTCTGATCCTGTTCAACCCTGCCCAGAGCTTCCAGGTACTTCAGATGGGCGATTACCTCCCCGGTTGCAAACCACTTCTGGGAAATGGGGAACTGATTCCAGTGTTCATAACTTAAATCCCATTTCAGTTGCGAGGCGATCTCATAGGCATTCTGAGGTCCCTTTTCCAGAACATTCATAATGGCCGCCGCCCGTTTGTCGTGGTGTTGTTTTAACTGGTTGATCCTTCCCCGGCAGTCAGTAAAGATCTGGCGGTGAGCCGGCAGCACCTGTTCCACCTCCAGGTCATAGGTCTTATCAAGGCTTTGCAGGTAATCGTTTAACGGATTCAGGTCATCGACAAACAGGGAGATGTTGGGTGTAATCTTCCCCAGGATGTGATCCCCGGAAAGCAGGAATTTTTGATTCGGCTCATAAAGGCAGAGATGGCCCGGGGTATGGCCGGGGGTGGAGACGCAGCGGAAGGTGTATTCACCGATGTTGATGGTATCTTCATCCTTCATGATGGTGAAGTTGATTATCTCCCGGACCCCGTATTTGAATCCTGGGTGCTGTCTTATGGCTTCCTCGTCCTGGGGAAACCCACTGCGACTGGCGAAAACCAGCATATCGCGCCAATCGTCTTTCGAGTTTATGATATCGGCGTCCGGTTGACTGCAGAAAACCCGGGAGGTTTCCGTGGCCAGATGGCTTATTAACCCCGAGTGATCGGCGTGCATATGGGTTATGAACAGATCGGTTTTCGACAGGTCAATATCCAGTTCTCTGAGACCGTTCATCATGGCCTCCAGACATTCCGGGCGGTTCATTCCGGTATCCACGATTAGATTGCGGTCCGGGGTCTTGAAGACGTATGAATTTACCGCTTTCAGGGGGTTACCCGGTAAAGGAATCTCCAGTCGAAAAAGTCCGGGACGAATAGTATCAAACATGCAAGCTAACCTCCTTATAGATAAATAGTATACTTTTACAGGAACTGCGACAAGCTGATCAGGCCTTGCCGGGAAGTTGGGGCCATAGGGTTTACCTCCCCGGAAAAACTGAACCGGGCAGGAACTGTGCTGCCCGGTAGTTATCCTGTGTGAGCGCCAAGTACTGTTCAAGGTTCCACAACCGGCGATAGGTCGTGGTTCGTTATAAGAGATTGTATTCCTTCAAACGGCGGTACAGGGTGCGGCGAGACATTCCCAGGGCTTTGGCGGCTTCGGTCTTGTTGTATTTGTATTTTTCCAGGTAGCTTTCGATCATCTGTTTTTCCACCGCCGAGATCGTAAGGTCTTCATTTTCAGCTTTGATCAATGTTTCCGCAACCTGGGTGCCCGGTTGATTGAAGTAATCCTTAACCAGGTCGTAGGTGATTAATGGGCTGTCAGCCAACTGAATGGCGCCTTCCAGCACATTTTGCATCTCTCTGACGTTACCCGGCCAGTCGAACCTTAAAAAAGCGTCAATGACCTCGGGAGCCAATTTCATAGGCGGTTTGTTGATGCGTTTACATATGCTTTCTGTAATATAATGGGCGAGCAGCCGGATGTCCTCGGGGCGTTCTCTCAATGGAGGTATGGTAATCCTGATTACTCCCAGCCGGTAATACAGATCACGGCGAAAGCGATTGCGGCTGATTTCTAAATCCAGGTCTTTATTGGTGGCCGCGATGACTCTGACATTGACAGGAATAAGTTTATTTCCGCCCAGGCGCAGCACGCTCTTCTCTTCCAGCACCCGGAGCAGCGACGCCTGAAGGTCCAAAGGCATATCGCCGATCTCGTCGAGGAAGATCGTACCCTGATCGGCCAGCTCAAATTTGCCGATATTGCCGCCTTTTTTTGCGCCGGTAAAGGCTCCTTCCTCATAGCCGAAGAGTTCACTGGCGATCAATTCCCGGGGCAGGGCGGCGCAGTTTATGGCCAGAAAAGGATTATTTCGACGCGGGCTGGCGTTATGCATGGCCTGGGCAATGATGTCCTTGCCCGTACCGCTTTCCCCCAGCAGCAGGACATTGGAGGATGAAGAGGCGGCGGCTTTGGCAATGTTGATAACCTGCTGAAACTTGGGATTGGTGCCGACAATATCCTGGAAGGTCATTTTGGCTCCCCCGCCGATCCAGTTGCGAACCAGCCGGTTTATGCGCTGGATTTCACGAATGATAACTACGGTTCCGCCATTTGAGGGGTCGGGATTGTTGAGGGGGTTGCAGGTGATGTTACACTGAACCTTGTCCTTGCCTATGGTGAGCAGAACCGTTTCATCGGTAACCACCCGGCCCTGAGTAACAATGTTGATAAAGTACTGGTTATCCGGGGTATGGCCCAGCAGGTCGTATATGTTGCGTCCGATAACCGTCTGATTCTGCTGCTGCAGAAAGCGAGCACAGTTGCCGTTCATGTAGGTTATTATGCCATTGTAATCTACGACCATTACTCCTTCCGACATGGAGTCCATGATTACTTCGTGGTAACGGGTGGTACGCTCCAAACTAATTTTTGATTGGATATGCATTACGGAAGCGACCACCATACCCAGTGAGTGGTAGCTTACCTTGTCATAAGGGGCTACCATCCCCAGGCTGCCAATGATCTTACCCTGATCAATAATGGGGGCAAAGGAGCTCGTGGCTATATGGGAGAAGAGGGTGAAGTGTTCATAACCGTAAACAGAGATGGGGCGGGCCAGGGCGATGCTGAGGGCACAGCCGTTGGTCCCGACCAGATCCTCTGACCACATGGAACCCTCAACCAAGAGACCCCGGTTAGCCCATCTGACCGTGTCGTGGTCTCCTGAGATTTTCAACAGGCAGTGATTGGCGTCGGTCAGCAATACTATGAAACCGGTCCCCGCCACAAACTCGGAAAGGGTATTCATTACGGGCAGCGAGGTTTCAACCAGGTGACCCGCATTATCTAAGGCTTGCTTGAAACTGGAACCGTCAAGCACATGGGGGTTTTCCTTCAACAAGGGGTTGACACGGTATTGAAAGCTTCTTTCCCATGAATCCCGGATTTCCGGCCGTAGTGTCTCCCGGGCAACGGGACTGTTGTGGAGTTCCTCCCATCTGCGGCGCAGTTCCTTCCTGTTCATTGTTTCCTCCTTATTGATCTGGTGTGGCCTTATTATGATTTCAGTATAACGCGAGATTCAATTAGACACAATATGAGCCAGGCGTTGAGACATTCATGCCATTATTGCACAGATTTATGTTATTACCCCCCTTTGCTAACACCCCCGGTCGAAGTATTGGCCTTTTACTGTGCCAAATGCGATCATGGATATCTTGAATTGGAAACGAATACAGGGGATAGTTGGCATGGTAACCTGACCACTTCCGGCAGTGATAAATCAAAGCATGGATTTAACCGTTTTTTAAGCGCAGCTATGAAATTAATTGAAGTAGGCCCAGGGTTGTGCCGTTTACTCGTCCCGGTTATTGTTTTCTCTGGAGTTTTGGAAACAATCAAGTTATAGTTTAATTGTACCCGCGCCAGCGGAAGATGTCAGATACTCTTCCGGACTGATGGTTAAAGGAGTAGATTATGAATTTCCAGCAGGAGATGAAAGCAAGGAAGAAAATGGTTGAATCCGCCCTGGACATAATGCTTCCGGGCAGCGAAGTTGAGCCGGTAAGCATTCACCAGGCGATGCGTTATGCGGTGCTCAATGGGGGAAAGCGCCTGCGACCCATACTGGTAATGGAAGGCGCCAGACTGGGGGGTAAGGATATGGAGAAGGTTTTGCCCCTGGCCTGTGCCGTAGAGTTAATTCACTGTTTTTCCCTGGTCCATGACGATCTCCCGGCCATGGACGATGACGACCTGCGCCGGGGCAAACCCACCTGCCACAAGGTATTTGGGGAAGCCATGGCCATACTTGCAGGTGATGCTCTCCTGGTCCGGGCTTTTGAGTTGTCTGCGAACATGCTTCAGGACTCCTCGCTGCCCACGGAAAATGTTCTGTGGGCCTGGAACGAACTGGCCACGGCCACCGGCAGCCGGGGTATGATTGCCGGACAGGTGATTGACCTGGAGTCGGAGAACAAGAGCGTTGACGGTGATACCCTCCGAGTAATGCACCAGAAAAAAACGGGGGCGCTGATTAAGGCGGCTTTGAAATCGGGAGCCATTGTTTCCGGGGCTGACGAAGAACAATTGCAGGCATTAGAGGAGTTTGCCGGTCACTTTGGTCTCGCTTTTCAGATCACCGATGACATTCTGGATGTGGAAGGGGACGAGAGAATCACCGGCAAGAAATCAGGCAGCGATGCTGCCGGTAACAAAGCAACCTATGTGTCTGTTTTTGGTCTGTCCAGAGCGAATCAAATGGCAGAGGAGTGCATTGAGCAGGCCATCAGGTCACTTGACATTTTTGGTGAGGAAGGCTGGTTCCTGAAAGAACTGGCGCGGAGCGTCCTGGGAAGGCGGAGTTAACCAGGCCGTCTTCCGGTTTATGAGCCGTAACACTGACATCGGTCCCTGTTGCGTCCCGGCCTGCAGTTCTGCTTCCGGCTGAATGCACAGGTTACCTGCCTATATCACGAATAATCAGCAGACGAGACCGATTACCATGGCATCACCCTTACTGCTGCCGGAACTGGACACCTGACTCAGCCAGCAATTCTACCGGGTGTTTTACCGGCGCCGCGTAGCCGAAGAGGTTAGTGCCGTGTTTGAGCTGCATGATGCAGCTGGGACAGCAGGTAGCGATCACATCGGCTCCGGTGCGGGCGATGGATTCCATCTTCTTGCCCAGAACCTTCATGGACAAATCGTAATGCGTAATACTGAAAGTCCCGGCCCCCCCACAGCAGCGCTCGGAATCATCCATTTCTACCAGTTCCAGTCCAGGTATCATTCTCAGGATTTCACGTGGTTCCCGGCGGATATTCAGGGCCTTGGCCAGATGGCAGGGATCGTGGTACGTTACCTTCAGGTCAAGGGGTGACAATCCCCGGGGGTTAATCTCCAGGACCTCGATCAGGAATTGGTTCAGGTCGTAAACCCGGGAACAGAACCGATCAATTTCCTCGTCGTATCCCTGATCAAATAACAGCAGCTTAAGGTTCGTTTCGGAGATGGCAGCCAAGCAGGAACCGCAATCGGTTATGATATAGTCAAGGTTGAGGCTGTTAAACACCTTAAGATTGTGTACCATCAGATTACGGGCACTATCTGTCTTGCCATTAGCCGCGTGGGGCACACCGCAGCATTTCATATCGCGCGGGATTATTACCTCACAGCCGCATGAGGTCAGAATCCTGACGGTGGCCTCCGCCACCGATGGTGAAAAGAGATCGGTTCCACAGCCCAGGAAGTATCCTACGCGCAGTTTCTTATCTCCCCGCGGCGGGTTTATCTCCGGCAGGATGCTGCGGGCCGAGCGCCGGGGAACGTCCTGCATGATCTGTTCAGCCTGGGACAGATCACCGGGCAGGAGTTTGGTCAGTCCAAGACTGCGGGCTGCCTTTTGCAGTCCGGACTTGTTGAGCGTCCACATGGCCAGACCGCCCAGCCTCATCAGCGTAGGGTTGGTCCATACCTTGTCCAGAATCAGGTCCTTTGCCACCGAGGGGTTCTTCTTGTATATGAATGAACGGGCGGCTTTATTAAGTTCGTGAATATCGATTCCCGAGGGACAGTTTATGGAACAGGTCTCACAGAGGAGGCAGTTGGAAAGCCGGTCATATACCTGGTTTTCCGGCAGCACCTTATTGTCCCGCAAGGCTTGCACCATGAACACATGGCCCCGGGGGGCTACCGTTTCGTTCTTGATCTCGGCAAAAATCGGGCATACGGTTCGGCAGCGCCCGCAGCGTACGCATTTCTTAAGTTGGTCTCTTACCGGGGGAAATTGTTGCAACTCCACGAATAAAATCCTCCTCAGCCACTTCAGCAATCAACAATAGCAGGTCATGCCGGAGTCTGCCATTAGCGGCGACAGGTTCCAACAGCCCCGCCCGAATGTCCGGCTAGAATAGTTTTCCCGGATTCATAATGTTGTGGGGATCCAGGGCCTTCTTGATGCTTTGCATTACATCTACAGCGGGCCCGTGCTCCAGACGAGCATACTCACGGCGGACTGCACCCACCCCGTGTTCTCCCGTAGTGGAACCCTCCAGCTCTATGGCCAGCAGGTGGATGTCATGAACCAGTTCCATGACCTTTTCTACCTCTGCCGTATTCTCGGGATCGATAACCGGGGCCGTATGCACGTTTCCGTCTCCAATATGACCGTAGTTGACCACCTGGATGCCATGTTTTTCACCCAGGGCGCGGATCCTCCGCAGAGCCTCGGCTACTCCGGCCAGGGGGACGCTGATGTCTTCTCCGGCAAATATCCGGCTTCCATCGGGACGAACCCGGGCTGCCGCCGCCGCCGTTACGCTCCGGCCTTCCCACAGGGCCGCCATCCGCTGGGGGTCGGTGGACCACTCCACCTGGCGAGCCCGTTCCTCGGCGATCCTTACAATGGTGGACCCTTCCCACTCCACGCTGGGGGGATTGCCGTCAACTTCAAAGAGCAGAATCGCTTCCGCATCGGGAAGGTTTATATGAGGCTTAAAGGCGTTAACAGCCCTGATGGCTGACGAGTCCAGTATCTCAATGCCTGAGGGCAGGATGCCCGCTCGATATACATCCAGGACAGTCGCCGGGGCATCATCCAGGTTATCAAAGACCGCCATCAAAATCCCGCGAGATTTGGGCTTGGGGAAACAGCGCAGGCGGATGCGGGTAATAACACCGAGCACACCCTCCGATCCTACAAAAAGCTTGGTCAGATTGAGCCCGGACACGTTTTTTATGGCCTTGGACCTCATCCCGCCGGTGGTAATGACGCGGCCGTCGGGCAGAACCACTTCCAGACCCAGGACATACTGCTCGGTACACCCGTATTTAACCGCCCGGAGGCCGCTGGCATTATTGGCCACCATGCCGCCGATGGTGCACATCTTGCTGCTGCCCGGATCCGGAGGGAAGAACATATTATACGCCGCCAGGTGATCATTCAGGTCGGCATGGATCACCCCGGGGCGGACGGTTACCTGCATATTGGCGGCATCCACTTCAACGATCTCATCCCAGGCGGACAAATCCAGGACAATACCGCCGCTCAATGGTGCACTGCCGCCGGTTTCTCCGGTTCCTGCTCCTCGAGGAGTAACGGGAATCCTGTTTTCGTACGCAAACTGCATGACCTTCTGCACGTCCTCGGTGGAACGAGGCAGGACTACGGCCTCAGGAGACACCATCTGCAGTTTGGTCAGGAAAGAACTGTCGTACGAGTAATATAGGAGATCCAGGTCCTCGGTCAGGACCTTGTCGGGTCCCAGCATATTCTTCAGGTGACTTTTTAACGCGTTTCGCTCCATCGCACTCTCCCCATCGCAGGAATTTACTTAAATCAACGGCATTATTATATCACAATTGAAACACCGGGGAGCAAAAGAACAGCCCCTTGCTCCCTTCTATTCTTTGGCAACCCCATAACCCAATGCAGTCATTATTATGTACAAACATATTAAAAGAAAAACCGCAGCGGCAGGATGTGGCTTGTTCATCTCGCTCATGATTATTAGATATGCCGGAACGCCTATTGCCGCAGCTTCCAGTACAAAAGCTATTGAAAAATTACGCCACCGCATCGTCAAACGGCCATCTTTCCGGCTTAGGTGTACGAGGTTATTTATTGCATAGTACGATGGCAACAAGAGAACACCAAGGGCTATTAGTTTGCCGCCCTCACACAGAATCAATAAGCCTATTATGATTCCGCCTAATACAGGCCAATGCTTTGACACCCCAAATTAAGCTCCTTGTTTTGCTGTTACTTAATTATACTTTGTATAAAGAGGTGGGCAAGAGGACTATCCCCTTGCTTTTTCTTGGTTTATTTGTCCAGGAGAAGGTCTTTGGTATAATTGGTGGAAGGGTGGTAGAGATGGATTTTACCTGGGATTTTGCTCAGGACAGGATAACTTTTTCAATCCCTGATGAAAATCTGACGGCTATCCTTAAGCGGAAGGGCTTTACCCGTGACGGGGGGTTACCGGCGACAGTCGAGAGTGCCCTGGAGAACCCGTTTGGTGCTCCGCCATTGCGGGAAATAATTGCCCAAAAAGGAGCTCGATCGGTAGTGATTGTGGTTAACGATATAACCAGACCGACTCCCTATGACCAGATACTGCCGCCCTTGTTACGGGAAATCCAGTCCGCCGGGGTAGTCGATGAAGAGGTTACGCTTTTGATTGCCAACGGAATACACCGGGAACAGACCGCAGGAGAAAGTGTATCAATATATGGCAGGGAGATTTGTAGGCGCTACCGGGTGATTAACCACAGCCCGGACTGTGACCTGGTGAGCCTGGGAACCCTGCCGGGCGGTTTTGACCTGCAGGTTAACCGACTGATAAAAGAGTCGGATGTAGTTGTCACCACCGGTCTTATTGGCCTGCATTATATCGCCGGGTACTCCGGGGGACGCAAATCAATCATTCCCGGAGTTGCGGGCCGCGCTGCCATTACTGCCACTCATGCCCTGATGGCTGATGAACGGGCCTGCCTGGGAAACATCAAGGATAACCCGGTAAACGATCTGCTGATCGAGGGTGGGCGCCGGGCCGGGGTTGATTTTATACTTAACGTGATTACCGATGACAGCAAACAGGTAGTAGCGGCTGTGGCCGGTGACATGGAGCAGGCCTGGTTAAAAGGGGTGGAGTGCTGTCAGGAAGCCAGCCTCTGTTACCTTGACCGCCCGGCAGACATAGTTGTTGCCGGTTGTGGAGGCTATCCCAAGGATATTAGCCTCTACCAGGCCCAGAAAGCCTTGGAATCCTCGGTGCAGGCGGTTCGTGATGGCGGGATCATCATCCTGGTTGCAGCTTGTCAGGAGGGACTGGGTGAGGACACCTTTGCCCGTTGGGTTATTGAGGCCCGGTCTTGCGAAGACATAAAGAACCGGTTTCTCCACCACTTTGAGCTGGGGGGGCACAAGGCCTACGCCATATGCCGCGTCCTGGAGAAATGCCGGGTTGTCCTGGTGAGCTGCATGGACCGGGCAATGGTCGAGAAAACATTCATGATTCACCGCTTAACAGTTGCCGATGCCTTGGAGTATGCTTACCGGCAGGTGGGGAATAATCCGTCAGTTGTTGTTATACCGGAGGCTCCAACCATTGCGGTTCGGATAGCTAATGACCCAAACTGAACTCAGGGGAGTAGGCACATGAATTTAGAAAACCTGATACCGGCAGAGAGAATCAAGTATAAGGAACCCATGAAGGATCACACCACCTTTCGGATCGGAGGACCGGCTGATATCCTGGTGATGCCGGCTTCCGTGAGCGAGATAATGCAGATCATGGAGTGGGTCAGGGAGCGGAGTATGCCTTACCTGGTCATTGGGGAGGGAAGCAACCTCCTGGTACGGGATGGCGGCTTCCGGGGTCTGGTGATTAAGCTGGGTGATAGTTTTAATAAAGTTGAGTTCAGCGGGATTGAGGTTAAAGCCCAGGCCGGTATTAAAGTTTCCCAACTGGCTGCCATGGCTGCCGATAAAGGACTGGGAGGGCTCGAGTTCGCGGAAGGGATTCCCGGTTCGTTAGGCGGGGCGGTATACATGAACGCCGGTGCCTATGGCGGGGAATTCAGCCAGGTTGTTAAAGAAGCAGCGGTCCTCAATGATGCCGGAGAAACTATACTTATGGATAGATCAGATTTGGAGTTTGGTTACCGCTCCAGCAGTATTCAAAGATACGGTTACACTGTGTTGGAGGTAACACTAATGCTGCATCCCCGAGAATCGCACCTGATTAAAGAACGGATGCAGGAACTGTCCCGGCAGCGAAAGGAGAGGCAGCCTCTCGAGTTCCCCTCCGCCGGCAGCACTTTTAAGCGGCCTCCGGGCAGGTTTGTCGGCCCCATGATCGATGAACTGGGGCTGAAAGGTTTTCGCGTGGGAGATGCCGAGGTCTCAACCAAACACGCCGGGTTTATCATCAACCGCGGTCAGGCCACGGCGCGGGATGTGCTGGCCCTGGTTTCGCTGATTAAGCAGCGAGTGAAAGCGGAGTACGGAATCGAACTGGAAACCGAATTCCTGATTGTTGGTGAAGATTGAAATACTGACCACACACTTAAGGGGATTATATGTTTGAGATACTTGAGGCCTTATACGCCCTGGCCGTCGATTATATGGCTGTTTGGGGTTACTGGGGTTTAATCGTGGGGATGGCCCTGGAGAGTGCCTGTTTTCCGCTGCCTTCGGAAATAATCCTGCCTTTCGGAGGTTATCTGGTATCCGAGGGGATCCTGAAATTCTGGGAGGCGGTCCTGGCCGGACTCCTGGGGGGCGTCCTGGGTTCGACAGCCGCCTACCTGATCGGTTCATACGGGGGCCGGCCTTTTATTCAGAAATACGGCCGATACATTTTGATAAGGGAACGGGACCTCCAGCGTGCGGACGACCTGTTTGCGCGCTACGGTAATAAAATAGTTTTTTGGGCCCGTTTAATGCCGGTTGTGCGTACCTTCATATCACTTCCGGCGGGAATCGCACGCATGGATTTTCCCTCTTTCCTGATCTACACCATCGCCGGGTCGCTGCCCTGGACGGTGATCTTCGTTTACGCCGGGGTGAAGATGGGTGACAACTGGGACCACATACGTACCATTTTCGAGAAATTCGATGGTGTTATCATTCTGGCGCTGGTTGCCATCGTGATTTTCTGGGTGGTTAACAGGGTGAGGGAAGTGCAAAAGGGTGGTTAAATGCTGGTTCTAGCAACCCTGAATTCTCAATATATCCATTCCAACCTGGCACTGAGGTACCTGGCCGGTGTCGCCCGAGAGGTTGGGGAGCACTACCTGGTGATGGAGTTTACCATCAACGATTCCCTGGACCATGTACTGCGTACCATTGTGCGGGCACAACCGGAGATTCTGGCCTTCTCCTGCTATATATGGAACATCGAGGAAACCTTGAAACTGGCGCAAAACCTTAAAAAGGTCCTGCCTTCGCTTACGATTGTCGTGGGGGGGCCGGAGGTGAGCTTCGGAACCATCAAGCTCTTACAGGACAACCCCTTCATAGACATGGCGGTGCGGGGGGAGGGAGAGGCGACTTTCCGTGAGCTTCTCCTCGCCTGGCGACAGGGTGAGGATATCCGGGGAATTGCGGGTCTTACCTGGAGACAAGGGGATCATATCTACAAAAACCCGGACCGCGAGTTGGAAGAAGATCTGAGCCGCATACCCCTGCCTTACGGCATGGAGCCGATTATAACCGATGAGCGGATCCTCTACTATGAAACCTCGCGCGGTTGTCCCTTCAACTGCAGCTACTGCCTCTCCTCCACCATCAGGGGAGTGCGTTATTTTCCTCCAGACCGGGTCCGCCGGGAGATTTCATCCTTGGTAGCCCGGGGCGTCTCTCAAATCAAGTTCGTGGACCGCAGTTTTAACTGCCATCCCGGGCGAACTTTGGAATTAATGAAGTTTCTGGCTGACCTGCCCGGGGAGACCAATTTTCACTTTGAGATAGTGGCCGATGCCCTAACCGATGAGATGCTGGAGCTGCTTTCGGGTGTCAAAAAGAGCAGGTTCCAGTTTGAGATTGGGGTGCAGTCCATTAACCCCAATACCCTGGCCAGGATAAACCGTCGCCAGGACCTGGGGCGGATGGCCCGAAATATCAGGTTGCTGGCGGAGAGGGGAAACATTCACATCCACCTCGATTTGATTGCCGGTCTGCCGGAGGAAGACTACCAGTCCCTGGCAGAATCTTTCAACTGGGCTTATAGACTGCAGCCTGACTACCTGCAGCTTGGCTTCCTTAAACTGCTTAAAGGGACGGCTATTCGGGAGGAAGCCCCCCGGTATGACTATGTTTACAAGGATTACCCCCCGTATGAAGTTTTGGCCAACCGGTGGCTCAGTTTCGATGAGATCAGCACCCTGAAGATAATCGACGACCTTCTGCACCGATATTATAACAGCCATGTTTTCAGCTATACCCTGGCTTACTGCATACCAAAATTCTTTGCCGGCAGTGCTTTCAGGTTTTATGAAGCCCTGGCTGAGTACTATATCGCCGAAGACTTGGCAGGCCGCCCATTAAGGCGGGAGCGGCTGTACATTAACCTGGCAGACTTCCTGTCCCGCCTGGATCCGGTGAACTCAACGCAGTACAAACAGCTTCTGATACTGGATTTTGTTGTCAACAACCGGAACCTTAACATTCCCGACGAATTGGGGAGAACCACGGTTGAAAACCAGGGAGCTCGAATCAAGGCCTTTATCCGAAAGCGTCAGAAGGAACTACCTTCCCGGGGAGGGGCGAAAACAAGGATAGAGGTTTTCCAGCTCGACATTCTGTCTCTGGCAGGAATCAGGGAGCCTGCTCCACCGCAGCCGTGTTACCCGGTTCTTTTCTGTTACGGCGAGGAAAAGACCACCCTTGAATACATTGATCTGTGAGGAGTTTTTATGAAGAAGCAACCGATTATCATAATTGGCCACAAAAACCCCGACCTGGACTCGATAGCCTCGGCCATCGCTTATGCCCGATTGAAACAACTGGAAGGCGAGTCCAACGTTATTGCCGGCACGGCCGGGGAGTTGAATAATGAGACCGTTCATGTCCTGAAGAAGCTGGGTATAAAGCCCCCGGAGCGGATTAAAGATGTCAGAGCCCGGGTTGAAGACCTCCTGGCCGATGAGGAGACTGAGGACGTGCTCAGCCCGGATATGCGACTGCAGGAAGCGGGCAACCTGCTCCGCAACCGCCAATCCAAAACCCTGGCGGTAGTAGATGCGGAGAGACGCCTGCTGGGACTGGTTACTATCGGCGATCTGGCCATGATCCTGATGGACGGGCTGGCGGATCTGAGCTCACCGGAGGAAGCCGGGTCCAAAGTGCAGGCCATATTTGATACGCGCCTGGGCGAGATAATGAAGACCGACAACCTGGTTATCTTTGACGACCACGACTCAGTGGCCGAGGCCCGGGAAATGATGCTGAAGACCCGCTACCGCAATTACCCGGTCACCGACGATGAAAACCGTTTTCTGGGCATGGTTTCCCGTTATCACCTCTTAAGCATGAAGCGGAAGCAGGTAATCCTGGTTGACCACAACGAGAAATCGCAGGCCGTCGACGGGGTGGAGGAAGCCGAACTGCTGGAGATAATCGACCACCACCGGGTGGGCGACCTGGAAAGTATCACCCCCATATATTTCCGCAATGAGCCGGTTGGTGCTACCTGCACCCTGATCGCCGAAATTTACCGGGAGAAGGGTCATGTGCCCGACAAGGCCACGGCTGGACTGCTGCTGGCGGGGATCTTATCGGACACCATGATCTTTCGTTCACCTACCACTACCGATAAGGACCGTCAGATGGCGGAGTGGCTGTCGGTCCTGAGCGACCTGGAGATCGAGGTCTGGGGAAGGGAGATCTTCCGCGAAGCCTCTCCCATTGATATAGACGATACCCGCCAGGCTATAAACGAGGATCTCAAAGAATACCGGTACGGGAATATCACCTTTGCGGTAGCCCAGATTGAGACGGCCGATATGTCGCTGCTGCAGAGCCATATCCCGGAAATAAAGGCGACCATGCAGGAAATCAGCAGTATGCAGGGGTATGATTTGATGTTTCTGATGGTTACTGATATATTTGTAGAGGGAACGCAACTCCTGATTGCCGGGGAAAGAAGCGACCTGGGTGCCAGGATATTTGGAGATGACGTTGAGGGAGAGGTATTCCTTAAAGGGGTTCTGTCCCGCAAGAAACAGATTGTTCCTTTGATATTCAAGGCCCTGGCCCAAAACGAGATAGTATAACCCAGTGGGGGCGTAGCTCAGCGGGAGAGCACTGCGTTCGCAACGCAGGGGTCGAGGGTTCAAATCCCTTCGCCTCCACCAGCCAAATCCACAATCGTATCAATATCGATTGTGTTTTCCGAGATTTATTCTAATTCTACCTCGGCCTCCCGAGACAAGCCTTCTGCAGAGTTCAGAAATCAGGGACTTTCAAGAAACGTCACTCAATATGGTGGCCATACTGCCGGAGGGTATTGATAGCTGAACCCAGTTGCTCCTCCTTAACCAGTAGATAATCCGTATCATAGGTAGAGATAGCAAAAATGCTTATTCCTGCTGCTGATAGGGGAGCAGCCAATGAAGCCAGTATTCCCGTTAAAGAAAAATCTAAGGGGCCTTCTACTCTCAAGCATCGCCACCCCTTTTCGCAAAGGATATTTGCCGGCATATCCTCTTGTGAACAGACGATGGAAAGCTCAGAATCCGTTCGAGTGCAGGAGAAAAAACTGCTCCTTAGTGCCCATTGCGGTAATAGAGCATCCTTGTCTAGTCTACAGATAGCAAGTGTGTCTTTCATTATTGACAGCTTTTGTGGTTGCATTTTACGTTACCTACCAACTTTTTGTGTCGCGGAGGAATTCCTAGTTGATTAGTTACCATATTAATGGGCTCTTTGACAATACTAAAGTCACCATGACAAATGTAGCTATTTACCGGGATTTGCAGTTTTATGGAAGCGCCGAGTATAGCTCCGCCAGAATTCCGTAATACCCGCATGTTTCCATAGACAAATGGGCAGCAAGATAAACAGCCTCCAAGCCAGACGGTTTGGGGGTTTTTGTAACCGAAACGCAACGCAGAAAGAAAAGCCATAAACAGTCGATTTTCAGAAAATTAGGCAAGATACGGGGCGGAAAAGCTGTTGACAATGCCCTCCAACGGGCGAAAAAAGCTAAAGAAAGCGATACAACTTGCGAAAAATATGATAATAATATACTTAACCATCCCTGGCAGTAATATCCCCGGTCTACCAGAGAACGAGTACGGGAACAATCACCTTGGAAAGAACCGATCGTAATCAAACTGGGAGACAATTAAAAGGAAAGGCGGGAGAGTGTTGGTTACTGCAAGTGATTTAATAGGATTTTGGAACGTAGTGAGGGCGATGGCAGAAGTACTACCGATTGATGCAGTATTTATAAGAACTGACCTCGAGAAGGTTATTGATAGGATGGGGACTAAAAGGAGCAGCATAAAAGACATACCCGTAGGGACTTTGGTAAAAGAAGTAGGTGCTATAAGCAACTGTTTGAATACAGGGGACATACAAGACCAGGTATTGCACCTGACAGATGGGAGCACAACAAGAATAGAAGTATTTCCAATGGAGGAAGGTGGAGAAATTAAAGGGGCGGTAGGGATAATATCAAGAAGTGTGCATCCTATAATCAGGCATTTTAACGTAATATCGGAGATAGTGGAAGATGTTTCCGGAGAAGGCGCATTAACATGGATTACTGATACTGAAAAGAATCTGGCATTTAACGCTTCTGAAGGAGTTCCGTTACCAGACAGTATCAAAGTTGGGAACAAGCCAGAAGCTTTCGCACTGCAGACTATGAAAAAGGGAAAGAAAGATGTGTTGGACATAGGCGCGGAAATGTACGGGGTTCCTCTTAAAATCTGGGCATATCCGCTGGTCAATGAAGACAGTCAAGTATGTGGGTCTTTTGGAGTGATTATGCCAAGGAGAAATGCTGAAAGAGTTAAGAGGATGGCGTTAAATAATGAGCAGAGCATAGGGGAAATAGCTGCGGTAGTGGAAGAAATATCAGCTACGGCCGCTGGAATATCTGAAAGCGAAGCAAAATTGTTTGACATGATAATGGAGATAAATAACATATCAGAGGAAATAAATGCGATTACGGAGTTTGTGAATGAAGTAGCGGCAGAAACAAAATTATTGGGATTGAACGCTGCCATAGAAGCGGCCAGAGCCGGAGACGCTGGTAGAGGATTTGGAGTTGTGGCCGACGAAATTCGGAAGCTGTCAGAGCAATCAAGAAGCACGGTTAAGGCCATTAAGGAATCTACAGACCAGATACAGAATTTACTGGGAGTGGCCAAAGAGTCGAGTGAGAATACTGCAAAGTCTAGTGAAGAACAGGCTGCTGCACTCGAAGAAGTAGCTGCCACATTAAGTGAATTATCTGCCTCGGCAGAAAAACTGAAGAGAATATCCGAGAGAATATGAAGACTCCCCGGACTAAAGTCCGGGCTTCTTTTTCATTTCGCCTGCCACAAGAAAAACTACGGAAAAAGGAACCGGGTTTTATATGTTGGGAGTGAAGCCATTACCTAAAAACTGTCTTGTTAGCAACAATATCGTAATTAATCTTTTATCCTGGTGGCCTAATTTCTGACCAGCAAGTGGGTTAAGTTACATTAACATGCAATGAGGCATTAAATTTGAAACGGGATTTATGAGTGATCCGGGACGTTCTTTCATACAGCAGGCCGTCGGTGTTCAAATACAGTATCGAACGTTGAAAACAAAGAAAAAAGCAGGAAAACCCTCGTAATATGGCAAATATTAGCTTGAGTTCTGGTTTAGTGTAAATCCTCCTATGCTCAGTCGACATCAGAGGTAAGGTATTACTATCATAGGAGATATTGCTAGCTATATGAAAAAAATGCTTAAATGGGTAGCCGTATTAGCGGTTTTAGGATTTTTCGGGATGATGCTGGTCAAGGTTCCGGCCCTGGGTTTGGCAGAGGCAGAGTTTTGTGGTATGTGTCATGCCATGGATTACCAGGTGAACACCTATCTGCACTCTCCCCATGCCCAGGAAGCCAATTGCGGAGACTGTCATGATCCGCACGGTCTGGTTACCGGCAGCATGTATGCCGTTTATACCGGAAGCCGGGATGTCTATCGCGTCGTTACCAACACCATCCCTTCCGAGATTCGGGCCACTGATCTCAGCAAGAAGGTCATACAGGGCAATTGTCTGCGCTGTCACGGTGATATCATGGGAGACATTGGTGATACGAGCCAGAACGGGGGCGCCTATTGCTTCCAGTGCCATCGGAACACTGTCCATCCCAAATAGTAAAGGAGAGGATCTGTTTGGAAGCTTCGAAAACCAAGCAATTGGTCCTGCTGGGAGTCATTGCCGTTGTCGTGGTGGTCTTGCTCTGTGTTTTCTTTTTTAACCGTCACAATCAGGTTGCCCTGGAAGGCCCGCAGGGTGAAATAGCGGCCGATGAAGTTCATTCAGCCGCATGGGGCCAGTTCTACCCCGCGCATTGGGATAGTTACCAGACTAATATGGCAAACACGTTAAATCCGTCTCATTTTGAAACCAAGCCTTATATGAAAATCATTTACGCGGGAACCGGTTTTGCCGCGGAGTTCAACGAGCCACGAGGCCACCTCTATACTATTGAAGATGTTAAATCAATCGATTCTGCTCGGCAGAAATCAGGTGCATCGTGTTTCACCTGTAAATCAACTCAGGCCCCGGAGATGATAAAAGAATACGGGGACCAGTATTATCTGATGTCCTTCGACCAAATGAAGGATAAGATCACCGAACCCATCGGCTGCCTGGATTGTCATGATCCCAAAACCATGGAGTTGCGGCTCACCCGCCCGGCCCTGATCGAAGCCCTGGAGAGGCAGGGGCAGAGTGTTGATAAACTCACCAATCAGGAAATGCGCAGTCTGGTCTGTGCTCAATGCCATGTAACCTACTATTTTCAGCCGGATAGCAAAAAAATCACCTTCCCCTGGGATAAGGGGTTAACGGCCGAGGAGATACTGAACTACTTTGATGAACAGAATTTCACCGAATGGGTTCATCCTGTGGCTGGAACCAATCTGGTGAAAGCCCGCCATGCCGAATATGAAACCTTCATGGGCAGCACCCACCAGTCAGCAGGGTTGGCATGTGCTGATTGCCATATGCCCTATACCACCGTAGGCAATAAGAAGGTTTCTTCCCATGTTTGGCAGAGCCCTCTAAACAACATAGAGCAGAGCTGCACTGTCTGCCACCGTAATGGAACCGAGTGGTTGAAAACCCGGGTGCGAACCATTCAGGCTCAGGTCAAGCAGAGTCAGGATCTGGCCGGGGCAGCGGTGATGGAGGCCATTAACGAATTAAAGATTTCTCGTGAAACTCCCACGGTTGACAAAACAAAGCTTCAGGAAGCGATGGCATTGCACCGGGAAGCCCAGTGGTATCTGGATTACGTCATGGTAACCAATGGCTATGGTTTCCATAACCCGACGGCTACCCTGAACAATCTCAATACCGCTATTGACAAAGCACACAAAGCCGTAGCCAAAGCGCGGGAAGCCAGGAGGTAAAAAGCTTCTTCTGGTGTTGGGGAGCTGGAGGAGTGCCTACTAATGAAAAAGACCGAACGGCCTGGGTGGTTGGCTTTATCCGCCTGCTTGCTTCCCTGAAAACCTGTTGATCATCGTCGGTGTAATGGCACCCTCTCGGGACTTTTATTCCCGGGGTCTGGCATCAGAGTTTTATCCTGGCCGCCGGGGAGCATTAGTTCGAAAAGCCGGCCGTTTTTTATCCCTGCACTCGCTTTACAGATCCTGGTGGTACCAAATCATTATAGCCCTTCTCTGCCCGAGTATTCTCGCCACCCCAAATGGTCCCAAACAACATGATGGAAATGTCTCGAAATGGCTGGTCGAAGCATAGCAAGTTGATTATAATAGAATCCTGATGTAATAGGACCAGAAAAACGAAATTAACACGGAAGGAGAACAAAAATGACCAAAAAGCTGGCGTTTAGCGAAGTGAAGGATAATCATTTACCAAAATTGGAGCAGTATGTACCGATTGTAGCCAGAGTTCATGGAGGCAGTCACCCGGAATTCCATGAAGTTCGCAAATTATTTGATACCATCAATGAGAAAATAAAGGAAGCGGGAACGGAAAAACCTGACTTAGGCGAAGAATTTGCTCGGCTACGGGAAATCACAGACAATTATAAGGTTCCGGGAGATGTATGCGAGAGTTACGAGGCCGTGTACAATATGTTGGCTGAAGCAGACGAAGCATACCGAGGTTAAGCGGACGTTTCATCGCAAATTCCTGTCAGCGGCATCGAATCCAGGAAGCAGGGATGCTTTCTGGATTTATTAAACAATAAAACGCTGAAGAAAGAGTAAATATGCAAAGATTTATCTTAAGCAGGAAGAATCATATAACATTAATCAATGCGTTTTTAATTGTAACCGCGTTTGTCAGTAAATTCGCCCTGGGAAACGTAGAACTATTTAATTGGGCGTTGATCATCGCTTCGGTTGTCGGGGTTGCACCCATAGCGATCCAGGCTTATCAAGCATTAAGAGTCAAAGTAGTCAGCATTGATGTCCTGGTTACAATCGCAGTAGTCGGAGCATTATTAATCAATAATTATGAGGAATCAGCCATAGTTACCTTCTTATTCCTGTTTGGAGCTTACCTCGAACAGCGCACATTGACCAAAACCCGTTCTGCGATTAAAGAATTGACGGAAATGGCACCGGAAAGTGCCTGGAGACAGACAGAGAATGGAGAATTCGAAGAAGTAGACATAGATGAAGTGGACGTAGGTGATATTCTGCTCGTTAAGACCGGTGCCAAAGTACCGGTTGATGGCACTGTTTTGACCGGAGAAGGTCACATTAATGAAGCGAGTATTACGGGTGAGCCTATTCCGGTAAGCAAGAAAGCGAATGCGCAAGTCTATGCGGGAACGATTTTAGAAAATGGTACCATTCAAATTGTTGCCAATCGTGTCGGAGAGGATACTACTTTTGGCAAAATCATTGAGTTGGTTGAGGAAGCGCAGGATTCCAAATCAGAAGCCGAACGTTTTATTGATAAATTTGCCAAGTACTACACGCCGGCGGTGTTGGCCCTCGCCATTATTGTATGGTTGGTTTCGCAGGATATTGAACTGGCGATTACCATTTTGGTTATCGGATGTCCGGGAGCCCTGGTTATTGGGGTACCGGTTTCAAATGTTGCCGGTATCGGTAACGGAGCGCGCAATGGTATTCTTCTAAAAGGCAGTGAAGTCATCCACGATTTTAGCAGAGTTGATGCGGTAATATTTGATAAGACTGGCACATTAACCATAGGCAACCCGCAAGTAGCTGAAACAGAATTTTATGCGGGCAACATTGATGAAGTATTAAGTTACCTGGCAAGCGTTGAAAACGAATCCGACCATCCATTAGCTAAAGCGGTGGTAGAATATGTTGGAGATACAAAACTGCACCCGGTTGAAAACACGGTGGTGGTGAAAGGCGGCGGCATTATCGCCAATGTAAACGGCCGGAGAGTTGCGGTCGGCAATGTGTCATTAATGGAACAAGAAAATGTTCCCATGAATGAAAAGGTTCGTGAAGATATTGCTCGCTTTGAACAAAACGGGAACTCTCTAGTTCTGACAGCAGTTGACGGTGAATTAAAAATACTGATGGGAATTCGTGACCGAATTCGTCCGGGGGTAAAAGAAAACCTTCAAAGGCTAAAAGATCTGGGCGTCAAAAAACTGGTACTCCTTTCAGGGGACAACCAGGGCACAGTCGATTTAGTAGCACATGAACTTGGACTCACCGAAGCCCACGGTAACATGTTACCACAAGATAAATCAGCCTATATTGCAGACTTACAATCTAAAGGTCAGATTATCGCCTTCGTTGGAGATGGAGTAAACGACAGTCCCTCATTGGTTCAGGCAGACATCGGAATTGCTATGGGGAGCGGTACCGACGTAGCCATCGAAACTTCAGATGTTGTATTGATGAAATCTGACCTCGGCCGCTTACCGCACGCATTGGGCCTAACCAAAGCAACAACCAGCAATATGCGCCAGAACATTGTTATCGCGGTTGGAGTTGTGTTGGTGTTGCTGGCCAGTGTATTCTTCAGCGACTGGATGAACATGTCTATTGCGATGTTGGTGCACGAAGCGAGTATCTTGGTAGTAATCTTAAACGGTATGAGACTCCTCGGGTATAAACTCTGATAACAAAATATATATTTCTGAAAAGGAGAGATAAAATGCCAAAAGCAACTATCCAGTTGGAAACGTTAACATGCCCTTCATGTATGCAGAAGATTGACGGTGCCGTTAAATCATTGAAGGGCGTAGAGAAGGACAGTGTAAATGTGCTGTTTAACTCAAGTAAAGTAAAACTCAACTTTGATGACGAAAAAATATCAATTGAAGAAATCGAAAAGGCTATTACTACGCTGGGGTATGAAGTTAAAAAATCTCAAGTAAAAGACAAATAACAAAAAGCCTGACGTAACATAGAATCCGCGCATCACTGCTCGAGATAATAAATCAAGGCCCCGTCATCTGGCAGTTATTAACAAACAATGGTATAATCGCCATAAGATGTTACCGCGATTATACTATCGAGTGGAGATGTGGCGTTATGAAGGCGGAAATGGTTGCCATCAGAGCCGAAGATGGAGTAATGCTGCATGGTGCCTATTATGAAGGACGATAGGATTATCCCGCTGTGATCCTGTTCCCAGGGGCGGCCATGAATTTCAATACCGGTCTGGGCGCCTTCCTGCCAGGAATCAAGCCGGCCAACCTGCCCTTCAGCTCATGGGGAACCCCCACGACCTCTACTATCAAGACCTCCGCTAACACAAATTAACAGCTGTCAAAATCCAACCGTATGTTACTCTTATATTGATAATGTTCCATCAAATGACCGCAGGGATAACATTGATTTAGGATTACCAATAAACGGACAAGAAACCTTTATAATGGAGGATCTCATGCTGGAAATTGAACATGTGACCAAGAAATACGGCAGGGTTGTAGCCAATGATGATATCAGCTTTACGGTGGACGCGGGTCAGATCGCAATTCTTCTCGGGCCGAACGGAGCCGGAAAATCAACTATTATTAAGTGCATCGCCGGGCTGCTGCGCTTTGATGGCAGGATTACTATTGGCGGGTATAACAATAAGACTCTGGAAGCCAAACGCCTGTTGGGCTACATTCCAGAGACCCCGGCTGTCTATGATCTGCTGACCGTGGAGGAGCATCTGGAATTCGTACGGCGGGCCTACCGCATGCCGGATGACGGGTATGGAAAACAGCTTTTGGAGCGTTTTGAGCTGGCTGATAAAAAAGACAAGCTGGGCAAGGAGCTGTCCAAAGGGATGCAGCAGAAACTGTCCATTTGTTGTGCCCTGGTGCATCGACCATTGCTGAACGTGTTCGATGAGCCCATGGTAGGCCTTGATCCTCACGCCATCAAGGAGTTGAAGGCATTATTCCGGGAACAAAAGAAAGCGGGAGCAGCCCTGCTCATCTCCACCCATTTGATCGACAGCGTGGAGGATTATTGGGATGCCACCCATATCATGATCAACGGCCGTTTCGCCGCCACCAAGTACAACCGGCCGGACGATCTGCAGGCCCAGAGCCTGGAGGAGCTCTTTTTCGCCATCACCGAAGGGGGCGGAGCGAAATGATGGGTGCCCTGCCGTATCTGTATCTAACCCGGATAAAAAACGGAATCAAGGAACTGGTTAAAAAACCGGCGCGGCTTATATATGTTCTGTTCCTTGTGGCCCTGGTGATATTCTCTCTGACCGTCGGCGATGCCGGTAAGGGGGGAGCCGACTTCCGCGATCCGGCAGAGTTGGCGGCTATGGCCACCGCGCTTTATATCGTGATGTTCTTACTAACGACGCAGAACGGCTTTTCCAGAGGCGGTTCCATATTTACAATGTCTGACGTTAATCTGGTATTTCCTGCTCCGTTCAGACCATCACGCGTGCTGTTCTACGGGCTGTTTCGCCAGATCAATACCTCTTTGCTGTTGGGTCTGGTCATTCTGTTCCAATATGGGTGGTTGAGCAGAACTTACGGTATATCCTCTATCGTTCTGTTCAGCTTGTTCCTGGGATATGTGGCGACGGTGTTCCTGGGACAGATCACGGCCATGGCCATCTACGTTTTTACCAGCAGCGATGAAGCCATGAGAAATCGTATTCAAGCCATATTCTATCTGCTGACCGGGTTGTTGGCACTGTATATCGGACTGTACGTCTGGCAGCATGTCGGGGAGGGTATTCTTTCTGCTGCGGTAACAGCTGCCAATAGTCTGGTGGTGCGCTGCTTTCCGGTTGGTGGTTGGTTGGGCTGGGCCTTTGCTGCTTCTATCAGCAAAGCCGGCTTTGTTCCCGGTCTGCTCGCCAGTCTGGCCTGGCTCGCCCTGTTGGTTTGGTTGATAAACTCTTCCAACCGGGACTGGTACGAGGATGTGCTCAAAACTGCCGAGTTGACCCAATCCATTGCGGCTGCGCAAAGGGAGGGCAACCTGGAGGTGGCGCCGGAAAAGGTACGGGTAGGCAAGACCGGATTTGATAAGGGTTGGGGCGCCGATGCTTTCTACTACAAACACAAAATTGAGAACCGTCGGGGGAATATTTTTCTCCTCAGCCGCAATTCGCTGCTCTATGCCGTGCTTTTCATCGTGGTGGCCCTGTTTATGCGGGAGGGCGGCATCCTCGGAGTATTCAGTTTTGTCACCTACTTCCAGCTATTCAGCACCGCGCTGGGCCGCGTCAATAAAGAACTAACCAGGCCCTTCATTTACCTGGTACCGGAACCGCCCTTTGCTAAATTGCTGCACAACCTGCGGGAAATGCTGCCGGCAGCCCTGGTGGAAGCGTCTGTGATATTCATCCCGATTGGAATTATATTTGATTTGAACGGCTACGAGATTTGCGCCTGTATCCTGGCTCGTTTCAGCTTTTCACTGCTCTTCACCGCGGGCCGAATTATCGTAAACCGCTTCTGGAGCGGCGCCAGCAAAGCGCTTACCTTCGTATTTTATTTAATCGTTATGGTGATATTGTCAGCACCCGGGGTGGTTCTGGCGATGGTTACAGGTTCCAATCTGGTGCTTATAAGTCAGAATTTCGTGATGTTCTTGACCATGGCGGTTGTGAACATACCCGTATCATTGTTGGTGCTGTTCCTCTGCCGAAACATGCTGCAGTATGCGGAATTGAATTACTAGCCAAAAGCAAACAGTAAATAGGGGCAGTTCTATTTGTTTTCATAGACAAAGAAGAGAACTGCAAGAAATGCAACAATAACTGAACATGAATTTGGCCGGTTTGGCTATGCCGAGCCGGCCTTTTTTACAACTCACCAGTATGTTACCTGCATAGATATGTAATCGAATTAGTAATATAATTGAATTAAATTGTCTGGGGTGTAGAAAGATCAAGTCCAATATTATGTGTAAAATTCCTCTGGTCATGGCAGTGACTCTTTGAGCTA
>LFRU01000073.1 GCA_001512495.1 Syntrophothermus sp. DTU052 | reverse complement strand
TATTCCGAAAATAACCACCAAACCCGGGGGATTGCGACCGCTTATCATCATTGCGGCTATCCTGAGTGCTCTGCAGCCGGATTAAACCGAATAGATCCAAGAAACTCTGGGTAAAATGGATAAAGTAAATGTCCAGTAAAATGCGGGCTCCCAAAAGAAAGGAGGATTTAATTGGAAAAAACCGGAACCACCTTGGCTATTAAATTTGTAATGACCTTCATCCTGGCGGCTGTCGCTTTCTACTTCATGGTGCGTAATCCCTGGAGCTGGATTCTGGCCGTCTCCATTTTGGTAACAGCCGTAAATTACCTGATTGGGGATCTGGTTATTCTCCCCAGTTACGGCAATCTGGTGGCAGCAATCGGGGATGGGGTCATGGCAGGGATAGTAGCTTATATAATAAGCCTGCTGTTCGCAACGTTTGACACTACAGCTGCTGCCCTGATCACGTTCGGAGTTTTAATAGCCATTGGCGAGTATTTTCTGCACCAGTATTTAACCAAGAAAGACGAGGTCGAGACCACTTAACCGGGTGCCTTCCCGGAAAAACATCCGTTTTACCTTATATACTCCAGAGATGCATCGTTCACCTACAGAGTCGCCGCATCCTTGATCAGGTGCGGCTTTTGTTTTGGGCCGAGCTGTGCAGAAATGGCTGGGGAGGGATTAGAATCCCTCCCCTGAGAATCTTGGAGTGTCTAGTAACCGACGATCTGTGACAGTGACTGTGAGACTTGGTTGATTTCGCTGGGGTCGGCTCCTGGAGAGGGGACGTACCACCCTTTGCTGGTAGCTATCTGTGCTAATTCGTTTTGGGATTGTTCGCATTTATTGCGCATGGTGATAAAGGTCTGCCGGAGTTGGGGATTATCGCACTCCAGAGCCATTCTGGTCAGATCAATTGCTCCATGCTTATGCATTTCGATGCAGTCAGAAGCGATATCTCTATCCTT
>LFRU01000031.1 GCA_001512495.1 Syntrophothermus sp. DTU052 | reverse complement strand
CTGTGCATCAAGAGTCCCAGCACCTCGAAGCGGTAGTCGTAAAGCCCAAACAAGACCCCCAGACCGACATCATCGATGCCGCCTTCCATGGCCCGGTCCATGGCCGTCAGGTGCCACACGTAATCGGACTTGGGGCCTGAGGGATGCATCTTCTCATACGTTTCTTTGTGATAGGTTTCTTGAAACAGCACGTAAGTACCAATGCCGGCTTCTTTGAGCTTGCGGTAATTGTCGATGGTGGTAGCTGCAATATTCACATTGATTCTCCGGATATTGCCGTGTTTTTCCCTTACGCTGTAGATGGTTTTCATTGCTTCGACGATGTAATCGATGGGGTTGTTTCTCGGGTCCTCACCGGTCTCCAGCGCAATCCGCTTGTGGCCCATTTCCTCCAACACCTTGACTTCCCGGGCTATTTCCTCCATCGTCAGCTTGCGACGAACCATCTCGGTATTGGAACGGTGATACCCGCAGTAAACACAATCGTTAACGCAATAATTGCTGATATAGAGCGGGGCAAAGAACACCATGCGCCGGCCGTAAATCTTTTCTTTCACCTGCCGTGCGGCAGTAAACATCTTTTGCAAAAGCTCAGGGTCTTCAACCTGGATCAGAGCCGCCACTTCCCAGGGTTCCAAACCCTTGGCCTGAGCGGCCTTTTCTATTATGGCTTCAATCTGCTCACGGGGCAGATTGCGGTTGGCATCAAGCAATGCCCATATTTCCTGCTCGTTGATAAAGTTGGCAGTGGTCATAAAATGATTCCTCCTTATATAATGAAGACTTCTGTTCTGCTGACAGGCCGTGCCCCGGGTCGCCGGCTACTTCCCGTCCCAGCTCGCGAATCAAATCGAGGGTGGCCTGGTACAGGTTATAGGGGCTGTCTTTAACCTCGGCTTTGTGAGGGTAAATCTCATAGAGGCGGCGATATGCCGGCGGCGTCATATTCGGCATCACTACATTGGCACCACCGGTAAGCCCCAGTCGCCGCCCGTCTTTTTCCAGGCTGGACAAGGCGGTTGTAGCCGGGAGGTGCGCCCAGGGTAAAAGCAGCCGGCTGAGCGCCAGGACCTTAAGGCTCAAGGTTACGTCCCCTGCGGAATCCCGGCTCAGAGGAGTAGCCGGATGGGGTATAAACGGTCCGATTCCCGCCATCTCCGGCCGCAGGGCTCTCATGAGGAGCAGGTCCTGTGCCAGGACCTCACAGGTCTGTCCGGGCAGCCCGATCATAAATCCCGAACCTACCTGGTAGCCGAGCTCACGTAAATCGCGCAGGCACCTCAGCCGAACGGCCAGACTGGTACCGGGGTGGAGTTGTCTATACAGTTCGGGATCGGAGGTTTCAAACTTCAGAAGGTAACGATCGGCACCGGCTTCACGCCAGGCCTGGTAGTCTTCTGTAGGCCTTTCACCTACGGAAAGAGTGATAGCTGCCCCGGTGGCTTTTATTTCCCGTACAATATCGGCAATCATTTCCCGGGTGTAGTAAAAATCATCTCCCGACTGCAGGACTATGGTTTTAAAACCCATAGCCACCGCCCCCCGCGCAATCTCGACAATCTCCTCGGGGGGAATGCGGTAGCGCTGTACCCTTGTGTTGGAGCGGTTCAAGCCGCAGTAATGGCAGTTGCGGATGCAGTAATTGGAGAATTCTATTATGCCGCGGACATGAACGGCATCTCCTACCCAACGCCGTCGTACCTGGTCGGCTTCCTTTCTCAATTCTTCCAGGAGCTCCGGGCGATCGTCGGTTAAAATGATATTCAACTGTTCTTTGACGAAATCTTGGTCCGGGTTTTGCAGTAATTTGTAATAGCGCACAATCTAACCTCCATCGGGGTACTGTCTCGTCGTCAGAGCGCTCTTGACGCTGACCCCTTTAATAGAACCCAGTTTACCGGTAAGTGAACCGATTTCATCAGTGTCCCCGTCGATAATCAACGAGATCACTGAAACTCCACGCTGGCGATAAGGGATTCCCATTCGTCCTACAATTATCTGGGAGTGATGGGATAGTATCTGATTTACCCGGGGAACGGCTTCCAGGTCTTCCACCACTATACCTATTACTCCCAAACGGCTCGGCATTTCCAACACCTCCACAAAAATTAAAGCTTACCCTGAATACAACCCAGGATAAGCTTGACATGCAGCATTAATCGCACCTCCCCTCAAACTCAGGTTAAACCTCGTTCTCAGGCAATTTACCGGTCAGCCCCTGGGTCAGAAAAAATCCTTCCCTCAGGCAATATTTAATTATTCGATTCTGGAAGCACCGGGAACATGTTACCGTCCCGATAATTGCACGTACTCATCTGATGCTAAGCTCATTATACAACTTAGCAATTTTTTTCACAAGGACTTAACATTTAATGGGATGTGCCGTCAACCGTGGTGTTTACTGGGTTTTACCGCCGTAAAATCAAGTATTGTTGTGTCCTCAAAAAGGACTTATAATTTTTCTGTAGAAATACATCATCAAAGTTCCGGATCGTTTGAGCCTGGTTTTCTCAGGTTGACCCGCATTAAGTCTCAATCGATATTATCAGGTATCGGACTTATCTACATGATGGAAAGGAGGTGCTTATATGGCGGACATCAATACCATCATCAACCAGTACAAGAATGTTTCAGGTGGGCTGATTGAGGCTTACCACGCCATTCAGAGGGAGTACAACTACATTCCCGAAGAAGCTATCACCGAGGCTGCTCGGGTATTTTCGATACCCGTTGCCGAAGCG
>LFRU01000072.1:52531-58727 GCA_001512495.1 Syntrophothermus sp. DTU052 | reverse complement strand
AATTCCAACCCCTGTCCGTGATCCAGCACCTTTACCTGGACTTCGATGATCATAGGACCGACGGTTCCACCTTTCATATAAATATATAGTGCCTCCTGTTAGGTTGACACCCATCAAAACAAAAAGAACTAAGCACGCATAAAACTCTCCAGCTCACGGAAGCTCATTTCAACCTCAGGAAGAACCGATTGTTCACCGATGACCGCCAGTGAATAGGGCTGTTTGCCCAAAATATCATAAGCATACTCCTTAACCATCTGGGGGGTCACGGCAAACACCTTTTCAATGATCTCTTCTACCGGTGTTATCTTTCCATACAATACCTCGGATTTTCCCAGACGGTTCATTCGGCTCATAACGCTTTCCATACCTAAATAGAGGCTGGCTTTGATCTGGCTCTGAGTCCTTCTCACCTCTTCCGCAGTCACTCCCACGCGGATGAACCGATCGAGCTCGTCTCTCAATAAGGCAAAGAACTCGCGAACCTTGCCGGGACCCGTTCCCACATAAATGGTATAGGTTCCGGCCTCCCTGTAGGTTGAAGGGTAGGAATAAACATTGTAAGCCAGTCCCCTCTCTTCGCGAATCTTCTGGAACAGGTGGGAACTGATACCTCCTCCCAGTATGCTGTTCATCACATTCTGAGTGTATCGACGCTCATCGGTGTAGGGAATGCCGGGTACTCCCAGGCAGATTTGAACCTGTTCAATATCCTTGGGTACGAGGTTTATGCCATCGCTTAAACGGGGTGCCACTGCTTCCCTCGGGGTCCCGGTTTGCAGCTGATATCCCGTGTAACTCGCCAGCCGCTCAAAAACCCTTTCGCTGTTGATGTTACCCACCACCGCGATCACCATGTTGGCCGGGTGGTAAAACGCACGATAATACTTATAAATAGTATTCCGCGACATGGAAGCGATGATTTCCTGTCTGCCCAAAACCGGTCTGCCCAATGGGTGTCCGGCCATGATCGTCTGGGAGAAGACATCGTGAATAAGTTCATCAGGTGTATCCTCATACATATTGATCTCTTCCAGGATTACTCCCCGCTCTGTATCCACGTCTTTTTCATTCATCGTTGAGTTGTAAAGCATATCAAACAGTACATCCATGGCTTCGAAAAGGTTTTCATCTAGGACCCGGGCATAAAAACAGGTATGTTCTTTGCTCGTGTAAGCATTGAGCTGACCGCCCATTCTCTCAAAGGCTTCAGCTATCTCACGACCGCTCATCCTTGCGGTCCCTTTGAAGAGCATGTGTTCAATAAAGTGGGAGATGCCGTTCAGTTCCTCCGGTTCGTGCTTGGACCCCATCTTTACAAACACTCCGATAGCCGCGGATCTGACATGTGGTATTTCTTCAATAACCGTCGTTGCACCATTCGGCAGCATGCGTTTTTCTACTACCACAAAAAAACCTCCAAATCAAAAACAGTTGATTTCGATCATCTCTGCGCAAATCATTGGCTGACCCGGCACAAGAACACTGGTGCTGGTCCCTAAATTCCGCAACAAGACCCGGAAACATCTCCGGATTGAATGTCCGCCCGGTTTTCATTCACTGCTCTCTTGATAATTCTCCAAATACCTGACGGTATCCTTTCAACCTGAGAGGCTGCTTCAAGTCTGATTTCGTCCACCAGCTCACCCTTATAATACACTCTTACGATACCGATTCTTTCTCCCTTATTAACCGGGGCCCGGGGACGGTAATCTAACAGCACCTTTTTTTCCACCTCTTTCAACCCATCCTCCGGAAGCCAGATAACACTGTTTTTTTCCGGACACACTGCTACTTTCGCCGCATGGCCCTCATCTACCCGCAGATACTTAAAGGGTTTATCCTTATCAATGACCTTGGTGCGGGAAAAGCTATCAAAACCGTAATCAAACAGGGTTTTGGTAGCACTGTACCGGTCATCGGCTCGCAGCACCACGGTAACCAGTTGGCGCCCATTTCTCTCGGCCAGGCCTATCAGGCACTTGCCGGCAGCATCGGTTGTTCCGGTCTTGATTCCCTTCATACCCGGATAGGTTGCCAGGAGACGGTTAGTGTTTTTGACCAGTTTTCCCTGTGGGTATCCAGGGTGATCAATGTATTCTTCGGTCTTGGCCACCGTCTCGGCAAAAAAAGGTTTCTGAAGGGCAGCCCGCGATATGATGAACAGATCGTGGCAGGTACTCAGGTGTCCTTCGGCGGGCAAGCCATTGCTGTTTTTGAAAGTAGTGGACACAGCCCCTAATACGAATGCCTTCTTATTCATCAAATGGGCAAAGAGCTCTTCGCTGCCGGCAATTCGTTCAGCCAGCACCACCGTGGCATCATTGGCCGAGCTTAAGAGGGCGGCCACCAGAAGATCTTTAACCCGCATCTCCTGCCCGGCTTTGAGACCTATGGTCGTTGGCAGGGTGCGGGCGGCCTGTTCACTAACCAGGGCGGTTTCTTCCAAATCAAGATACTCCTCGGCCAAAAGGGCTGTCATTATCTTGGTGGTGCTGGCCGGGGGCATTACAGTACGCCAGTTATCACCCCCTAAAAACTGGCCGCTTTCCAGGTCGTAAACACAGTAAGCCCCGGCACCGACCCAGGGAACCGCGGACACCGTCCCGGGATAAATAAGTAGCCCCGAAAAGGCAATTATAAAAGAAAGAATTAAAGAAAACTTTTTCACAAGATCACTCCCCGGTGTTATGTAAATACCATATCGTGTCCAAGGCTATCTGTCAGGAGAGCGCCGGAATAGCGGGTATTACCAGGCGGGCTGACTATATTCGCCGTCCGCGGCCATGTCTTCATGGCTGTTTTTATCTGCTATTCCCGGACCCATTGTCCGCTGTCGCAGAAATCAGCAGAGAAACCGGTACCATCTGATAGCCTTCTTCTCTAAGCTGTTTGATTATCTGTGGCAGAGCCTCAACTGTAGGTTTGGTAGGGTGCATCAGGATTATGGCATCATTATGGATGCGGGGCACCACCCTTTTTACTATCGTTCCCATGTCCGGATTCTGCCAATCAATGGTATCCAGGCTCCACATTATCACCTCATAACCTAACTGCACTGCAATCCGGTTGATCCGCTCATCGATTTCTCCGTAGGCCGGGGCAAACAGCTTTGGTTTTTGTCCGCTTATACCCTGCAGGATCATCTCACCGTTGCTTATTTCCTTGGCAATTTCCTCATTGGACATGTTTTTAAGATGCCGGTGGCCATGACCGTGGTTTCCCAGGTCATGCCCCTCTTTTAATATCTGCTTGACCAAATTCGGCTGTTTTTCAGCCCACCTTCCGGTAACAAAAAAGGTGGCCTTAACATTTTCGTCTTTCAAGATCTGCAGCAGTTGAGGCAGGTATTCCTCACCCCAGTCAACGTTGAATGTCAGCGAAACCATCTTTTTGTTGGTTGTTCCCTGGTAGTATGGTGAACTGACCCCTGATACCTCCGGTTGCTGCTGACTCAGGTATACTACATAACCAAAACCTGCAACCATAACCAGAATAAAGCTCACCACCAGGGCCGCAAACAGCCGCAAGGGTAAAAAAAAGAACCGCAAAACCCCGCACCTACTTTCCGATAATATGCACAGAGATCTTTCCCCGGCTAATCCCGGCTTTGATTATTACCGGGTGATTGGTATTGTTTCTGAAACGGAAGTCCTGGGCGCCAAAAACCACTGTAGCATCCATGCCGGGTGCCACATACGGCACCCTGGAACTGTGGGGATGGCGCTCAACCACTTCCAGACCGGCGTCCAGCACCGTATTATACAGGGTAGTGGAAACCTGACAGACCCCGCCCCCAAACCCCAACCCGTCGCCGCCGATTACCGGTGCCTTTCGGTATCCGCGTTCCGGGGTCCGTGGTCCTACTACCTCATTAAAGGAAAAGGTTTCCCCCGGCCAGACAATCTGGTTGTTAATGCTGAGCAATGCCAGGGAAATATTCTCATGTCGCTGCCAGGACCCGTAAAACCAGGTGTGAAAATAGCCGATCTGCCTGTTTAACTCTTCCAATTCCTTGGCTGTATGTAAGGGGGGAATGCCTTTTGTAATTACACGCACCCTGGCGTGTGGTGGGGCATTAAAGACTGCCCGGTAGGTGGCGGGGACATCTACTTCAACACCGTATTTTGCCGGAATTATTTCTCCTGTTTCCCTATCCAGGTAAGGATTTCTGGGCATCTCCCGGTACCGGATCACCAGTTCGTCCAGGACTACTTCCAATTCTTCCGGTAGAAATCCTCCTACTTTTTGCTCTTCAATATACACGCCTGGCTTTACTCCATATATCTTTCTTTCCAGCCGATCAATCCATGATGCGTAAACACTGACGAAAACCAGCATTCCCAGCATGAATACGGCTTTACGATTCAATGTTAGCTGATACATTTTACCGCCAATAGAAGGACTCCTCTATTGTTCTAGTCGGTAAATACTATTCGCAGAAGGTTAGTGCTATTCAAGAAAACAAAAAACCGAGGAACTCGGTTTTTTCATGTGTTATTAAGTTATCGGTTATTCAGCGATCATCGGCTTTTTTACGAATCTTCCCGCTGGAGCCTTGACGCTGCACCTGGCGCAGGGCCTCTTTACGAGAAAGATTGATCCTGCCCTGGGAGTCGATTTCAGTCACCTTGACCAGTATCTCATCGCCAATATCCACTACATCCCTGACCTTGGCCGTGCGGGTTTCCGCCAGTTGAGATATATGGACCAGGCCTTCTTTACCTGACATACCCAGGACACCGGGTATTATCTCGACAAAGGCACCAAAGTCAACGATTCGGACCACTTTTCCGATATAGGTTTTACCTACTTCCACATCCTTAACCAGGCAGTCGATCAAGTGCCGGGCTTTCTCGGCAGCATCCTGGTCAACTGCGGTGATGTACAGAGAGCCGTCATCCTCGATATCGATTTTGGCACCGGTCTCATCCACGATCTTCTTAATAGTCTTGCCGCCGGCTCCTATAACCTCTCTGATTTTATCCGGGTTGATCATCATTTTAATCATCCGCGGCGCATAAGGTGACAATTCGGGGTTGGGTTGGCTGATGGTGTTAAGCATTATATCCAGGATATGCATCCGGCCTTCCCGGGCTTGGGCCAGAGCCTTTTCCAGGATTTCTCGAGTAACCCCGGCGATTTTTATATCCATCTGCAATGCGGTTACACCCTTGGCCGTCCCGGCTACCTTGAAATCCATATCGCCCAGGGCGTCTTCAATACCCTGGATGTCGCTCAGAATCGCAAACCGGTCATCTTCTTTAATCAGTCCCATGGCGATCCCGGATACAGGAGCCTTTATGGGAACCCCGGCGTGCATTAGGGATAGTGTGCTGCCGCACACGCTGCCCATTGAGGTCGAGCCGTTCGATTCCAAAACCTCAGATACCACCCGAATCGTATAGGGGAAGTCCTCCTGGGAAGGTATCATGTAAGAAAGTGCTCTTTCCGCCAGTGCACCGTGACCTATCTCCCGCCGACCCGGACCGCGCATGGGCCTTGTTTCCCCAACGCTGTACGGCGGAAAGTTGTAGTGATGTAGGTAACGCTTGGAGTCTGCGAAACCGAGTCCGTCAAGGATCTGCTCTTCGCTGGCCGCCCCCAGGGTGGTAACTGACAATACCTGGGTTTGTCCCCTTGTAAACAGCCCGGAACCATGGGTGCGGGGCAAAACCCCTACCTCACAGGTAACCTGCCTTATCTCGTTTAGTGCGCGACCATCTACCCTTTTGCCTTCATCCAGGATCATCTTTCTTACTATTTCTTTTTCCAGCTCATCCAGCACGCTCTCAATATCAGCCGCTCTTTCCGGGTACTCCTCTTCAAAGTGCTCCACGACCTCTTTCTTTACTTCCTCCGTCTGTTCTTCCCGCAGAAGTTTATCGGGACACTGAAGGGCTTCCCTTATCTTGTCATGGGCATACTCTCGCACCACAGCTTTAATCTCAGCATCGATCTCTACCAGCTCAACCGGTGCTTTGGGCTTACCGATCTCGGCGATTATCTTCTCCTGAAAGGCGACAATCTCTTTTATCACCTCATGGGCCAGGAATATGGCATCGAGCATTTTACTTTCCGGTATCTCGTTGGCCCCGGCTTCGACCATCATTATAGCGTCCCGGGTTCCGGCTACTACCAGATGCATATCACTTTTTATTGTCTGTTCTTCCGTGGGATTTACAATTAACTCGCC
>LFRU01000072.1:0-52509 GCA_001512495.1 Syntrophothermus sp. DTU052 | reverse complement strand
GCGATTGAAGCTCCGATGATAGCGGTAACATCCGGTGGATTATCCTGCTCTACCGACATGATGGTGGCAACAACGTGTACATCATTGCGATACCCTTTGGGGAATAACGGCCTGATCGGGCGATCTATCAAGCGGGCGGAAAGGGTCGCAGCCTCTGTAGGCCTCCCTTCGCGTTTGATAAACCCCCCCGGGATCTTCCCCACCGCATACATGCGTTCCTCATAATCTACGGTCAGGGGAAAAAAATCTATCCCCTCCCGGGGCTTTTTGGACATCGTTGCGGTGACCAAAACGGCGGTCTCGCCATAATAGAGCATTGCCGCACCGTTAGCCTGCTTGGCGACCTTGCCAATCTCCACTCTAAGCGGTCTCCCGGCAATTTCCGTCTCATAGACATGGAACACTTAACATCCCTCCTTGAGGCAAATTATCTTGTACAACTGTTCATTGGAAAAAACCCCGGTCACATGAGACCGGGTCGGCTACCCTTCTGTCGTCCGCAACCCAGAACAATCAAGTCTCTCCGCCGACTTATGGCGCCGGGTGGTAACGATTGAACCGGGGGGACACAGGAGAATTAAAAAGAGCGGGCACAGCCGCTCTTATCTGCGCAGGCCAAGTCGGGTAACCACAGCACGATATCGTTCGAAATCCTTGTCCTGTAGATAGTCCAACAAGGCTCGGCGTTGTCCAACCATCTTCAACAGCCCTCGGCGGGAATGATGATCCTTTTTGTGTGCCTTGAGGTGTTCGTTGAGATAATTAATACGGTTGGTTAGTAATGCAATCTGAACCTCCGGAGAACCGGTATCATTTTCATGTATCTGAAAATCTTTTATCAACTGCTGTTTCGTTTCCTGATCAAGAGCCATTTTTTCACCTCCTTTTGCTATAATCGCCGCTGGCCAAGACATCCGTCGGAGTTTCGGGAATCCTCGCCAGGGTTCATGACTTACCGATGACGGTTATTACCAGCCGTCCATCTTCTATATCCTTAACGACAAGATCAAAGACCTTCCCGCTACGGGCAACAAAACCGCGAAATCTGGTTGCTACAGGTATTTGTCCGGGTATTCTTAAGCTGGCCTCATACAGGTCTTCATCCATTATACCCGACTGTCGGTAATCTCTAAGCCGTTTACGGCTGTGTTCGGTAATTAAGACCCTCACTCGCAACTCACCTTGATTACCCGTCCCGTTCGCAGATTATGGCATAAAGCGCATCCCGGAATGCATCTCTTGAAGGATCTCCTTCCCCTGAATTCAGGTAGATTGCTTCCAGTTCTTCACGCAACAGCCCAAACTCTTCAGCATAATATGCAACCGACACCATATTAATCGCATCCACTAATTTATTATGCTCTTCATGCATAAAAGGTACCACCGCCCGAGAAATAGCTATGAGTACCGGAATTAATTGTAGCACAGGGCCTTATCGATGTAAACTTAACCCAGTAATATATTATTATGTTCCATTGTGATTAAGAATTTACAGCCTGTTTATGTCCAGGACGGCAGTCCTCTCCTGCGCAAAAACGCTTTCATCCCCTTACTGCCGGTTTAAGATCTCTCTGGCATTTTTTATATCCCTTTCGATCTGGTTTATCAGTTCTTCCCGGCTGGGGAATTTACGTTCATCACGCAGTTTTTTGATAAGCATGACAGTGATATTCTGGCCGTATAAATCGCCGTTGAAATCAAGGATATGCGCTTCGGCTACTACCGGGTACTCTTGATGAAAGGTGGGCTTTTGGCCTATGTTCACCACGGCATCATGTGACCTTCCGTCCACAATAGCCCGAGCCGCATAGACGCCTCGACCAGGCCGGGCCATCTCGGGATCAAAATCGAGATTGGCGGTGGGGAACTTGATATCCCTTCCTTCCCCCCGCTGCACCTTTCCGCTAAGCGCCGGCCATCTGCCGGTAAAAGCATAAACGGCTTCTACATCCCCTTCCTCAAGACACCTACGCACCAGGGTACTGGAGACCACCTGTCCGGATACCGTTACCGGTTCAATGATCCGGACCGCAAAACCCTTCTGCTCCCCCAATTGCTGCAGAAGCCGCGCATCTCCAGACGCGCCCCGGCCAAAGAAATAGTTGTACCCCACGTAAACCGTTGACGCATTGAAAGTACCCAGTATGATATGGTCGACAAAATACTCTGGAGACCAGGAAGCAACTTCTTTGGTGAAAGGAGTCAGAACCAGATAATCAAGTCCCATCTCGGCCAGGATGCCGGCTCTCTGGTTGATAGTCGTTAGTAACAGTGGACTCTCCTGGGAAAGAACCTTGCGCGGGTGCGGGTCAAAGATCATTACTGCCGAACTTCCTCTACACTGCTTGGCTTCTTTGATCGCCTCACTGATGAGGTGCTGATGGCCCTTATGCACCCCGTCAAAGTTCCCCAGGGCTAAAACGAGCGGCTTCTCCATTTTCAATCCTTCGATAGTTGTTATGATCTGCATTTGGTTTTATTTCAACCCCCTAGTCAGGACTTTTTCCGGTTGCAGCATCTGTCCATTTTCGTTGGTCTGGCCGCGGGCTACAGCCAGCAGGTGACCCTTTCGATCATAAAGCCGGTATAATTCGTTATCCTTGGCCCGTGGCCATAATACCGGTGAGCCGTTGGCCACAGACCATATCTGTTGCGGTTCCAATACCACCATCGGTATATCCTGCAGCGGATAATCCGACGGCAGCAACCTGGTACGTAATTCACCTGGATTATCTACCAGGTAATCCAAACCACAGGCCTCAGCTATCTTAAAAGGGCCGGAACGAAGCCGGGTTAGTGAATTCAGGTATGCCCCGCAGCCCAATGTCTGTCCCACATCATGGCAGATGGTTCTTACATAGGTTCCAGATGAGCATCCGATTCTAAACCGGACCATCTGTTGTTCGTGTTCTTGAACGACCTCCTGCAGTTCCAAACAATATACTGTGACCAGGCGTGGTTTGACGGGAACCGCCATTCCTTGACGGGCCAGTTCATACAGGCGTCGTCCCCGATGACGAATCGCCGAATACATGGGCGGAATCTGCTCAATCTCCCCTACCATGCCTTCCAGTGCTTTGGATATGTTAGTCTCGCTAACCGGTTCCCTGCTTATCGTGGTGATCCGACCCGTTCTGTCCTGGGTGTCGGAAATACTACCCAGCACCATCTCCGCCAAATACTCCTTGGTATTGTCTCTAATATACCCGATCAATCGCGTTGCATGTCCTATAGCGATCGGCAGAACTCCGGTAGCGATTGGATCCAGCGTTCCCAGGTGCCCGATCCTGGTCTGGGGCAGAAATGGTTTGAGACGACGAATAACATCATAGGAGGTTATCCCTGATGGCTTGTCAATATTCAGGAATCCATTCACGGCAGATGCTCCTCTACTTTCAAGAGCACTACTTTTTTGACCGCTTCCAGTTCTCCCCGCAGAGTAGCTCCAGCAGCCCGCTTGTGGCCTCCCCCTCCCCATACACCGGCTATGCGGTTGACATCCACCTCCTGTTTGGAACGAAAGCCAATCTTGATCACACCGGGCTCAATCTCGCGGAACAGGAGGGCGACTTCCACATCCTCAATGCTTCGAGCCATATTGATGGTGCCCTCAAAATGGAGGTCTACGGCTCCCAATCTCGTTAAATCATCATAGGATAAATGCATGGAAGCTATTCGTCCATCCTTGCTGAATTCCAAGCTGTCCAGGGCCGTCTTCTGCAGGCTTACCTCTACCCGGGACTTTGATTCAAACAATCTGGTTCTGACCAGATCCATATCGACTCCGTACTGCAAGAGCTCGGCGGCTATCTGGTGGGTTCGGGGACTAGTATTGGAATACTGGAAACTGCCGGTATCCATTACTATCCCACAATACAGGGAAGTCGCAATATCAATAGTAATAGGCGAATTCAGTCTTTTAATTATGTAGAAGACGATCTCGCAGGTAGAAGACGCACCGGCATCAACCAGATTCACAGTACCGTAACCCTGGTTGCTTATATGGTGATCGATATTTATTACGGTAGCGGCAGGTGGTATCAGCCGGGACAACCGTTCCCCCACCCGTTCTCTGGTGGCACAGTCCAGATATACCAGGCAGTCATATATTGGAGGAAGATCTATTAAGGAGGATATCCTTTCACTGCCGTTAAGAAAACGGTAAGTCGGGGGAACACCATCCTCAATGATAGCATTAACATCCTTCCCCATATTGGCAAGGGCCCACATCAAGGCGGTAACCGCACCCACACAATCGCCATCGGGAATGGAATGGCCGAGAAGCGTAAGTCTTTTCTGCTGCATCAGAGCCCGGGCTGCAGTTTCTAGTTCAGCACTATTCAATTCTGCCACTCCTGTCGCTGTTCAACTCATCAATTATTGAGGAGATTCTAATGCCGTGTTCAATTGATCTGTCAAGTCTAAAATTGATTTCCGGTGTTTGTCGTAATCGGATCCGGTTGGAAAGCTCGGTTCTGATAAAACCTCGGGCCTTTTCCAGGGCCTGCATGGTTTCAGCCTGCTTCTTTTCATCCCCAAGAATACTGAGCATTACCCGTGCTGCTCCGAGGTCGTTGGATACCTCTACCCGGGTTACCGATACCATACTAATCCGCGGGTCCTTGACCTCCTCAGTCAAAATGGCTGAAATCTCGCGTTTGATTTCCTCGGCCAGCTTGTCAAGCCTTCTTTTATTCATTACTCCCACCCACTTTCCAGATATAACCATACACTATGGGCGCAGGGCTATAACTCGCGGGGGACATCTTCTATCGTATAGGTCTCCAAAATATCTCCTTCTTTAATGTCGTTGAAGCCCTCGATCCCGACACCGCACTCAAAGTTGGTCTGTACTTCTTTGACATCATCCTTGAACCTTTTCAGAGAAGAGAGTTTGCCTTCGTAGATGACCATACCGTCACGGAGGACCCGTATATTTGCATTTCGAGTAACCTTGCCCTCCATAACGTAGCAACCGGCAACAACGCCCGCTTTCGGCACCTTAAATGTAGCCCTGACCTCAGATCGCCCTTGAAACCGTTCTACATGTTCCGGTTCCAGCAATCCGGCCATCGCTTTTTTAATATCCTCAATGGTCTCATAAATCACTCGATAGAGTCTAATTTCAATATGTTCTTCCTCCGCGTACTTGCGAGCCTTGGAATCCGGCCGGACGTTGAATCCGATTATTATGGCATTGGATGCCGAAGCCAGCATAACATCGCTTTCATTAACTGCTCCTACCCCGGTATGAATCACATTGACCTTAACCTCGTCGGTTGACAAACGTTCCAGGGACTGGATAATGGCCTCCACCGACCCCTGAACATCCCCCTTTATAATCAGGTTTAACTCCTTGACCTCGCCCTCCTGAATCTGTTTAAAGAAATCATCCAATGATACCTTACTGGTCCTGGTCTGTTCCTCGCGTTTCTTCTCACTTAAACGCAGGGCACTCACCTGACGAGCCACCTTCTCGTCAACCGCTCTGAATATATCACCGGCCATGGGTACATCAGTCAGTCCCAAGACCTCAACCGGAGTGGAAGGTCCGGCCTCCGTTATGCGGTTACCCCTATCATTCACCATGGCCCGAACTTTGCCAAAGGCAGTTCCGCACAAGAGGGTATCCCCCACCCGCAGGGTGCCCTTTTGAACTAAAATGGTGGCCACGGGGCCACGCCCCCTGTCAAGCTGTCCTTCAATGACTACCCCTTCCGCCGGGCGATCCGGATCTGCTTTGAGTTCCCTCATTTCGGCAATCAGGATTATCATTTCCAGCAGCAGATCAATACCCTCGCCTGTCTTCGCCGACACCGGCACAAAGATGGTGTCACCGCCCCATTCCTCGGGAATCAGTTGATGCTTGGTCAGTTGCTGCTTGATGAGTTCCGGGTTTGCGCTTTCCTTATCAATCTTGTTGATGGCTACCAGTATTGGTACCCGGGCTGCGCGGGCATGGTTGATTGCTTCCACCGTCTGCGGCATGACCCCGTCATCAGCGGCGACCACTAAGACCGCAATATCAGTGGCTTGAGCCCCTCTCGCTCTCATGGCAGTAAAGGCTTCATGGCCGGGAGTGTCTATAAAGGTGATTCTCTCATTATGGATGTTGACTTGATAGGCGCCAATGTGCTGGGTTATGCCCCCGGCTTCCCTGGATACTACATTGGTTTCACGTATGGCATCAAGCAGGGATGTCTTTCCGTGATCAACATGGCCCATTACCGTTACTACTGGCGGCCTAGGCTTCATCTTGCTTTCATCGTCCCGTACTTCTTCCAATATCAGTTCTTCGGGGCTCTTCTCTTTCTCCACCCGGACATTAAACTCCAAGGCCACCAATTCTGCGACATCAAAGTCAATGCTGTTGTTCAACGATGCGTTTATATTAAGCTGCATCAATTTCTTTATAACTTCTGCCGGACTTTTTGCCAGTTTAGATGCCAATTCCCGCACGGTAATCCGGTCCTCGACCGTGATCATTTCGGGTGTTTCTTCCTGCTTCTGCTCGTGCTTCCTGGATTTTTTCTTTGGTTTGCTCCGACCGGGTTTGCCTGCCTTGGGTCCTCCAAATGTCTTAACCCTAAAATCAGTCTTCTGCCGCGTCGATGGCTGATCCTCAAACGGCATTTCCCGGGCACGTTTGTCTTGCCTGGGCAGATCTTCTGTCGGTATCTCCGTTGTTTTCTCTTCGGTCTTTGTTTTTGCCGGCTTAATTTTCCTGGGCTGTAGTTCTGGTTTGCGTGGTGTTGCTGATGGCTTCACTTCTGCCGGCGTCTTTCTGGCTTCAGTTTTTTTACGAGCCTCGGAAACTGTTTCCCTGGGCTTGGTCTTAGGCTCCTCAACCTTTTTTGCCCGCTCCTCTTTTTCCCGCAGCTTACGCTTAACCCATTCTCCTTGCTCTTCTTCCATGGTACTCATGTGATTTTTTACATCGATTCCCAGTTCCTTTATAATCTGGACCAACTCTTTGCTCGGGATATTGAGTTCCTTGGCAAGCTCGTGAATTCTTATTTTTGCCATTCGACCACCCCCATATCATTAGCCTCGTTAACCTGCAGTTCATCCAACGCCTTCAAAATGGCATCGGCGAAACCTCGGTCATTTATTGTCAAGGCAACCCGGTAGGCCTTGCCGACGTGAGCACCCAAGCGGTATTTATCCCCCAGTATTACCCATGGTATGTCACGTTTCCGGCTGGACGAAATCAATTCATCCTTGGTTTTTTCGGAAATATCACGGCTCATGATTAACAGAAACGCTCTTCTTCGCAATATACTGTTCTTGGCCGCCATACTGCCGGAAGAAACCTGGCCTGCTCTGCAGGCTAACCCAATCATTTGATAAATGTTTCTTTTCAATCTATCACCAGATCTTTCTTAAGTGCTGCGATTATTTCATCGGGTATCTCCCGTTCTAAAGCCTTGGCAATACGCTTGCCTTTAACCGCCAGGTTGAAACACTCCACATTGGGGCATATATAAGCACCCCGCCCCGACTTTTTGCCGGTAGGGTCTACAAGTATGGTCTCATCGGGAGTCCTTACAATCCTTATCAGCTCTTTTTTATTTTTCATCTCCCGGCAGCCGACACACATGCGCTGTGGTATTTTACGGGCTCTAGCCAAGTCTATTCTTCCTCCTTGAATACCTGGGATTCACTCTTAATATCGATCTTCCATCCGGTTAACTTTGCAGCCAATCTCGCATTCTGTCCCTCTTTCCCGATGGCCAGGGAAAGCTGGTGGTCCGGAACAATTACCCGCGAGGATTTCTCCGCTTCGTCGATCTCTACTTGCAAGACTTTGGCCGGGCTCAGAGCATTGGCAATATAAACACTCATGTCCTGGCTCCATTTTATTACGTCAATTTTTTCTCCATTCAGTTCGCGCACAATGTTTTGGACCCTCATTCCCCTGTGTCCAACACAAGCTCCAACCGGATCTACATTGTCGTCCCGCGATGAAACGGCTATTTTGGAACGGTAGCCTGCTTCCCGGGCGATCGATTTTATCTCTACCAGGCCTTCAAAGATCTCAGGTACTTCCAATTCAAACAAACGCCTTAAAAAGCCGGGATGAGAACGTGAAACCGTAATCTGCGGGCCCTTGGCGGTTTTCTTTACTTCGGCAATATAGCATTTTATCCTCTGTCCCTGGGCAAAGTTTTCACCCGGTATCTGGTCCTGGGGGAGCATAATCGCCTCCGTTTGACCCAGGTTGATTATCAATATCTTTTGCTCGGTACGGTGCACCGTACCGGCTACAATCTCCCCTTCGCGGCTGGAGTACTCATCATATATAACATTCCTTTCCGCCTCTCTCAGCCTCTGAATAACAACCTGCTTGGCGGTTTGAGCCGCTATGCGTCCGAAATTGCTCGGGGTTACTTCAACCTCAATCTCATCGCCCATCTGGACACCACTATCAATCAAACGGGCTTCTTCGAGACTGATCTCAGTTTTGACATCCGACACCTCTTCGGCAACTGTCTTGCGTGAAAATACCTTGACATCACCAGTCTCGGAATTCATCTGCACTTCAACATTCTGACTTGAACCAAAGTTCTTTTTGTAGGCGGTCTTTAATGCCGACTCAATAGCATCAATTAGAACCTCTTTGGGAATACCCCGCTCTTTTTCCAATTCAACCAAAGCCTGAATCAACTCGCCAGACATGGCAAAACGCCTCCTCTAATATTCTTGACACTAAACGAATCGGGTAAAAACCTGCCTTTATAATTCTACCACCAATCTGACCTGTTTAGCGTTGCTTCTCGGAATACTTACCGTTTTTCCGTCAATGTCAATGACTATATCGTCTCCTTGAATTCCTTTAAGGATGCCGGTAAAGTTCTTCTGGCCGTTTATTGCTTCATGGGCCTTAATCTTGACTTTCCGGCCGCTGAACTTCACAAAATCGCGATCCTTCTTTATTATCCGGTCAAGGCCGGGTGAGGAAACCTCAAGCGTATAGGCGTGTTCAATCAACCCATGGTTATCCAGTATATCCGAGATCACATCACTGGCTTCCTGACACCGGTTGTGATCAACTCCGTCCTCGTGGTCGATATACACTCGAAACACCCAGCCACGGTTCTCTTTCCGGTACTCTATATCCACAATCTCAATCGACAGCCGTGCCAATGCCCCCTCCAGCAGCGGTTCCGCCTTGGCTACCACTCCTGGCCTCGCCATGTGTGCACCTCCCATCTTTGAGAACAGAAAAAGTGGGGGTTAACCCACTCTTCTCGCGGTCGTATTTATACGGCAACAATTGGAGTATACCACATTGCTATAATGCATTCAAGTCTGCCATTCATAAAGGATTATTGGAATTTGCCTGGTTTTTTAGTCCTCGCGGCTCCCTCATTTCTGGGAACCGGCTATTTCAGCGAATAAACTCAACTGGTCGGTGGTAGGGAGATCCTTTAGACACCCGTTTCTATCCAGGATATCGATAACCGCCTTATTAACCCGCCCCCGCCGCTGGAGATCTTCCAGGGAAGTAAAAGCCCCGCCATTCCGTCCCTCCACCAGATTATTGGCGGCTGCCAACCCCACTCCGGGTAGCGCAGAAAACGGGATCAGAAGTCCACCGGGAACAATTTCAAAGCGACTGGCCTGGGAACGGTAAAGGTCAACCGGGAAAAACCGAAAACCCCGGACCCACATCTCCAGGGCCACCTCCAATACCGGGATGAGATTCTTATCTTTGGTGGAGGCTTGTGGTCCCATTCCCTCAATCTCATCCAGTCTCCGACATATGGCTTCGGCCCCGGCCGTTATCACTTCATCAAAATCCTGGGCCCTCACCGTAAAATAACTGGCATAGAAGGCCAACGGATAATGGACCTTGTAATAGGCGATGCGGTAAGCCATCATTACATATGCTACTGCATGAGCCTTGGGAAACATGTACTCGATCCGGTTGCAGGAATCAATGTACCACTGGGGGACGTTATTGGCCTTCATATAATCCATTTCCTCACGGGAAAGGCCTTTTCCCTTGCGCACTTTTTCCATGATCTTAAAGGCTTCTTTCTTGTCCAGACCTTTCTGAATCAGGTAAATCATTATATCATCACGGGTTGCTATAACCTCATTCAGCCCGGCGATGCCGTTCTTGATCAAGTCCTGGGCATTATTCAACCACACATTGGTCCCGTGGGACAGGCCGCTTATCCGCACCAGTTCGGAAAAGGTTTTTGGTCGGGTTACCTCCAGCATCTGCCGGACAAACCTGGTATTGAACTCGGGTATGCCGTAAGTACCAACCTGCGAGCGGATATCCTCCGGCTTAACCCCCAAAGGAGCGACTCCGGAAAAAAGCTGCATAGTCTGCGGTTCGTCCAGGCTTATCCGGGTGGCTTTAAAGCCGGTCAGGTCTTCCAACACCTTGAGCATCGTGGGATCATCATGCCCCAGCACATCCAGTTTAACCAAGACCCCACTCAAGGCCTCATATTCAAAATGGGTGGTCCTTACCCCGGATTTTATATCATCAGCCGGGTGCTGAATGGGTGTAAACTGGTGTACATCCATATGATCGGGAATGATCATCAGGCCGCCAGGGTGCTGTCCCGTGGTGCGCTTTACCCCGGTAATCCCACGGACCAGTCGTTCAATCTCGGCTCGGCGCAGTCGGATACCCATTTCCTCTTCGTACTTCTTGACAAATCCATAGGCGGTCTTTTCAGCAATGGTGGATATGGTACCGGCCCGGAAAACATGGTCCTTCCCAAATAGTTCCTCCACATACTGGTGAGCCTTGCTCTGATAGTCGCCCGAGAAGTTCAGGTCAATATCGGGAACCTTGTCCCCTTCAAAGCCCAGAAACGTCTCAAACGGTATGTCAAAACCGTCTCTTTCCAACTCCTGCCCGCAATCCGGGCACGGGGCGGTGGGGAGGTCTACCCCACTCAATACTGATCCGTCCTCAAAAAACTTGGAAAACCCGCACTGGCACCGATAATGAGGTGCCAGGGGGTTGACTTCGGTAATGCCGGTGAGGAAAGCTGTTAACGATGAGCCCACTGAACCCCTTGAACCCACCAGGTACCCATCCTGGTTGGACTTCTTAACCAGTTGATGGGCGATGAGGTAAAGCTCGCTGAAACCGTGTTTGGTTATGGATTGAAGCTCACTGGCAAGCCTCTCCTCCACCTGCACCGGCAGGGGCTCTTTGTACAGAAAACGGGCCGTCTCCCAAGCCAGGGCGGTCAGCTTGTCTGCAGCCCCCTTCATAATCGGCGCATAATACCCTGCCGGTACCGGCCGCACATCCTGGCAGCGGTCGGCAATGGCGTTGGTGTTGGCCACCACCACTTCCCAGGCTCGGTCCTCTCCCAGGTAACTGAATGCTGCCAGCATCTCCTCGGTGGTGCGGTAGTAGAGTGGTGCCTGGTTTTCAGCATCAGCAAACCCTTTACCGGCTTGAATTATACGGCGAAAGATCTCATCCTGAGGATCGAGAAAATGAACATCTCCGGTAGCCACTACCGGTTTCCCCAGACGTTCCCCCAGGTCAATTATCCGCCGGTTCATATCGATAAGTGCATGCCTGCCTTCCACAATCCCATCCCGCACCATAAACTCGTTATTCTCCAGGGGCTGTATCTCAAGGTAATCGTAAAAATCGGCAATTTTTAAGAGTTGATCATCTGCCATACCTTTGAGAATCCATCGTATTATCTCGCCGCTCTCGCACGCACTCCCTATCAGGATTCCCTCTCGTAAAGCCACAAGTTCACGGCGGAGTATCCGGGGAGTCCGGTAGAAGTTGTTTAGGTAGGAATTGCTGATAAGTTGATAAAGATTAGCCAGACCCTTCTGAGATGCGGCCAGGAGTATCACATGGTAGGGACGATCCTGCAAGGGCTCGTCCACCAGGTAGGCCTCTACTCCGTATATGACCTTGATCCCATATTTCCTGGCTTCCTCCGCCGCCTGCGGAAAAGCCTGGATGGAACCGTGGTCGGTTATCGCAACGGCCCGATGACCGAACCCGGCTGCTCTTTTCATCAATTCATCCACATGAGTAAGTCCGTCCAGAGTACTCATGGTAGTATGCAGGTGAAGTTCCACCCGTTTAACCTGAGAATTGTCAGTCCTCCCCGGGAGTTGCATAACTTCCATGTGATCAGCGAAAAGGACCGGTTCCTTTTCAAAGACATCAAACCGCACTCCCCCCCAAACCCTGACGGACTTGCCTATGTCGAAAATATCCTCAGCAAACAGTTTTACGGTAATGGAATCCGAATAGTCGGTAATATCATAAGTGGTAACCTTTTTGCCATCCTTTAACTTCCAGGACTTTTTCCCGCATATTACGCCCTCAACAACAACGCTATCCAAACCCTCCTGCAGTTCTGTTATACGCATAGCCTGGGCTGCGGTTTTCCCCCTCCCGGATCGACGGCGGCGTTCTTCTTTACGTCGGCGACTAAAAGGATTGCTGGGCATAATAACAGCTTCCAGCTCTTCCTTGCTTTTTACTGAAATCTTATATTCCTGGCGTTCGCTGTGGCGTACTGAAACTAAAAAGGACATCCGGTAAGAATCGTAGATCCATTTTTCTATACGGCGGCAAACATCATTCTCAATCGCCTGCTGCCAGCTTGATAAATCAGCAAACCTGAGTATAAGATGCTCATCTTCTACCTGGTATACAGCCTGACTCACCAGGTCCCGGTCAGGCTGGTCAAGTGCCTTCAATATTTCCGGCCAGTCGCGGTTGATTATCTGTGACAGGCAGAATTCAGGGTCTTCCGGGTGGGTAACAACCTCAACCGTATCCAGCCCTTCAACCTGCTCTATTATCTGCTGGCTTATAGATTTCAGCCTGGCAGCCGGTACCGGTTGTTTGACAACAAGCACCAGTCTCCAGGCCCTTTGTTCCACAAAAACCGTTACTTCTTTTATTAAGATGGATTCCAGGTTACGTTCCCCGGAACATCCAATACTCTCCCACAATTCTCCCAAACGCAATGCCATCCCCCAAACCAAGTATTACGAAAAAACGCTAACCAATCTGCTCAACACTAAATACCCCGGCCACATTTGAGAGGCTGTCGATTACGGCCTCAGAATCAAGGTTTGGCGGCAGGACTACCAGTAATTCCACTTCTATCCGCCCGGGTTCGTCTGTTTCTGAAAGCTGGATGTTTTTGATCGAAACCCCCAGATCACCTACTGCCGAACCGATCCTGCCAACCTGACCCGGAATATCATCTACAATCATCGAAAAGGCTCGGTAATCCCTCATACCGGATACGCGCTCTTCCAGTTTGCGAAAATAAATCAGAATAAATAATACCAAGATTGAGGTGGCAATAGCCGGGACGTACATGCCTGCACCGACTGCCAATCCTATACAACCAACAACCCAGATGCCCGCAGCCGTGGTTAAACCCCGGATGGTGGGTCCTTCGCGAATTATGGTACCGGCACCGATAAAACCTATCCCGCTGACCACCTGAGCCGCGATCCTCCCCGGGTCCGCATTTACCGTGGCCTGAAATTGGTAGTACATCTCCAGCGAAACTACCATCGCCAGGGCCGAACCCATACATACCAGGGTGTAGGTACGCAGTCCGGCTGGGCGGTTAAGACTCTCCCTTTCCAGGCCGATGATACCCCCCAGGATACAGGAGAGAGCCAGTTTCAAAATTATCTCCCATTCGGACAATACCTTCCCCCCTTTTTTCTACATCTTATCAATTAACGAGAGAACTGCATCCACTATTCTTTTCTGATCTACTAATTCACTCTCTGCTTCCCACCGTTTCTTGATTTCCACCTTATTCTGCTTTAATGATTTGGGCCCAATGGTTATCCTCAGCGGTATCCCGATTAAATCAGCATCCTTGAACTTTACGCCGGCCCGTTCCTCCCGGTCGTCATATAACACGTCAACACCGGCTTCCTTTAACTCCTGGTAGAGTTTCTCAGCATAATCAACCTGCTGCTCATCACGGACGTTTACAGGGACGATTATAACCTGGAACGGGGCAATGGCCATCGGCCAGATGATTCCGTTTTCATCGTGTTTCTGTTCGACAGCCGCCGCCATTACCCGTGAAACACCAATCCCGTAACAGCCCATTACGAAATGGCGCTTAACCCCATCCTCATCAAGAAACCCGGCATCCATAGCCTGGGAGTACCTGGTTCCCAGCTTAAATATGTGTCCGACCTCAATGCCGCGTGTGGCCAGCAGTTCCCCCCGACAACGGGGACAGGAATCCCCGGCTTCAACGTTGCGCAGGTCTACATAAGCATCAGGATTAAAATCCCTGCCCGGTAACACATGAGCCAGGTGGTACTCTTCGCAGTTCGCTCCACAAAATGCATCGCCCATTCCCTGTATCTCCAAATCCGCCAGCATCTTGACCTTAAGTCCCACCGGGCCAATAGAACCTATACCTACTCCGGTAATCTCTTTTACCATATCCTCCGGAGCAAGAAATATCTCCGAGGCCTGCAGGTAGTTTTTGAGTTTTACCTCATTGAGTTCGCGGTCACCTCTTATCAGGATGGCATAAGGAACATCGTCCACTATGCAGATCAGGGTCTTGATTATCCGGGCCGGGTCAACTCCCAGGAACTCGACCACATCGGCTACTGACTTTTTACCCGGGGTGGGTACGGCATTAAGCGGCGGACATTCTTCCACCTTTTCAACCGGTTCAAATACAGCCTCGGCTTTCTCCACATTGGCAGCGTAATCACACTGATCACAGTAGACGATCACTGATTCTCCACTCCGGGCCAGGACAATAAACTCATGGCTGCTGCTGCCTCCGATGGCGCCGCTGTCCGCTTCCACTACCCGGAAGTCGAGACCTAATCTCTCAAAAACAGCAGTGTAAGCAAAATACATCTTGCGATAGGATATTTCCAGACCATCCTCATCCACATCGAAAGAGTACAGGTCCTTCATTATAAACTCCCGCCCGCGCATCAAGCCGAACCGGGGACGGATCTCATCTCTAAACTTGTCCTGTATCTGATAGAGGAGCAGCGGCAAATCCCGGTAGGAATGAACCTCCGCGTTCACTAGGGCTGTTATAACCTCCTCATGGGTGGGACCCAGGCAAAAATCGCGCTGGTGGCGGTCCTTTAAGCGGAACATCTCATCGCCATACAGTTGCCACCTTCCCGTTTGATCCCATAATTCGCGAGGCTGCATAATGGGCAGGCCCACTTCCTGTCCCCCGGCTCGGTTCATTTCCTCGCGAACAATCTGGTTGATTTTCTGCAACACCCTGAAGGCCAAGGGGAGATAGGTGTATACCCCTCCTGCCACCTTGCGTATCATTCCTGCCCGTACCAAGAGCTTATGGCTTATTACTTCGGTATCACTGGGCTCTTCCCTCAGAGTCGGCACTAGAAGCTGTGTCGTCCTCAACCATTTCCCTCCTCTTTGCAGTTTCCCTTGCCGCATCGATTAATGCGGAAGCCATCCGGTTGTTTTCTACTTTGGCGATTACCTGGCCGCCTTTAAACAGCAAACCAAAACCGCGCCCCCCTGCTATCCCTATATCCGCATCCCTGGCTTCCCCCGGACCGTTAACCACACAACCCATGACGGCCACTTTGAGCGGTTGTTCAATGCCCCGCAGTTCGCGGTCCACCTCCTCAGCCAACTCCTGGAGCTGTATTTCACAGCGCCCGCAGGTGGGGCAGGATACCAGCTCCACCCCCCGAGACCTTCTTCCCGCTGCTCTCAAGATCTCATAGGCTGCCCAGACCTCCTCCCGGGGGTCGGCCGTAAGAGACACCCTGATGGTATCGCCGATCCCTTCGGCCAACAGCATGCCAATCCCCATCGCCGATTTTATTAATCCCCGCGGCAGGGTACCGGCCTCAGTTATTCCAATATGAAGAGGATAGTCGACTGCGTCGCTCAATAACCGGTACGCCTTGACAGTATCCATCACATTTGATGATTTAAGGGAGATCTTGATCAGGTTAAACCCCATATCCTCAAGTACCCTGACCTGTCTTAAGGCGCTTTCCACCATGGCTTCCGGGGTAGCCCCTCCAAATTCATTCCGGATCGCCCGCTCCAGCGAACCGGCATTGACGCCAATTCTGATAGGCACATTTCGGTCTCGGGCCTCTTTAATCACCGCCTCCACCTTCCAGCGCGGCCCGATATTGCCCGGGTTTATCCGCAGACCATCCGCCCCGTTTTGCAAGGCCTGAATCGCTAGACGGTAATCGAAGTGAACATCTGCTATTACCGGCATGGGGCTTTGTCCTACTATTATTGACAAGGCCTCGGCTGACTCAAAATCGGGCACCGCCACCCTGATCAATTCACACCCGACCCGAAACAGGTTATTAATCTGCTCAATGGTTGCCGGGATATCCCGGGTATCAGTATTGGTCATCGACTGGACAACAACCGGGTTATTGCCGCCCACCGCCACTTTTCCGACTCTAATTTCCCGGGTTATTCTCCGCATCAACCTATCCACCCTTTGCGATGTTGACGATGTCATTAAAAGTAACCAGGATAATTAGGCTTATGAGAACTACAAATCCGATTAGATGGATGAAGTTTTCCCGTTCCGCCTCTATCGGACGTCCCCGGATCAGTTCCAGACCGGTAAATACAATGCGGCTTCCATCCAGGGCTGGAAAGGGCAGCAGGTTAATAACCCCCAAATTTATGCTCAAAAGAGCCGTAAAATTTAACAGGTATATCAAACCGCCCTGGGCGGCTTCGCCAATCATCTTGGTTATGCCCACCGGTCCTGCCAGGGCATCAGCAGAAACCGCGCCGGTGATAAGTTGTACCAGTCCCTGCAGCATCAAAACCGTGGTTAAGTAGGTATTAACAAACCCCATCTTGATCCCTTCCCATACCCCCATTTTGTGATAAACGAGGGTGGCGCTTACTCCCAGGATCGAGGTCTGGGTCGATTGGTTATACTCCGGCGTGACAGCAAATGTATGCTGCCGTCCATCCCGGAGTACCACCAATTCTCGAGTGATGCCTTCCGGAGTCTTCCGGATAATTTCCACCATCTCTTCCCAGGTGGATACCTTTTGCCCGTCGATGCTGATCACGCGGTCACCGGACTTTAATCCGGCTTCGGCCGCCGGTTTTCCTACTACTACTTCCCCCAATATCGGCTGGTTTACTATCTCGGGGATCCCAATTAAGGTAAAAGCCAAAATAAATATGGCGATCGCCAGTACAAAGTTCATCAGCGGCCCCGCAGCCAGCACCTTGATCCTCTGCCAGGGAGAAGCCCGGTTAAAACCGCGGGGATTGTCCATATCATCCGGCTCGGCCCCGGACATGCGAACGAAACCTCCAATGGGAAAAAGCCTTAACGAGTATTCGGTCTTAACAACCCGTTCCGCCCCTGAATTATCTTTTTTCCCATGTGTGCTTAATAATTTGGGCCCGAAACCGATGCTGAATTCCTCGACATCAATTCCCGCATTGCGGCAGGCGATAAAATGCCCCCACTCATGGACCAGAATTATAACCGCCAGTACCAAAAGTGACATAATAATCATCATATTTCTTCTTACCTCATTTCCGAATGTTTCGCCTGCATGCTTCACGAGCCCAACTGTCGGCTGCCATAATCTCGCTCAAGGATGGGCTGTCTATAACCCGATGCTGCCCCATTATCTTCTCCACCATTACGGTTATTTCTTTAAAGCCCAGCTTCCCCTCCAGAAAGCTTTCTACGGCAATCTCATTGGCCGCATTCATAACCGCAGGCATGGTTCCCCCTTGTTGCCCGGCGCTTACTGCCAGTCCCAGGGCCGGGAACTTTTTATGATCCGGCGGGTAGAAATCTAATTTACCCAGCTGCAGCAGGTTGAGTCGATCACAGGCCGATTCCCATCTATCAGGATAGCTGAATGCATACTGGATGGGCATTCTCATATCGGGAACGCCCAAGTGACCCAACAGGGAACCGTCAACAAACTCAACCAATGAGTGTACGATACTCTGGGGGTGGATGACAACACCTATCTGATCATAGCTTACTGCAAACAGGTGATGAGCTTCAATCACCTCAAGTCCCTTGTTCATCAGGGTTGCCGAGTCAATGGTGATCTTTTTCCCCATATTCCATTTGGGGTGGCGCAGAGCCTGCTCCGGGGTAACGAAATCAAGTTCCGTTATGTCCGTCTCCCGGAATGGACCTCCGGAAGCAGTTAACCACAATCGGAAAACCGACTTCTTTTCCCCCTGCAGACATTGAAATATCGCCGAGTGCTCACTGTCCACCGGTAAAATCATAGAACCGGTGGAACGTGCCAGGGGCATTATCACATCACCGGCCGCCACCAGGCTTTCCTTATTGGCAAGTGCCACGGTTTTTCCGGCGGCTACCGCTTTGTAGGTAGGGTAAATCCCGGCGGCACCGCTTACCGCTATCAATACCAGGTCCACTTCTTCCAGGGACGCCAGGAAGGTAACGGCCTCCAATCCTACACCGGTCCAGCAGTCGCAGCGGGCAGCCAGCTCCTGGTACGCTTTTTCATCAAAGACGGCTGCATATCCGGCATCAAATTCAGCCGCCTGCGAGGCCAGCAGTTTGGCATTACTCCCGGCTGCCAGAGCTACTACCTTAAGTTTGTCCGGATTGCGCCGAACTACATCCAGGGCCTGTACCCCGATCGAGCCGGTGGACCCTATTATCGCTATCCGCTTCAAAATCAATCAACCCTTTTCCAGGACCATTTGTCGAATACACCCGCCCGTTGACAGGCCAAAAACACTACCACCAGTGCCGGTCCCAGTATTATGCCTACTACGCCGGCTGCTCTCAGACCCACGTAAAGTGCGATAAGAGTTACCAGGGGGTGGAGTCCAATATTATCACCAAGTACCCTGGGTTCCAGTATGTACCTTACCGTAACAATTACCATATAAAGAACCAGGATGCCGACAGCTATTCCGGTATTGCCCGTGATAAAGGATATTATGGCCCAGGGGATCATGAGTGTGCCCGGTCCTAAAATCGGGAGAATATCAAGCAATCCGGTTAACAGTCCAATAGTCAGTGCATAGTTAACCCGCAGCATCGACAGGCCTACAATAGTAAGAATTGCTGTAACCGATGTAAGAATCAGCATGGCCTTCACCCAGCCCAGGAAGGCGCCTACCAGATCCCGGGCTACTGTACGAGTCTTCCCTTCCCATGATTCAGGCAGCCACCTCAGGAACCAATCCCTGATCTCCGGCCGACCGCAGGCAATAAAGTAAGTAGCGACCAGTGCGATCAAGAGGAAAATAAAATAGCCGGGAAGGCTGGAGGCTACGTCAATGAGGGCGGTAACTACAGAATTGATGACATTTTCCAGATAGCTTAATAATCTAAAGAGATTCTCCTGCACTGAAGCCTCCACCTCCGGAGGCAGCTGGAGCCGCCGGTAAAAAACATCTACCTGCTTCAGGATGTCGGCTATTACCTGGCTGATGTCCCCGGAACGCATGGACAATGTCTTATAAATAGAAGCCAGTTCCCTGATCAGTCGGGATACAAGCAAAACAAGGATCATAGAAAGGGACCCCAAGACCAGCAGCATGCTGAGCAGGGTCGCCGGCCCTCGTTTCAGCCTCATCCTTGTCTCCATAAAACTGATGGCCGGCTCGATCAGCAGGGCCAGCAGCAATGCCAAAATGAAGGGCATGAAATACACCGGGAGCGACCCCAATACATCCCCGATGATGGGGAATATGTAGGTGAATAAGAGGTATATACCTACCAGGGCAAGAACTCCTACGGCTGTTTTCACCAATATCTTAAGGTATCTTAACAGTTCCGGCTCCACGTTTTAGCCCCCCCATCTAACAATCAATATGTACACCAGAGGTGCAACACACATAAAGCTGTCTATCCGGTCCAGGATGCCGCCGTGTCCGGGGATAAGACGGCCAAAGTCCTTGATGTCAAACCCTCTTTTTATCCCCGAGGCAAATAGATCCCCGAAAGGTGCAGCCAGGCCGGCCGCGATACCTATCCCGACATACTGATAGAGGCTGTAGCCAGGCATAATCCAGTAACCGGCCAGTGATACTAAGATAGTTGCCACAAAACCACCGAAAAAACCTTCCCAGGTCTTATTGGGGCTTAATTGAGGAGCCAACTTGTTTTTTCCCCAGAATTTGCCGACGAAATATGCTCCACTGTCACTGGCCCAGGTTAGCAGGAGGGCCAACATGATAACCCCAAACCATCCGGGCAGTGTACCCAGTTTCCAGGTATAACCCATCAAAACACCTATGTACAGAGCTCCAAACCAGGTTATCGCTAAATCAATTATATGGTATCTGGGGTATAAAATAACTAATATCAGGATCGACAGTATCAGAACCAATGCTCCCAGGGTGCCACCCAGAGGACTCGCGTTAAGCGTCATAGCCCAAGCAATAACCATCAGACCCACGAGCCAAAGAGGACGGTTACCAGAGGTCTTAACCCCCCGGTAAAACTCAAAAAGACTCAACAAGGCTGCCAGCCAAACCAGTACGGTCCAATAATGACCACCCAACCATGCCAGCAGGATTATAAGTGGAATCCCCACGGCTGCTGATATGACTCTCTTTTTCATGGTCTCCCCTTTCGAATAATCGGGTGTAACACCTTCATTATGTTCCCCGACGGAATAGGTCGCGGGGTACACCAGCACGTCACGTTATTCGCACCAACCGGCCGTTAATTGACCCGTTGTGCAGACATCGTCCCTATATGGCCGCGCCAAATTTGCGGTTTCGCTTCAGGTAATCATCAATGGCCTGGAAGATCACCTCACCATTAAAGTCCGGCCACAGGACATCGGTGACCCAGATTTCAGTATATGCAATCTGCCAGAGCAGGAAATTGCTGATTCGCATCTCTCCGGCGGTTCTTATCAAGAGATCTGGGTCCGGAAGCCCTTTAGTGTCAAGGTTTGCTCCAAAAGTACTTTCATTTATCTCATCGATACTAAATTCCCCGTCCTTTACCTGTTGTGCGAGAGCTTTGGCAGCTCTGACTATCTCACTTCTACCTCCGTAATTCAAGGCAATATTTAAGATAAGACCGGTGTTTCCTGCCGTAGTTTGGCAAGCTTCGAACAGTTCCTCTCTCAATCCAGCGGGCAATTCCCGTAGATCCCCAAGTATGTTGAGCTTAATATTGTTCTCATGCAGGTCTGACAGTTCACTATGCAGGTTTTCCCGCAGGAGGTTCATCAGATGATTAACCTCTTCCGCCGGTCTTTTCCAGTTTTCCGTAGAGAAGGCATAAACGGTCAAGACAGGTATCCCCAATTCCACGATTGTCTCGATGGTTCTCCTGAGGGCGGATATTCCCGCCTTATGCCCGGCCTGACGGGGCAGATGTCGTTTCTTTGCCCACCTTCCGTTTCCATCCATAATTATGGCAATATGCCTGGGCAGCCGCTCCTTATCGTAAGGCAGCCGGTTCTGTTTTCTCATAACCTAATCCTCCAGTCAAACTATAAAACCCCCATAAGGGGGTATTAGAAGGAATCAGTTTTAAGTTATTATACAACTATATCTGCCGTAGGTGGAGTCTTTCTTTCTGCCTGTTTTATATTGCAGAACTCATCCAGCCTTAACTAGACTTCCATAATATCCTTCTCTTTACCACCGGCCAGTTTGTCAATCTCCTTGATATGATTGTCGGTGATCTTTTGAACCTCCTCCAACCGTTTCTTTTGTTCGTCCTCGGATATCTGTCCGTTTTTCTCCAGAGCCTTCAGACTGTCATTGGCCTCACGCCGTATGTTCCGTATTGCCACCTTGGACTCCTCCGCCCGTTTGCGCACTACCTTGACCAGTTCCTTTCGCCGTTCTTCAGTTAGCGAGGGAATGGCAATGCGAATAACATTCCCGTCATTGGAAGGATTTACTCCCAGATCTGATTTCATGATGGCTTTTTCAATGTCAGGGATAGATGATTTGTCCCAGGGCTGAATTACCAAGAGCCTCGGTTCTGGCACACCGATGTTCGCCAACTGGTTGATTGGGGTAGGACTACCGTAATAATCAACCAGGATCCGGTCCAGCATCGCCGGGTTGGCGCGCCCGGCCCGCAGTCCGGCAAATTCGCGGGTAAGGTGTTCCAGGGTTTTCTCCATGCGTTCAGTCGCCTCTTTTATTATGGTTCCAGGCATCTTATCTACCTCCCAACATAGGTTCCGATATTTCCATCCACAACTGCTTTGAGGATGTTCCCATTTTCAACAATGCTGAAAACTACAATCGGTATTTCATTATCCATGCACAGGGATGCGGCGGTGGAATCCATTACCCCTAACCCCTTGTTAATAACATCAATGTAGTCCAGGGTTTCATATTTGCGGGCGTTCGGATTTTGCCGCGGGTCGCTGTCATAAACCCCATCAACCTTCTTGGCCATGAGGATAACCTGAGCCTCGATCTCGGCCGCCCGTAAAGCGGCCGTGGTATCCGTCGAAAAATACGGGTTCCCGGTTCCCGCAGCCAGAATAATTACTCTGCCCTTTTCCAGGTGTCTGATAGCACGCCTTCTGATGTAAGGCTCGGCTACTTGTCTCATTTCAATAGCCGATTGCACCCGGGTGGGAACACCTACATCTTCCAGGGCATCCTGGAGGGCCAAGGCATTAATGACAGTGGCCAGCATTCCCATATAATCGGCTGTAGCCCGGTCCATCCCGCGAGCGCTTCCGGCTACTCCCCGCCAGATATTGCCTCCTCCGACTACAATTGCGACCTGAACCTTTAATGCTACAACCTCTTTTATCTGCCTGGCAATGGACACCAGCACCTGGTGGTTGATGCCGTAACCGCCCTCTCCCGCCAGGGCTTCTCCGCTCAGCTTAAGGACAATCCGCTTATATTTGGGTTCTTGCATGGCCGGTACCTCCTGCCGCGGACTACTTAATCTGCGACATTACCTCATCGACAAAGTTCTGCTCCTTCTTTGCCAGCCCCTCGCCTACTTCGTAGCGGACAAAACGCCTAACCGTTATATTTTCTCCCAACTTCATAATCTTGTCATTCAGCAGATCCTGAACTGTCTTGTCAGTATCCTTGATAAAAGGCTGTTCCAGCAGACAGTTCTCCTTGTAATACTTTTCAATACGCCCCTCCACCATCTTATCCACGATCTTTTCCGGCTTTCCTTCATTAAGTGCCTGCTGCCGGAGGATGCGTTTTTCGGCTTCTATGGTTTCCTGCGGTACATCTTCACGCTTTACATATTCCGGTTTGGAGGCGGCGATCTGCATGGCCAGGTCATGACAGAAAGACTTAAACTCTTCAGTCTTGGCCACGAAGTCGGTTTCACAGTTGACTTCTATCAGTACGCCGATACGTCCTCCCATATGAATGTATGAACTCACCAAACCCTCGCTGGCCAACCGGGAAGCCTTTTTGGCTGCCTGGGCCAACCCTTTGGTACGCAACAACTCTATAGCCTTTTCCATGTCACCTCCGGCTTCAACCAGGGCATTTTTGCAATCCATCATGCCCACGCCGGTTCTCTCGCGTAATTCTTTAACCATCCCAGCAGTTATCATTAATTCAAACCCCCTAATCTCGTTCAAAACGGGGCGAAGAGGACTGGTGTTCCCAACCCTCATTCACCCCGTTATCGCTCATCACTCTTCTTCAACCTGTTCCCCCTGTTTCCCCTCAAGGACTGCATCGGCAATCCGGGAACACATAAGCTTTACCGCCCGGATAGCGTCGTCATTGCCGGGAATAACATAATCAATCTCGTCCGGGTCGCAGTTGGTATCCACGATGGCCACGACCGGTATCCCAAGTTTTCTGGCTTCCGAAACAGCAATCCGCTCTTTCCGGGGATCGACTACAAACAGGGCTCCCGGGAGTTCCTCCATGTCCTTGATCCCCGCCAGAAACCTCTCCAGTTTCTCCTTTTGTCCCCGCAGGTGGGCGGCCTCTTTTTTGGGCATCATCTCAAAGACGCCTTCTTGCTCCATTTTTTCCAGTTCTTTTAAGCGGTATACCCTTCTTTTAATGGTTTTGTAATTGGTAAGCATACCGCCCAACCAGCGCTGATTGACATAGAACATCCCGCATTTCGCAGCCTCTTCCCGAACCGTCTCTTGAGCCTGTTTTTTGGTACCCACAAAGAGAACGGTTTTGCCTTCGGCGGCTATGCTCTTAATGAACTCATAGGCCTCTTCAAATTTTTTCACTGTTTGTTGAAGGTCGATGATATATATACCGTTGCGCTCCATATAAATGTAGGGCGCCATCTTGGGATTCCATCTTCTGGTTTGATGCCCGAAGTGGACTCCCGCCTCCAACAACTGCTTCATGGTAACAACCGCCACTAAATAATACACCTCCATGTTAGTCCACCGCATCCCTCATCCCCCAAAAAGACCAAAAAAAGCACCCTTTTCGGGGTCAGGTGCGTGCGTAATTTTTCCATCGGTTAGTATACCATACCCATAAAAGGGCCGCAACTTTAGCTGCTGGAAATTTCTCTTCGTTTCTGGATATCCAAAATTAAACGAACCTCTCCCTGACCTCGATTCAACAGTTCGGCGATTTCAGGGATGCTATAACCATCATTCCACAATCTGGGTACAACAATGCTGGGGTGAGCGCGGCGCAGATCCTCGATTGTAAAAGGAAGTGCCTTTCTGCTTTTTCTCTCGATACTTCTCGGGCGGCTCCTGGAGGGTTGGTTGTTGTTCTGCAATGAAGTTATTCTTTCCATTTTTTCCAAGCGCTCATCAAGGCTTTTTAGCATATCATCTGAAACCAGTACAGCGTTTTCCATAATGGCTTCAAAGTCTTTCTTAAGCAGTTCGGCTTCCTGGATCAGTCCTTTCATCTCGGTTGTAAATTCTTCACCAACCTTTTGACGGCTATATATGCTGTACACCGCCGTTGCCATCAGTATCAGGGCTACAATGATAAAGAACCAAAACATTCAAAAATCTACCTCTCAGACAACAATATCGATCATGAAATCACCTTTTTTGTTTGCTTGCGACACATTTTCCTTATTCTCCCCATCTGCAGATTTTCCTGCTTGCCGCTGCTCATTTTCTCGCTTTTTTTTGCCTTCCTGTTGATCGCGAATCTGGGCTCTGTCACCTGCCGGAGTATGGTTTACCGTGCTTTCGGCCTGCTGCGTTTGACTCGCCATTTGAGATGCAAACTCCTGCTGGCGTTGAACATTCTCCTGCATTTGCACCTGCTGAGTGCGTGATATTTCACTGGCTCTGGGCAGCATAACCTGTAATTCGGGAATTTTTAGGCTCATAGATCATACCCTCCTTCGTCAACGAAGAGGTTCTATCTTGATATCCCCGTCCTTTAAGGTAAAAAGTACGAATCTGACCGGATCGTTTACATGGTATTGTGCCTGTCCAATGGTAATCTGTACCCCCGGGTACACTATATCCGCAACCTTGACACGGCCATATTGTAAACGGTTCAGTTCCTCGTCAATCTCTTGTTTACGTTTATCGAGTTCCTCCAATTCTTCCTTTAGCGTCCGGTATTCGGAGAGCATATTCGCCAGAACCGCCTTCCGTTTAGGGGTAAGACTCTCTGGCGATACCGCCATCTTTTGGTAAGACTGAAGATAATGGTTCAGGTTCTCAAAGGCCTTCTTTTTTTCGTTATAATCCTGGTAAACTACCTTTCTTTCTTCTCTTAATTGTGGGTTGATGCCCACTTCCAGGACGGTTTGGGGCGATAAATGTGAACCTATCACCCGGGCCGAGATTTCCTCTCCGGCTTGGATGGTTCCTCCCACGATTACTCCCTTGCGCCCTTCCACCCGTACACTCCTATTGGCCATAACTGCTGACTGAATAATAGCCTCTGAAATTATAACATCCCCATGTACCTCCAGCCGAGCATTCTCGACAAACCGGGCAAAGATGCTGCCTCCAGCCGAAACCAGCCCCTTGTGGCCACCGGCGATTCCGTTCTTCACTACGATATTTCCCTTGGCAATAACCGTAGCTCCTTCTATAACCCCGATTACCTCTATATCGCCGCCTGATTTCACCGTGAACCCGGCTGTTATGTTGCCTCGGATGCGAACATCGCCGATATAATCTATATTGCCCGTAGAGTAATCTACATTTCCCGGTATTTCAAGAACCGTGTTTACGGTAACCTTGCCGTCAACTATGGTCACATGCCCGTCAACAGCGGCCAACAACTGTGTATCATCATCATTGGCCACCGTATTCCTACCCCGGGGAAGCGGGTAATTCCTCCCAGCTTTGGGCGCAATCTTGCGCCCCGTTACCATCACTCCCGGAACACCCGGTACGGGAGGCGTCCGGATTACCAGGAGGTCTCCCTGGGATACGTTGACGAAAAGATTCAGGTTGCGGTAATCAACCTTGCCGTCATCAAGCTCGACCGGTCTGCCCTTTTCATCGCGTCTGGCAAATTTGTATTCCAGACGCCCGTCAATTCCATCCCGGGCTTCGGTGCCTTTTGCTATCAGCACGGGTCTATTCAAGTTCTCGTCCTTCAAGCAATCGGCCAACCTTCCATAGTCAACACCTTCAACAACCCCTGCATCCTTAATTGCGGCTAGAACCTCCTGCATGGTAACGCTGCAGCCGCCATTTTTCGGTCCGTAGACCGTTACGTATGCAGCCATGCCGTCATCTGTTATATGAACTTTTACGTATCCGTCCTGACTTAATTTGGTACCTGACATTTATCCCACCCTCATCTCATATCAACTGACTCTTACGACGGCTCAGTCGACCTCTGAGCCTGAGTATGGCTTTGGAATGCAATTGGGAAATCCTTGACTCCGAGAGACCCATAACTGCCCCGATTTCCTTGAGATTGAGGCCTTCGTAATAATACAGTTCCAGCACCAGTTTTTCTTTCTCCGGCAGTCTGCTAATGGCCTCGGACAGCAGTCGCTTGGTGTCCATGAATTCCGCTATGTTTAAAGCATTATCAGCCTGCTCATCCTCAATAAAGTCAATGATCCGTCGATTATTGCCATCTTCTCCGGGTAAGAAATCTTCCAGGTACAGAATTGTTGCCAGGCCGACATCTCGCAGCAGCGCCTGAAACTGTGCCAAAGTTATTCCCAATTCCTCAGCTACCTCTTGGTCGGTAGCGTTTCTCCCCAGTTTAATCTCAATGCGGTTATAAGCTTTTTCCAGTTCTTTGCTCTTCTGACGTACCGACACCGGTACCCAGTCCATGGCTCGCAGGCCATCAATCATTGCTCCCTTGATACGAGCAATGGCATAGGTTTCAAATTTTATCTTACGCTGGTAATCAAACTTGTCTGCAGCTTCAATCAGTCCTTCGATTCCATAAGAAATAAGTTCATCCACCTCAACCGATGGTGGAAGATTGATCGCCATACGATTGGCCATGTACTTGACCAGATAGCTGTAATGGATTACCAACTCCTCTCTGGCATTCTGATCATCCTCTTCCTTAAATCTCTGCCAGAGCTGCATGAGGTCAGGTTTCATTAAATAACTCTCTCCCCCAGACCTATGGTTCTGATCAGCAGTTCACCGGATGCAGTGTCGAATATTATTGTTCTCCCAAAATTACCACCGGTGTCCTGGGCCAGTATTGGTATCCCGTTTTTGCCCAGAACCTCAACCACCGCTTTGGCGTTTCTCTCCCCAATCTTCATAACATCACTGCTGCCAATATTGAACATCTGAGCTCCCCCGGCAATTTTTGCTGTTATCCGTTTGGGAGAGGATCCCATTTTAACCATTAATGCGATCATGTCTTCGATCGCGGTATCAGCAAATTTCGCTCGGTTCTGATTGCTCCTGGCCCTCTCACTTGACGGCAGCATGATGTGAGCCATTCCTCCTACTTTCGCTACTTTATCAAGCAGGCAGATACCTATACATGATCCCAAACCGGCAGTAATCAATCTATCAGGCGCTCGCGCCACCTTAAAATCGGCCATTCCTACTTGCAATAATTCAGACATTTCAATAGTTCACCCCAAGAGCGTTCAGTATGCTGTCTAATGCTTCGGGTTCTGGTAACAGGAATAAATGGCCAATTACATCCAGTTCGCCTTTCCGAAACTTGTTTTCCAATACCAGCACATAATCCCCAATTTCTCCATACAATGCCAGTACCCCATCAAGCAGAGCTCCCGCCATATCAACGCCTACCGCCGGGGGCGAAGGAATCAGTGTCATCTTGGTAAACATGGCCAGAGCGTTGAGATAGGTGCTGGATATTATATTGCCGGCTTCGGCTACTGCTGACAATTCCATAGTCCCCAGTGTATCTTTGTTACTGGGGGGAACCCCCATAAGCAATTCAGCCAGTAATACCGCTTTTTCAATGGACAATAAGAATAAGATGTTACACTTCGCAGAACCGGTTACCTGAAAGTAAACTCCAACTACTACTGTATCGGGTCCACCTACCAGCTCGGCTACTTGGTCAAACGGTAATATGCCGACGCGGGGTACACTCATATCAATGCGATCCCGGGTCATTACCGCCAGGGCGGTCGCCGCGTTCCCGGCTCCGATATTTCCTATTTCCTTAAGCGCATCAAGCTGAAGTCCTGTCAGGTCTCTGAAGTCTTCGACCATGAAGCTAATCCCACCTTTATAATTCTAGACCCAGCAGCTTTTTCGCGTTGAGCAGCAGCAATAACCTGCCTTGAACCTTGCCCACTCCTTGAATAAATTCAGCCTCCATGTTTTGATATACTTTATCTGCACCCTCGATAGCTTCTACTCCAATTCGTATCACCTCAGAAACCCCATCGACTATTATTCCAGCTCTGGTATCCTCAAACTGAAATACGATGATTCGTGCCTCTCCCCTGTCCTCCACCGGGGACACACCAAATCGTTTATGGAGATTAAATACCGGTATCACATTACCCCGGAGATTTATTACTCCCTCAATAAACCTCCCGGCCCGGGGCACCCTGGTTATGGTCAAAACCTTTATAATCTCCTGGACATCAAGTATATCAACCCCATATTCCTGGTAGCCTAATGTAAAAGCAACCACCTGGATCTCTTTCAATCGGAAAACCTCCCTTATCACACAAGTGTTCCGGTATCAAGGATCAATGAGACAGCTCCATCACCCAAAATTGTGCCCCCGGCCACTCCAGGAATACCGGTCAGCAATCTACCTAGAGATTTGATGACAATCTCCTGCTGTCCTATTAAGGAATCCACTACGATTCCCAGTTGTTTTTGCCCCTTACGTACTACCACCACATACATGACATCCTCATTGTTTTCGTGTTCGGGGCACTCGAGGAGGTATCTGGCCTTTACTAATGGCAGTACTTTCCCTCTTAAGAGGACAACCTCCTGAGATTGTACGATCTTAATATCCGTTCTTGATATCATGGTAGTCTCGTCTACGGATGAGAGAGGGACAGCATAGGTTTCATCGCCCACCTTGACCAGCAAGGCCTGGATTATGGCCAGTGTAAGGGGTAACCTGATCTTGAACGTGGTCCCCTGGCCCCAAACAGTGTCAACAACTATATCACCGTTTAAGCTCTCTATCTTGTTTTTCACCACATCCAACCCCACACCCCGGCCGGAGATGTCGGTAATGTTATCGGCTGTACTAAATCCGGAACGAAACAGGAAATTAGCCACCTGTGCAGCCGTCATGTTGTTTACTTCCTGGGCGGTAGTCAAACCCTTCTCTACGACCTTGTCGCGGATCAAATCCAGGTCAAGTCCTTGGCCATCATCTGAAACCTCGATAAACACGTTATTGCCTTCATGTCTGGCAACCAGGCGCACCAGTCCCGCCGCAGGTTTGCCGTTCTGTCGGCGTTCTTCAGGATACTCTATCCCATGATCAACGGCATTGCGCAGCAAGTGAACCAGCGGGTCTCCAATCTCATCAATTACCGTACGATCCAACTCCGTTTCCTTGCCTTCAATAACAAAATCTACCTCTTTGCCCAACTCCTTGGCCAGATCCCGTACCATCCTCGGGAAACGGTTAAATACCTGTTCAATGGGAACCATGCGCACGTTCATTACGACATTCTGCAAATCGCTGGTTATCCGTTCCATCTGCTCAATGACATCGTTTAAGTCACCGCGATGCTGCTGGGTTAAACCGATCTGCTCCAGACGGCCCTTATTGATAACCAGTTCACCCACCAGGTTCATAAGGTTGTCAAGTTTTTCTATATCCACTCTTACCGTTTGTTTAACCTTGTTGCTCCTGAAGCTCTCCTCCGGCAGCCTGTCCCCTGCGGCTGCAATCTGTGGGGTTCGAGAAACAGCAGAGCCTTTAGCTACTTGAGCTTCGGGTCTGACTTCCTGACTACTGTCCAGATCAATCAATCGAATAACTTCAGCCTCAACTTCAGTGATGTTGTCAATTCGCTGACGAATGGTATCCTCGTCCAGCTTATTGATAAGTACCAGGTGAAACCGGTCCTGAAACCGCCCTTCATCCAAGTCCTGAGCCGGTGGATAGGTCTTTATGATTTCGCCGTCTGTTTCCAGGGACTTAAAAACCATAAAAGCCCGCACCGATTTCATGAGGCAATCCGGGGCTACCTTTACGGAGATATAATAGGCGTTCAAGCCGCGGGTTTGGACTTCCTTTAATATGGTTAAGTCATATTGATTAAACTCAAACGGCATACTGTCTTTCGCGGCAAGCTCTCTATCCTTCTGCTCCGGGGTAACGGTGGACGACTTGTTATCAGTTTCGGAGGAAGGTGAACTTTTTTCCCTGTTCTTAATACTTTCCAGCATCTCAATAAGATCGGTGTTATCAACCGCCGGTTTTCCCTCTTGAATGTTTCCTACCATCATCTGCAGCCGATCAAAGCAGTCAAAAAGGATATCAATTATCGGGACTTCAACCTTGATAACCCCTTCTTTCAGGTAAGAGAGAACATCTTCCATGTGATGCGTCAAAACCGCCATATCATTGAAGCCCATGGTAGAGGACATCCCTTTTAATGTATGGGCAGCCCGAAAGATCTCATTGAGGCTCGACAGATCTTGCGGGTTCTTTTCCAGTTCAAGCAATTTTTCGTTCAGATTGACCAGATGTTCCCTGCACTCCTCCAGGAACACATCCAGGTATTGCGACATATCCATGTTCAAAAAACGACACCTCCCCAATCTTTTAATATCGAAAAGCTACATATTGTCGGAGAATTTACGTTTCTTCGATATATTAATGTTTTTCCATTGGGATATCATTGTCCTGCCGAATACAGCCAATTCAGGAAAAATATTTGCCTAAAGGTTTTCCACAATCCTTTTGGCGATTTGCGGTAGCGGTACAACCAGATCGGCATAACCTGAATCTATGACCGACTTGGGCATGCCATACACTATACATGTTGAACTGTCTTCCGCAATAACCTTACCCCCCCTGTTTTTTACGCTGGCGGTCCCACGGGTTCCATCCTGCCCCATGCCGGTCATAATAACCGCCAGTATCTCAGACCAGTATTCTTGCGCTACAGATTCTATCATGGCGTCTACTGAGGGACGGTGCCCGGAAACCAGAGGTTCCCTGGTCAGCCTAATAATAAGCCGGCACCCCAGACCTTCACCCAAACGCTTTACTTTCAGATGGTAATCGCCGGGAGCAATGTATACATTACCGCTCAATACCGGCTCACCGTCTACCGCCTCTTTTACATTCAGAGCGGACATGCCATTTATCCGTTCTGCCAGAGACCGGGTAAATCCGGGAGGCATATGCTGGACCACCAGCACGGCAGCCGGTATATTACCCGGTAGCTTGGGTATAACCTCATGCAGGGCTTTGGGTCCGCCGGTTGAAGTACCAATCAGAATAACCTTTTCCGGAGCTTTATCAATTCCAGCCGGTGAAACTTTCGGCGGCTTGATGCGTTTATCCACTCTAACCTGTGTGAGCCGAAGTTTATCCCGGGCCAGCGCCGCGATCCTGATCTTTTTGACAATATCCCGGGCGACTTCATTAATGTCCGGTGATAACGTGCCGGAAGGTTTGGTAATAAAATCTACGGCTCCCAGGTGCAACGCTTTCACCGTTGCATCTGCACCCTGTTTGGTTACACTGCTCAACATGACTACCGGCAGGGGGTTATCCTTCATAATCCTCTGCAAAGCCTCGAGCCCATCCATAACCGGCATCTCAACATCCATAGTAATTACATCAGGAGCAAATCTTTTGGCAGCCAATAACGCTTCTTCGCCATTGCGGGCGGTGGCAACTACTTTCATGTCTGCCTGGCCGTTTATTATGTCACTGATCACCCTTCTCATAAACGGCGAGTCATCCACTACCATTACCTTGATTTCTGTCACTCAATAATACCTCCATTGTGCTCATAAAGTAGTTTGTTTCTTCCAAAGGTTGGTAATGCTGCGAAAGAACCCTTTGATACCAATCGGCTGTTCGTTTACCACCTGAGCTTTTTCACAGAGGGATGAGGCTATCTGGCGTATGTTTTTAGACGCATCGGAGGCGGGGGCATAAACCACAAGTGCTTCCTGGTTCATAACCGCTGAGCGAACCGCACGGTCTTCAGATACAAAGCCGATCATCTCTATTTCCACGCCCAAAAACTTTTCACAAACTGTTTTCAGCTTCTGCGCCGCCACAACTCCCTGGGATTCCGAAAAAACACGATTAACCACTATGTGGTATTTCCCCCGGGCTTCCATGGCCGCCGCCGACTTGATAATACCATAAGCATCAGTCAGTGATGTGGGTTCCGGGGTGGTTAAAACGATAATATCGTCAGCCATAACCGCAAAGCTCAATACATTTTCGGCGATCCCCGCCCCGGTATCAATAATCAGAAAATCACTCTGCCCCTCCAACCTTCCTAACTGCAATATTACATCTTTAATCTCATATTCTTTTAGATTGGCCAGTTGAAAGATCCCTGCCCCTCCGGGAATTATCTGGATTCCCCTGGGTCCTGGCATGAGAATGTCGTTTAGTGGTATCTCGTGCCTGATAACATGATAAAGATTATACCGGGGCACCAAGCCCAGGACTACATCCACATTCGCCAGCCCCATGTCTGCATCCAATAGTATTGTCTTGTAGCCGAGATCACTTAAGGAGATGGCCAGATTAATTGCAAAGTTGGTTTTGCCCACTCCCCCTTTACCGCTGGTCACAGTAACAATTCGAGTTCGTTTTGTGCCCTTAAATATTTCTGATTCTATCCTCGTCTTGATATCTCGAGCCATGCTTCTGAGCTTGTCGGCCTGGTCCTTCATAATCCCAAATCATCCCCCATAATCATTTGGGCAAGCTGGATATCGTCAAGCAATTCAATGTCGTCGGGCACATTCTGGCCATTGGTTACGTATGATACACGCTTTTTGGTTCTGTGGATGGTATTCAAGATCGAGCCGTAACAGTTGGTCTCATCCAGTTTAGTAAATATAATTTTATCGATTTTTATAATGTTGAATCGCTTAAAGGTGTCCAATAGATCCTCACTTTTGGTGGTGGCACTCAAAACCAGAATTACTTCGTCAGGCTCCGCTTCTTGAAATAATGCAACCAACTCCGCCATCTGCTCATCATTCCGCGGACTCCTCCCCGCAGTATCAATAAATACCAGATCCCGGTTGGAGAAACGCTCAACCGCTGCTTTCAGATCACCCGGCTTATATACTACCTGCAGGGGCAGGCCCATTATGTCGGCATAGATTTTCAACTGTTCCACCGCTGCTATACGGTATGTATCCAGAGTTATTAAACCGATTTTCTTTTTTTCAATGAGGCTGAACCGGGCTGCAAGTTTGGCAATGGTGGTGGTTTTCCCCACTCCCGTTGGCCCAATAAGGGCAACAACCCTGGACTTGCCTTTTTTGAATTCGATATCCCGGGGCTTTCTTATTAATTCCGCCATCACTTGTACGCACAGATTCCTGACATGAGCATAATCATGAACCTGCTCCGCTTCCGCCCGTTCTTCAACCGTTCTCACTATCCGGCTGGCCAGCTTTTCATCTACATTTTGGGAAACCAGGTGTTTAAAAAGCAGGCGGCCATTCCGGCCAAAAATGTCCTGAGTGCTTTCATCGTCAATCCGTTCTCGCAGTTCCTCGACCATATCCTTCATTAACTTGATCTCTTGCAGGATCTCATTGGCGGAATGTACTTCAAACTGGCTGGAATCCGGCTCGCTTATCTCTATATAATCGTCGGCGGGTATTGTCAGATGCTCTGCACCATTACGGTAATTTTCGTCCACAGCCACCGTGATCTCAAATTTCTCGCGGCCAAACAGCCCAAACAACCCGCCTTCCTTATACTTGCGGCTGTAGAGTATGACGGCATCATTACCCATCTGCTCCTTGGCTTGTCGTATGGCTTCAGGAAAAGAATCACCAACAAACCGTTTTATCTTCATGCAGAAATCATCCCCACTATATCAAGCTCAACACTGGCTTCTATCTCGTTATAAGAAATCACCACAATCCCAGGAATGAACTTATCCAGGAGCTTTCTAAGATAGATTCGCAGTATGGGAGCACAGAGTATGGCGATATTCCTTCCCTGGGCCGCCATGTCTTCCAAATGGCGGTTGATCTGCTGCACCATATTCTGGGCCCGGGCCGGATCAACCACCAGGTAGGAACCGAAATCACTTGGCTGCAGAGATTCTCTCAGGTATTCTTCCAACGAGGGATCCATGGTTACTACACTTATCCGGCCGTCCTCGTCGGCATACTTTTTGGTAATATGTCGTTTCAAGGCCTGCCTTACATATTCGGTCAAAATATCCGGGTCTCTTGTTAACCGGGCATAATCCGCCATAGCTTCGAGAATGGTCGCTAAATCGCGTATTGGTATCCGTTCCTGTAAGAGATTGCACAATACACGCTGGATATCGCCGATAGACGCCAGATCCGGGATTAATTCCTGCACTACCGCCGGGTTTTGTTCCTTGATGTAGTCGATCATGCTTTGAACCTCTTGCCGGCCCAGCAGTTCATGAGCGCGCTCTTTTATTATCTGGGTCAGGTGGGTAGCAATGACTGATGGGGGATCAACTACCGTATAGCCTTTGGCTTCGGCAATCTCTCTTCCCTGGACATCAACCCACTTGGCCGGCAGCTTAAAGGCCGGCTCGACCGTATCAATTCCATGCAGTTCCCTGTCATCCTCAATCCCGGGTCCTATGACCAGATAAGAGTCAACTGCCAGTTCGCCCCGGGCTATCTCCAAACCCTTAATCTTGATTGCATACTGGTTGGGTTTCAACTGCATATTATCCCTGATCCGGATAGGGGGGACAATAAATCCCAGTTCAACCGCCGACTGCCGTCTGATCATAATAATGCGATCCAGCAGATCCCCACCCTGGTCCGCATCCACCAGGGGAATTAGAGTGTACCCGATCTCCAGTTCCATCTTTTCGATATGCAGCAGCTCCATCACATTTTCCGGCCGCCTTATCTCCGCCACTTCCTGCTGGGCTTCCTCGGGGGATGTCTCTTCAGTAACCGCTGTTCCCCGGCGGTAGATCAAGGCGAGGGACATCAAGAGTCCGGCCATAATAAACATTGGCATTTTCGGGAGTCCTATCAGACCGAACATAATAAGAACCGTGGCGGCAATGGCCAGAATTCGAGGCTGAGCCAGAACCTGCCTGGTAATCTCCTGCCCCAGATTCAACTCGGAAGCGGAGCGCGTGACTACTATACCCACTCCGGTTGATATCAGCAGGGCCGGTATCTGGGTTACCAGGCCGTCCCCTACCGTAAGGACGGTGTATCGCTGGGCAGCTTCGCTAAGAGTAAATCCCTTTTCCACCACTCCGATTATAAGGCCGCCGATGATATTGATAAGAATAATAACGATTCCGGCTATGGCATCACCTTTTACAAATTTGCTGGCCCCATCCATGGCTCCATAAAAGTCAGCTTCCCGCTGGATCTCGCGTCGCCGCCTGCGGGCCTCACCCTCATCGATCATCCCGGCGTTCAAGTCGGCATCGATAGCCATTTGTTTGCCCGGCATGGCATCAAGGGTAAAGCGCGCCGCTACTTCTGATACCCTTTCTGCTCCCTTGGTTATGACTATGAACTGGATAACGACCAGGATAAGGAAGATAACAAAACCTACAACTATGTCACCTTTGACCACGAAAGTGCCAAAGGCGTGAATCACCTCTCCCGCATCCGCCTCTCCCAGGATAAGCCTGGTAGCCGATACGTTCATGGATAACCTCAATATTGTGGTTATCAGGAGCAGTGAAGGAAATACGGAGAATTCCAGTGCATCCTGAATAAACATTGACACCAGCAGAATTACCAGGGCAAAACCAATGTTAAAGGTTAAGAATATGTCCAGAACCTCTTTGGGTATGGGAATAATCATCATCATTACCACACAGATCACCCCAATTGAGATCAGGACATCTGAATTGGCAATCATTCGATTCAACGTTGTACCGGGAGCCGTATCCATAATCCACCTCGTATTCCCCAGTCTAAATCTAGCCGCAGTTCAACCATACCGTGATACACAAGGTAATTATTGAACTTGTTTTTGGCGATAGACGAAAGCCAGGACCTGGGCCACCGCTTGATAAAGGTTTTCGGGGATAACATCACCCAGGTCACAGATATAATAAAGGTTTCTGGCCAGTTCCTGGTTTTCGACTATCGTCACCCCACTTTCCCGGGCTACTTTTTTGATCCTTTGGGCCATAAAATCCACTCCCTTGGCCACCACCATTGGAGCATCCATATATTCAGCCTCATACCGTAAGGCGATAGCATAATGAGTTGGGTTGGTTATAACCACATCAGCCTTGGGAACTTCAGCCATCATTCTTCTCATGGCCATCTCCCGCTGCCTCTGCCGCTGGCGAGCCCTTATCTGGGGATCACCTTCCATCTGTTTATGCTCTTCCTTCACTTCATGCTTGGTCATTTTAAGGCTTTTTTCATGCTCCCAGCGCTGATACAAATAATCCAGGACTCCAAGGGCGAAAAGCGCAATTCCAATTTTCATGGCCATTTCAAAGATCAGGTTTAAGAGGTTTTTTACTGATTGTGCGATCTCCATATCCATCATCAGCGGGAAAAGACTGATGTTTTTCGAGATCACGTGAAAAACAATGCCGGCAGTCAAGGTCAGCTTTAATACAGATTTAATAAACTCCACCATCGCCCGCTTGGAGAAAATCCTTTTAAGTCCCTCTATCGGATTTAAGCGTTCCAGCTTTATGGTTAGAGGTTCAGTGGAAAACAGAAAGCCCACCTGCATAAGATTGCCGACCAAACCTGCCAGGGTAGCAACCGCGAGAATAGGAACTATGATTCTGGACAGCACATAAATCGATTCCAGCAGGATTGTCCGAGCAGTCACCATGGTAAAATCCTGTATCCAGCGGCCACTCAGGTACTCGCGGGTAAAGCCCTGCATTGATTCCAGCATATAGGAAAAACCAAAAAATATTACTGCAAACACGGCAATAACAATTAAAGCGGAATTCAAATCGTTGCTCCGGAATACCTGACCTTTTTCTCTGGCCTTCTGCCGTTTCCGCGGGGTCGCCTTTTCGGTTTTTTCCCCTGCAAACAGCTGCAGGTCCAGGAAAACCAGCTCCGGCAAAATCTCACTTCCCGAGAAGAATAATTAGGCCGTCCAGATAACCAAAGAACCTGTCCATCAGAATCTGGGTGAACCATATAAATATCGGCAGAGTCAGTAGCACCATCACCAGGCCGGCTCCAATTTTGAACGGCAGCCCAACCACAAAGACATTCATCTGGGGTACGGTGCGGGCGATAAATCCCAGGGCCAAATCGGCCATGAATAACGCTGCTACTACCGGCACGGCCAGCTTAAGCCCGATTACAAACATATGAGCACCCAGTTGCATTAAATATTCCAGGATTTGTCCATTGAAGCTGGCTCCTAGTACCGGTATCATTTGATAACTGTTACTTAAGGCCTGCAGCAGATAATGGTGTCCATTAATGCTTAGAAAGATGATGATAGCAACCAGGTAATTAAAATTGCCGATTAACGGAACCTGAGTTCCTGACTGGGGATCGATTACGTTAACCAGTCCAAACCCCATCTGCATATCCATGAGCTGCCCGGCCAGTTGGATCCCGGCAAAAAGCACATAAGCCACAAATCCCAGGGTATAGCCGATAAATATCTCAACCGCCAGGGCGGTTATAAACATCGCGGAATGGGTTATTGGAACTGCGGATGTTAGAGGGGTAACAACGGCTACCATCCCGCTAAGCATTACTATCAAAAGGACTTTAACCTGAATCGGGATTTGACGGGCACTGAGAACCGGACTGCTGATAAAAAGCCCCGATATCCGGCCGATTACCAGTAAAAACCCCTCCCAGCCAAGAGCCATGATAACCTCCTACCGGAATGAAATAAGTTCTGGTATGCCTATAAACAGGTTGTTGGTAAATCCTACCATGATGTTTAGCATCCACGGTCCGAAAAAAACCAAAACAAGAAATACCACAATTATCTTCGGAATAAAGGTCAAGGTCTGTTCCTGAATCTGAGTCGTAGCCTGCAGGACGCTGACCAACAATCCAATCAACAGGCTTCCGCCCAGTATGGGAGCCGAGACCAGTATGGCTGTCCATATGGCCTCCTTGGCTATACTCAAGACTGTATTATCGTACACAAACAGCACCTACCTGAAGCTCAAGATCAGCGATTGAATCACCAGGTTCCAGCCGTCTACCAGTACAAACAAGAGCACCTTAAACGGCAGCGATATCATCATTGGCGGCAGCATCAGCATTCCCATGGACATAAGCGCGCTGGACACAATCATGTCGATAACCAGGAACGGAACATATAGCATAAAACCAATTTGAAAGGCCGTTTTCAGTTCGCTGATGATAAACGACGGTATCAAAACATAGTTGGGTATATCACTGTAGGTTTGAGGGCGTTCAATATCAGAGAGTTCAACAAATAGGGCCAGGTCCTTTTCCCGGGTCTGTCTAAACATGAATGCTCTCACCGGGCCCATGGCTGTTTCAAAAGCCTCCTCATAACCCATTTCCCCCTGCATGTACGGCTGTAGCGCATTGGTGTTTATCTCTTTCCAGGTAGGGGCCATAACAAAAAAGGTCAGGAACAATGCCAGCCCGATCAGTACCTGGTTGGGAGGCATCTGCTGAGTAGCCAGAGCACTGCGTAAAAAGGACAGGACTACTATAACCCGGGTAAAAGAAGTGAGCAGTATCAGTATTGCCGGAGCCAGAGTTAGAACCGTCAATAATGCCAGCAACTGCAGAGTTCGGGATACGCTCTCCGGTTCTCCAGTCCCGCCTTCTACCGACAGACTAATGTCAGGCAGTTGGAAAGGCTGGGCATGTAAAGGTGAGGTGATAACCCCAACCAGCAATATGATGACTGCAATTCCTATTACGATTTTACCCGTGAGTCCCCGCCGTTTACGTCCCCTCATTTTTTCACCTGTTATCATCATCGTCTCGGAGGCTGCCCTTATCCAATTTTCTTATGCGGTGGGACATTCGTTCTAGAGCTTGCATTTTCCAGTCGACCATGGTGTCGAACCTGGGAGCTTGTTTTTCCGCCGGTACTCCTGCCAGCTTTTCTTTAACATACTTCCAGGCGGTGGCCGGAGTCGCCTGAGATCCATATGTATCCTCCATGGAGGTCATTATCATATCTTCAATAACCCTGGCATCGTTCAATTCCCCCAGCATTGAAATCTGGTGATCGGTTATTCCGATTATAAAAGCCTTCCCACCAACCTCGACTACAACTATTCCGCGATTTGGTCCCAAACTAATCTCATCAAGCACCCTCATATACCTGCCCTGCATGCGGCTGCGCATGTTTCGACCAAATATGCGGAACATTCCCCAGGCAAGGATCAGGACAAAACACAGTGCCAATATTGTCTGAACTATCATCCAGAAAACACCGGGAGTCTCCAGTTTCTGTTGTTCCTGGTAGTTCAACTGCACCTCCTGTTGCTCTGACTCCACAGGAAGTGCTTGAGCCCCGCCGTCCAGAAACAATAAACATAAAGAAATCAGAACAATACCGGCTATGATTCTTACCATCCTCAACGTCTGTGGTTTCATCAGCTTACAGCTTTAGCAACAGCTTCAAGTACCCGATCCGGTTGAAATGGCTTGACAACAAAGTCCCGGGCGCCGGCCTGTATTGCATCGATAACCATAGCCTGTTGCCCCATCGCACTGCACATTATGATTCGCGCATTGGGGTTTCTCTTTCTAATTTCTTTAACTGCGGTTATCCCGTCCATCTCCGGCATGGTTATGTCCATGGTAACCAGATCCGGCTTCAATTCTTCATATTTATCAATAGCATTCAGACCGTTATCGGCTTCACCCACAACCGAATACCCGTTTTTTGTCAATATGTCCTTGATCATCATTCTCATAAATGCTGCATCATCAACAACCAGTATTGTCTTACTCATTTTACCCTCCCCATCTACTGTAGTTTTGTCATTCGATCCATCGGACTAATGATGGCTGATATGCGAATACCGTAACTCTCGTCAATCACCACCACCTCACCCTTGGCGATCAGCTTGCCGTTAACCAGCAGGTCGACGGGCTCACCAGCCAGCCTGTCCAACTGGACTATAGAGCCAGGACCCAGTTCCAGTATTTCTTTAATGCTCTTTTTGGTTTTCCCCAGTTCAACACTTATGTCAAGGGGAACATCAAGAATAATATCGATATTTCTCACCTCCTGGTGATGTTCGGTTTCATCCAGGCCGGCAAATTGAACGGGACGAACTGGAACATGCCCATTCTTTATTCCGTTTCGGTTCTCCTCTAACCGCGGCGAATGTACGGGCTTCGTGGGCATACTGGCATCGTATGCCTGGCTTCTCGGAAAAACAGCACTGTCAGTAGCTTCCATTTTGGTCTCACCACCATTGATGATTTCGTGAACTTCGAGGGGTTCGGTTGTCAAATTATCAACAACCGCGTCTCCTGAAGTCGTCATATTGTTCATCAGCGTTGCAACCATTTCCCGAGCATAGTTTATGGGGATAAGCTGCATGATTTCGCTGTCCAGCAAACCTTCAATCTCCATTTTGAAGGATATTTGAACCAGGTTATCGTACTCACTGTCAAGTACGACCTCGGCTTCATTACTCCCAAAATCAACCATGGCCAGCTTCGGAGGATAGATATCAATGCGCTGATTAAACATGGATGACATACTGGTGGTGGCCGAACCCATCATCTGATTCATGGCCTCGCTTACCGCGCTTAAACCCAACTCATTTAACTCGCCGACGTTTCCACTCCCCCCCATCATGAGGTCGGCAATTATGCTGGCGTCATCATTCTTGATCACCAGCAAGTTGGTACCCTTTAACCCCTCACGATATTGAACCTCGACCACCAGAAACGGCATGGGATATTCGCTGCACAATTTACTGCGGGAGGTATATCGTATACGGGGGGTGGTTATACGAACCTTCTTGCCCAGCAGAGTTGACAGGGTGGTCGCCGAAGTTCCCATGCAGATATTCCCTACTTCGCCCAGCGTATCTTCCTCGGTTTCAGTCAATTCATGCCCCGATTCGGCAGGCTCTGATTGGCCCTGACCCTTCAAAAGAGCATCAATTTCTTCCTGGGACAATATACCGTTATTCATCCTCGTCAACTCCTTCCTCAACTACCCGGGTAATCTGCACTGCTATCCGGTTGCTGAATGTTCCCGGTTTGGCATAAAACTTGGTTTTGCTGCCGATTATCACTTCAAGTTCCTCATCCATCCTCCTGTCTAGGGGCACAACATCTCCTACATTCAGTTCGATCAGATCCGCGATTGTTATCACCGTATTTCCTAACAGAACCCGAACCGGAATCACAGCCTCTTGCAGCCGGTTGCGGATGGCCTTCGTATCTCCCGGGTCTTTCTGTCTAACCGACGAGGCGTAATAATAGTTGACATTGAGTTTGCTAATAATCGGCTCCAGCACGATGAACGGAATACAAACATTAATTACTCCCATAATCTCACCCATACTCGTCTCCAGTGACACGATTACCACCATCTCTCCCGGAGATACGATCTGGGTAAACTGCGGGTTGGAGTCAATACGCTCTAACATCGGCTTAAGCGGTGCAATGGTCGCCCAGGGTTCCTCCAGGTAAGACAGCATCTTGTCGCAGATCCTGTCCATTACCGTTTCTTCAATCTCGGTCAGGCCGCGCACCTTACCGATAGACACCCCCGGACCACCAAACATACGGTCAAGGATGGCAAACCCCAGATCGAGGTTAATCTCCAAAATGGCATTCCCATCCAGAGGCGGAATAGAAAATATGGCCAGTATGGTTGGATTGTTTATGGAGCGTACAAATTCGTCATATGTAATCTGTTCTACCGAGAGGACATCAACCGTAACCGGAGTTCGCAGCTGCGCCGAAAAATACGTTCCCAATGAACGGGAGTAGTTTTCAAATATCACCTGCAGAGTATGGATCTGCTCCTTGGAGAACTTATTAGGGCGGCGAAAGTCATATATCCTTACCTTCTTCTTGGTTTGTTCCAGTTTAAGTTCTTCCGCATCGACTTCCCCACGGTTTAGGGCGCCTAATAACGCATCAATCTCCTCTTGAGTCAGAACTTCGCTCACGGTGTTCCCCCCTTTTTCACATTACTTAATGCCGGATGTTGAACAGGTACACAGGGCTCACTGCATAATGAAGGAATTGAAATATACATTACTCACCGCATTGTGGTATCGTTTGTTAAGCTGAGTTTTGATCTCCTCCTTCAGCTCGGTGCGATGCGGACTGTCAAGATCAGCTACCGTTTTGGATGAGAGTATGCTGATAATTTGATCACGCAACACCGGAAGCTGCTCTTCCTCCATTGATTTCTTAATCTTGGAGTCTGTTACCTCAATAACTATCTCAGTCTTCAGAAAACGCGACATGCTGACATCGGAAATATTAACTGTAAATTCGCCCAGTTGAACCAGCAAACCATCCGATTTCGATCGACTCTGCATCTCATGGGGCATAAGAGGTGCTAGGGCACTCTTGATCACAAAATAGCATCCAGCGGTTGTCAGCATAAACAATACGATTCCAAACACAATCAGCCCGACACTAAACCCTGATGATTTGCCTGATTTCCCATTGATGTCTTGAGACACCTAACACCCCTCCTAACTTTTTACACCCAGGTTAGTCTTTTTCCTGAATCGTATAACTGCCGCAATGATCTGCGAAGGTTTCTCGCGCACTACATATTTCTTCCCGGTAGTAAGCGTAACCACAGTATCCGGAGTCTCCTCCAGACTCTCAATCAGCTCAAGATTTATCACAATTTTTTGTCCACCTAATCTGGTAAGCTCAATCATATCCATACCTCATCATTTAACAAGGATCCCCTCCCACCGCCAGCCCTTGGTTACAGTACTATCTCTTCAAGTTGACAAGTTCCTGCAGCATTTCATCGGAAGCAGTTATTACCCTGGAATTAGCCTGAAACCCGCGCTGGGTGGTGATCATATCCACAAACTCCTCGGAGAGATCCACATTGGACATCTCCAGGCTACCCGGGATCAGCGCACCCGCATCCCCCTCACCGGGTATGCCTACATGGGCATCACCCGAATTGCTCGATACCCGGTAGAGGCTTTCCCCCACATTGGTCAGACCGGCCGGGTTCTGAAAGGTTGCCAGCGCAATCCGGGCCAGGTCTCTTCTTTCCTCATTGGAAAAGATGCCCGTTATGACTCCATCGGAACCAATACTGATACTGGACAGCTCACCCGCCGGATAGCCAGTAACATACTCAGCCCAGACATCTGATTTCCCCCGGTGTTCAGTAATGGCGCTGAAATCGATCTCAAGCGAGATGTCGGCTGCACCGTTGGACAGAGGAATGGGCAAGTTTATCGGGTCAGTGGAAGCGGGACTGGCACCGTTGATGTTAACCAATTTCCCACTGCTGTCAAACTCCAGAGTACAAGTATCCGCATTGACATCTTCGTCATCCACAAAATCCATGTCATTGTAGGATATCTGATACCTCCAGGTAGTGGAACCTGCCGTTGCACCAGTCTTAAAAAACCGGAAATACACGGTATGGGTATTGCCGCGGGAATCGGTAACCTCCTTGGAAGTAACAATGGGATATTGCGGATAACCCGGTGCAGACGAATCACTTATTGGGGTTTCTGCGTCCAGGTTGCCGGCAAACTCCATCCAATCACTGGCTTTGGGTTCCAGTACGCTCAGACGACCGATGTCTATCGCTGTTAGTGCCGCATTGGTATCGATAGCCCAGTTATTATTGGGATCGGCCAACCAGCCCATTACCAGGGCTCCGTTGCCGCCGGCACACAACTGGCCCAGCACGTCAAAATCGAAAGCCCCGGAACGGGTGTATAATACCTCATCACCGTACTGGACCAAAAAATAGCCGTTGCCGTTGATGCACAGGTCGGTATTCTTCCCGGTAGTCTGTGAGGGTGCCGGCGTACATATGGTATCAATACTTCCCAGCATCATTCCCAGTCCTACCGCCATCTGGTTGGTTCCCCCCCGGCCATTCTGGGGCGCGGAACCGGTACTCATCGTCTGGTACAGGGTGTCCTTAAAAACCACCCGGGCTTTCTTGAAACCGTAGGTGTTCACATTGGCAATGTTATTTCCGATAACATCCATCTTGGTCTGGTGGTTTCTCAATCCGGAAATAACGGAATACATGGCGCGCATCATAATTAAATGACCTCCTTTTCAAAGCGGTGCGTTTCATTCGTTCCACGCATCAGGCTTTCCTCCTTTGAGGTCCAGCCTTTACAGCACTACTGCGCTGTCAATATTGGTAAAGACATTTTCTTTAATGCTCTGGCCATCCATCGCAGTTATTACGGTATTATTCTTGATGCTGACGACCAAGGCCATATCGCCCATTAGTATCAGGCTCTCCCGAGCCCCTTTGTCACGGGCCTTTTTCACAGCGCTCTGCAGGAGATTCATCTCCTGAGGTCCAAAACTGATGTTTCTGGATCTCATGCGCTGCTGGGCATGACTGGAGAACTTGATCTCTTCGGTCTGCGATGCCAAGACCTTGTCAAATACAGATGATCCAGTCTTCTGAACCGGTTTGCCTCCGGCTCTGGTTAGTGGGGATACCGGCTGTACCTGTTGTGATAAAAGCAGTTTATCAACTGTCAATGTCCACACCCCGCTGTTCTTCGCCTACGAACTCGTCAGCACTCTCCTCCCCGGTAATCACCGGTTCCGGGCTGTTGATGGCTACCACACTGGAGAGGTCAACCTTGGCTCCACCAACTATGAGCACGGGCAGTCCCCCTTCAATCCTGACGGAATCGACCCTGCCGGAACAGATCTCTTCGCCGTTATGGTACTCAATCACATTGCCCAGACACGCAGTTGCCTGTTGAATGGAAGTAATAGCAAACAGGCTATCCTGCAAACTGGTGGTCATCTTCTCAAACTGGTTATTAAGTTTGGTTGCCTGTTCCAGGGTGCTGAAAGTTGCCAACTGGGCTATAAATTCCTGGTCTTGCATGGGTTCCAAAGGATTTTGGTATCGAAGCTGGGTTATAAGCAGTTTGAAAAATGCATCTTGTCCCAGTGTTTTCGTTAAACCCCCGGTACTGTACTGGTTTGTAGCTACCGGGTTAGCTGATGAAACGCCTGCAACTCCCATAACTTGTTCACCTCCTAGATCAAGTAATCGACGGTTCCTTCATGTAATTCCCCGGCTTCCGGCGAGCTTCCGCCCATATCCTGCGCTATGGAATCGCCAATTGGTGCCTCGCTGTAGTAGGGTGTGGCTTCATACGGTACATGCTGACGATTCTGGTAGCCGGATTCGTTTGGATTCTGATATTCTCCAAACTGATGGCCCAAATCGATGTTAACCTCTGCCCTCTCCAGCCTAATTCCACTGGCCTCCAGTTGGGACCGCAGCTGTCCGATTCCGGATTCCAAAAGCTGCTTTACCTGCAGGTTGTCAGTGCTGAATCTGGCTATCAGTACATCATCTACGACCTCCAGGTTGATCTGCAGCCGGCCGAGAAATTCAGGTTCCAGTTTGATGCTTACTGCATTGGTTTTGGGGCCGGTGAAGAGTTCAATCTTTCTCACCACCTGATTAATAATATCCTGGGTCGACACCTTTTCTTGAGGTACAGGCGCCTTTTCCAAAACGGTTATTTCATTCGGGGTGAGATTGATTGGGCTTTGCTGCGGGGTTTCAGTCATAATACCGTCGTTCCTAGCCGGCATCGACACCTTAACCCCGTGATGTTTTTCCATTTCGGCGGCAATCAACTGCTGAGGTTGCCATACTTCACTGCCACCAGGGGATGGCAATCTGGCCTTACCGCCCCCTGTGGGGTGGCTGCTGCCGGGGTCTTCTCCCCGCCATATCTGGTCTTGCCCTTGCCGGTTGGCGGTTTCGGTTGACCAGTTGGGTTTCCAGACTGCACCATTGGTTGTTTCCCGGTTTGTCTCCCGCGGTGCGCCGCGAAAATCCTGGGAATTATGGCTCGGCACCGGCAAAGTCTTTTCATTTTCCGGTGTCTCTCCACCATTTAGCCCGGCAATAATCCCCGGGTCGGGCTCGGCTGTTCCATTATTAATATAAGCACCCTGAGTCTGTACCTCGCCGTTTGTAAGCTCGGGTCTCACGGGTTGAAGCGCAAATAAACCGGTTAACGCGTCATCTGACATTTCGGGCATTATGTCGTCCACCTCTAACGGCAGTCCAGGATCTTTTGCAGCGCCGTTAGTTTCCAGCAGGGGCAGTATAATCCCACCCGGGAGATTCCCCCCTTCATGATTCACGGTCACTACTATGTCCGGTGAGGATTTCTGGACCATCTGGCTCGCCGACTGCAGTATGATTGCGAAACCAGGTTCGGCTATGCCCTCAGTAGTCTGCTTATCAGACTTAATGGCTTTCAGATTTCCCGCTGTTTCGCCAATGAACGGAAGCAGCATTTGTGCCTGCATTTATTCACCTCCTTTCGCACTCAGCATCTTTTTGGTCAAAACCGCAGCCCGCTGGGGTTCAAGTTCGCCAATTATGCCGGCTGCAGTTTCATCCCCCATGTTGGACAGGATTCCAATTATGGTATCATCATCCAATTCGGCCATGATGGCGGCCGCCTTCTTCACTCTAATGTTGCTATAGTATTCAGCAAGCTGTTGCAGTTGTTCGGTTCTGGTACTGTTCTCCTCGTTAACAGCCTTGAGCTCATTGCGCTCTTTCTCCACCACACTGAGCTGCTGCTTCAGTTCCGAATTTTCTTCTTCCAGATTGACAATGACTGCTTCCGCGTTTTCCAGTTCCAACTTCAACCGGTCAATCTCAGCTAAATAGGGATTCTCATCTACACCCTTGTCCTTTTTATCCTTTTTATCCTTTTGGTCGTCGGTCAGCACCTTGCCCAATACAGGGATTTTCTTAACAAACTGTGGCGGTGTAACCACATCAAAATACATGGCGGCCAAAGCACCTGATGTCAGCAGTAAAAGTATTACCAGTATTATCTTGATGACCCTTCCCATAACTCTGTTATCTCCCTATAGGGTCAGGTTGACCCGTTGTGTTTCCTCCAGAAGCCTGTTACCGCCGCCTCATCAATAGCTGACTGCTCCCGCCACTGGCATTCGTACAGGTATCGGGCATAGCGGCGTTCTCTTAATTTTTCCATGGACTTCTTTTCCCTGCTGACTTCTTTTAGTTCGTGGCGTGATTCCTCCAATTCTGTCAACGCCTGTTTCACTACCTCTGTCTGCAGTTGAACCACGGCTTTTGACAAATTCTGCAGTTCCTTCAGCATGACCATGTTGTCAATGGAAACGTTTTTTCCCTGTAGACTGCGTTCCTCGTCGATCAGAGATCTCATCCCCGCCAGTTTTTCGTTAAGGCACTCTTCCTCCCGGTCATACACCATCTGTTTTTCCCTTAACTCCTGTTTGGCCTGCTTCTCACGCCAGGAAGCCAGATCATAGGGTGTCTGCAACCTGAACTTAAATCTGTTCATGCTTAATCCTCAACCACCGTATTCCGAAGTTGTTGTATTATATCGTCAAAACTCAAGCGGTCATTAACCCCCTGCCGGAGGAATTCCTGACAGCGGTCAATATATCTTATGGCTTCGTCGATCCTGGGATTGGTACCTGATTTATAGGCCCCAATATCGATTAAATCCTTGGCATCTTCATAAATGGCCAGCAGGCTGCGGAAACGCGCCGCCATTTCCAAATGCTCCTCGGCTGCCACTTCGGTCATCAGCCGACTGACGCTCTGCAGAACATCGATGGCCGGATAGTGATTAAGTGCCGCCAGCTCACGGTTAAGCACAACATGACCGTCGACAATGCCTCGTACGGCATCAGTTATCGGCTCGTTCATGTCATCACCTTCCACCAGAACGGTGTATAAACCGGTTATGCTGCCCATGGTGGAAGTCCCGGCCCGTTCAAGAAGTTTCGGCAGGAGGGCGAAGACCGAAGGAGTGAACCCCCTGGTAGTGGGCGGTTCTCCAATGGCCAATCCTACCTCCCGCTGGGCGAGGGCAAAGCGGGTTATTGAATCCATAAGCATCAAAACGTCACATCCCTGATCCCGAAAATACTCGGCAATGGATGTAGCCAAAAACGCTCCTTTAATCCTCAATAACGCCGGCTGATCCGAGGTTGCTACCACCACTACCGAACGCCGCAATCCCTCTTCCCCCAGATCCCTTTCCAGAAACTCTCTTACTTCGCGGCCGCGCTCTCCGATTAAGGCAATGACGTTTATGTCGGCATTGGTGTTGCGCGCAATCATTCCCAATAAGGTGCTTTTGCCCACCCCGCTTCCGGACATAATGCCAATCCTCTGGCCTTTACCCAGGGTAATCAAACCATCAATTGCTTTTATCCCCAGAGAAAGCACCTCGGTTATTCGGGCCCGATCCAGAGGATTCGGGGGAGGGTTCATAACCGGGTACTCAGAATCGGTCTGGAGCCATCCCTTGTTGTCTATGGGTTGTCCCAAGCCGTTAAGGACCCTTCCTACCAGTCCCACCCCAACGGGAACGCTCAATCTTCTGCCGGTAGCGGTTATTTCACACCCGGGGCTGATCCCTTCCATATCTCCCAGGGGCATCAGCAGGGTGGTGTTGCCTCTAAATCCAACCACTTCAGCCAACAGTTCGAAATCACCAGCAGAACCTGGTCTTATATAACAGAGTTCGCCCAGACTGGCGCGGGGCCCAATGGCTTCAATAGTTAACCCGACAACTTGAGAAATACGCCCCTTTTGCTTCCAGGTCGAGGTCCTCTGTATTGCCTTCTGGTATTTTTCCAAGTCAATCAAAACTGCAGGGGCTTTGCTCATGTCTCAACCACATCCATCAAGGCCTCCCGCACGGAAGCGATCCTGGTTTCCAACCTGGCATCAACTGAACCCAGATCGGTCTCCACCACACAACCGCCCCGGGTAATACTACTATCCGCCACCAATTCCATTTTGTCGTCCCCGGTCGGGTTTAGTTTCCGCTCTGCAATTTCTGCTGCCAGGTTCACATAATCATCAGGGTTCACCAGGATCTTGTATGTTTCGGCGGTGTTCATGCAGTCAATAATGTTGTGAACAAGCTTAGTAATTGTATCGGAATTTGCAGTAAGTTCCTTTTCTACAATTTTTTCAGCAATGTCCAGAGCCATCCTTACGATAATGCTTTCACATGAACTCAAGATGCTGAGTCTCTCCTGCCGAGCCTGTTCAAGGAGGTCTTCACTCTGCTGCTTGGCCTGCTCGATTCTCTGCTGCGCTTCCTCCATAGCCTGCTCCCATCCACTTTTGTAACCTTCTTCTTCAGCCTGTTTCCGCAGCAGGGCGGCATCATTTTCTGCTGCCAATCGGATCTCCCGGGCCTCTTCCTCAGCTTCTCCAATTACATTCTTGGCCTCCATACCAGCCTTTTCGAGGATTTCGACAACCATCTCCTCGGTTTCTTTAACTATCCTTTCGGCTTCCTCCCTGGCATCAACCTCGACATCGACAGAATCTATCTCCGGGGGAGGTTCTTCAACCCTTATATCCATTTCAGGTATCTCAAGATAAATCGGTTCCTCAAGGATAATCTCATGGGGTTTGATGATTTTAGACAATTATCTCATCCCCTCCGCCACGAGCTATGACAATCTCGCCGCTGTCTTCCAGTCTTCGTATCACGTTAACAATTCGCTGCTGTGATTCCTCAACATCACGCAGCCTGACCGGTCCCAAAAACTGAATATCCTCCCGCAGCATATCCGAGGCTCGTTTGGACATATTGTTGAAAATCTTGTTGGCCACCTCCTGGCTGGCACCTTTCAAAGCCAGCACCAGATCCTGGTTTTCCACATCGCGAAGGATCCTTTGTACGGAACGGTCATCCAGAGTAACCAAGTCTTCAAAGACGAACATCAACTTCTTAATCTCTTCTGCCAATTCTGGATCCTGTATCTCCAGCGCTTCAAGTATCGTCTTTTCCGTTCCCCGGTCCACCCGGTTAAGGATATTGACCACGGATTTAACTCCCCCGGCACTGCTGACCTCCTGGGGAACAACGGATGACAGCTTTCTCTCCAAAACCCTTTCAACCTCCTTGATGACTTCAGGAGAGGTATTGTTCATCAAGGCAATCCTTTTCGCTACATCCACCTGTCGATCCGGTGGCAGAGCCGAAAGGATGATGGCTGATTTGGCAGAATCAAGATAGGCTAAAATTAAAGCTATGGTCTGGGGATGTTCCCCTTGAATAAAGCTTAAAACCTGGGTTGGTTCCGTCTTGTGAACGAAATCGAAAGGTCTTACCTGTAGTGAAGATGAAATACGGCTTATTATACTCATGGCCTTCTCATGACCCAATGCCTTTTCCAGTACCTCCTGGGCATAAGAAATGCCGCCCTGCTGTATATACCGATTGGCCAGGCAGAGTTCGTAAAAATCTCGCATAATCTCATCCAGTTGTTCCGAGGTGGTCTTACGAACGTTGGCAATTTCCAGGGTTATCTGCTCCAGTTCATCCTCTTTCAGGTGCTTAAAAATTTTCGCTGATTTTTCAGGCCCTAGGGATATCAGAAGATGAGCGGCCTTCTGTCTTCCGTTTACTGCCTTTCTGGTAGCCATCATCACACCCCTTCCTCCCAGAGCCAGGTTCTGATGAGATTGGCTGCATCTTCAGGACTTGTATCCACAAGTTTTTCAATTTCTTCGCGAATCATCTTCTTTTCTTTCTCCTCCGGGGAAAGATCCTTATCCAACAGGTCTCTAAGTTTGAGCTCTTCATCGGCTACTGCTTCAAATTGCAGTTCTTCTTCATCGGGCTTTCTCCGGGATATCAACCGCAGCAGTAGTATTACAATGACCAGCGCCAGGACGGCCAGCAGAATCCATACGTACCAGGGCAATGCCTGCCATATGGTTTTCTCCGCAGGCGTCTCCTGAATTTGGCTGAATCTCATGCCGGTTACGGAAACGGTACGGCTGGATTGATCAGGACTGTCTCTGTCTATGCCCACGGCGGTTTCTACCATTCGCTGGAGTTGGTCCTCTTGATAAGCATCCAACTCCTGGTCTACAACAACGGCGACCGTAAGCCTTTTTACTGAACCGGGGGCAAATCTCTGTAATATCTCTTCCTTATCAATTTCCCAGTTTGTTATCCGTTCGGTCTTCTCTAAGGTTGAACTCTCAGTGGTTGGCTCCACCTGCTGATACGTAGGTATGTTGGTATCAGTACCGGGAGAAGCAGCCGCAGTCTGCCCGGCAGACTCTGAAAATTCTTCTAAACGGCTCTCACTGCGCACAAATCTATCCGGAGTCTTTTTATCCTGCAGCGGAGAGTAGATCTCCATGCGGCTTTCCTTTTCATCAAAGTTGAGCTCCGCACTTACCCGGACCACTGCTTTGCCGGGACCGAGCACGTGTTCCAGCATCGACTGCACCGAATTCTGCAGTTCTCTTTCATACTGGCGTTGTAAACCCAGTTGGGCTTGTGTAAGTTCAACGGTGCTGGTTTTGAAATCTGATTCCTCAGACAGCCCGGATGATAGTATATTGCCTTTGGTGTCAACTACCGTTACGTTTTCCGGCTTCAGGCCTTCGACACTGTTGGTCACTAAGTGAACGATCCCCTGTATCTCGCGGTTCTCCATGCTGGTATGTGGTTTAAGCTTGATAAGAACCGAAGCCGTGGCCTCCTGCTGCTGTTCGGAATACAGAGTCTTTTGTGGTATCACCAGGTTGACCTTGGCGACCTCAACCTTGTCCATACTTTGAATGGTTTTTGTCAATTCCCCCTGCAGTGCTACCTGGTACTTGACCCTCTTGTCAGTCTCAGTCTCGCCGAACGTTGTTTGATTGAATATCTCGAAACCCACGGCTCCCTGCGGTAATCCGGCACTGGCCAGCTGCAGTCGGGTCTTGTATTTTAAGTCGGCGGGTACCATTATAGTGGTACCGGAATC
>LFRU01000086.1 GCA_001512495.1 Syntrophothermus sp. DTU052 | reverse complement strand
GGGTCCGGAGGTACGGCCAAGCAGAATGTAACCAGGTTGGCCAAATCTCAAGGCTTTGAGGTTGAAATCAGAAATGAGGCCGATGGTGAGTGGACTATGGTCCTCACCAAGGGTAAATGATATCAGTATCTGGCTGACGGCACAGCCACCAGAGCAGATTTGAAACAGAAGAATTGCAGTGCGAAGAGGTGGGTTTTTCTTACCCACCTCTTCGCATCTTGTTATAATTCCTCTAAACGTAGACCCCCAGAATATGTATGAACCGGATCTGCTGCCATCTGAACCTGGTTAGGGGGTAATTGTCGTGATCCGCTGAGTGGGCGGCCACCAGAATGTTATCGATCCGGGGAGGTGATCCGGTGGCGACTACTACCGGTGAATGGTTGAAATCGTTATTTCCCACAAAGGAAAGCTGGATTATGTCGCCGGGTTCCATTGATTCCACCCCGGTTTCCTGGCCAAAGGGCCCCTGGAATTTGTTGGTTACCAGGAACCGATGCAGGAAATCCACGTCCGTCCAGGACGGGGAGCGCGAATTCAAATTGATGTAATACCACCCGTTGGTGGGGGAGTAATTCATGACCCCGCTGCCGGCGTAGAGGCACTGAGAGGCGAAGTTGGTGCAGTCTCCACCGATGTTTGAGAAGTCATAGTAACGGGGGTTGCGGCCATAGGCCCACTCATGGGCATACGCTACCGCCTTGGCCCGATCGTAAGGCTTAATCATAAGATCCCTCCGCATTTTTTAGGATTCATTTCCAACATATGCATTCTGGCAGGGTAAGGTAACCAAATCAATGATCGTATACAATCTATGTTAATATTTCAATTAATACGGTTGACGGCACTGATGTATAAATGGAGCTGCTAACAGGTGAGGTTAACTGCTTCGTATAAGCATCCAACGGGAAAGGGGGTTGGGTGTGATGAACGGGTTTATCGACAAATGGCTGAAGATCAACCTGAGGGTGATAGTACTGACCATTTTACTTTTGGTCGGCTTCGACCTGGCTTTGACCCGTTTAATCATCCCATGGTATATGAATGCCGAAACCGCCAAGGTTCAGGTGTCTGCCGATGTAGACCGGGGGCCGTTGATAAGAAGGCTTCCGGCTGACGACCCTAATACTCTGGCCCTGTGGAAGCAGGAACTGGCGCGAGCCGACGGTTTCACAGTGGTATTTTTGGGTGATTCGATAGTACATGGCGGGGGAGTACCCGACGAGGACCAGACCATCCCTTCGTATGTTGCTCATCATTTGCAGACACTGCTGCCGGAACGGGAGCTGACGGTTCACTGCTTCAGCCTGCCGGGATGCACTCCTGCCGACACCCTCAACATCCTGCGGTATATCATAGATATCCGGCCCGATCTGGTTATATATGATGTGAATATCGGCTGGTTCGGCTCCAAGACTGTCGAGGAACACCCCCGGCTGGCCGAACTGAGCAAAGCAAATGACCCTCGGGCTGCACCGACTGCCGATTCCAAAGAAGAACCCGGCCTTGAGCAGCGCCTCACGAACCTGGTGGCTGATCACTGGGCATTGTATCGTTACCGGATACTGCTGAACTACCTGTGGTTTGGTGAACCTTTGAGAGAAAAACTGGCTCCAAAGATGAGAAAAGAAGAGGCTGCCGACCGTCTGACCAGCCCGGAGGAGCTATATAAACCCTGGTATGAGAAGGACTTCAGTGTATTGAAAGAGACCAAGGGAAAAATCGGAGCCTGCGACCTCGATGACTCCAACCAGCACTGGCTGAGCTATCTTGAGCTGATTGAAGCTTTGGAAGAGCATCAGATTAAGGCCGCCTTTTTTATGGTTCCGCGCAACCGGACATTGTATGAAATGTATGATCTGCTTGACGAGAAACTGCTGGCGGAGCAGCAGGAGAAGCTGGCTTTGGCAGCCCGGCAATCGGGGATTGCCGTTTTTGATTATACCTATGCGATTGAAGATCGTTACTTTACGGACTCGGTTCACCTGACAGCGGAGGGCAACCAACTGTTGGCCAGGAATCTGGCTTGGAACTTGGTGCAGTCAGGACTGATAAGAGTGGGGGATTAATAAGTGCTTAACACCTGGGTATTCATGGCTTTTGTCATCACATGCTGGCTGTTGTACTGGCTGGTGGTGCCGGTAAGGCTTCGCTCGCTCTTTCTGGCACTCGCCAGTTTTGCATACTTTGCTTACTATTACCCGCGGGACATGCTGTTTTTGCTAATTCTGGCGGCAGTGGTCTATTCAGCAGGAGTGGTTATCAGCCGAGGGCAACCCGGAAGGAAGCGGCTGCTCACCGGCATGGTGGTGATCCTGGTTGGCATCCTCGGTTATTTCAAGTACTCGGCCTTCATGGCTGAGACCCTCAACCTGCTCCTGCAACCGCTGATGGCATCCAAGCTCTCGGTACCGGAAATACTGGTTCCTCTGGGGATCTCCTATTTTACCTTTAAAATGATACATTACCTGGTGGACATCGGGAGGGGAAACGTCCCCCGGCACCGTCTGGTCGATTTCTTGAACTACATCTTTTTCTTCCCGATCCTGGTTTCCGGGCCGATTGAGAGGTTTCAACCCTTTCTGACGCAGACGACTGCACTGCGAGACACCGCCAGGGAACCGGAACGAACGATGGGGGCAGCAACCGCACCGGACAGCCTCCAAAATGGGCAGAGCAGCCTTGCTGTTCAACATCGCTGGCGGGGTTTTAACACCGAGGATGTGTACGCCGGACTCCCCCGCATAATATCAGGTCTTTTTAAAAAGCTGGTCCTGGCCGATTCTCTGGCCGCCACCGCGGTACTCCTGTACCAACCGGATTTGACAGCAGGGCAATACTGGCTGGCAAGTTTCGCTTTTACCTTCCAGCTTTATTTCGACTTTTCCGGGTACTCGGACCTGGCCATAGGGATCGCCCGCCTGTTCGGATACCGGATCATGGAGAATTTCAACTGGCCTTACCTGGCCCGCAATGTTTCGGATTTCTGGAAGCGCTGGCATATGTCGCTTACCGGCTGGTTCCGCGATTATGTATTCATCCCTCTCGGAGGCAGCCGCGGCACGTTAGGGCTAACCATCCGAAATACCCTGCTAGTAATGGCAATAACCGGACTATGGCATGGAGCGGGCTGGCATTTTGTATTATGGGGACTGTATCATGCGCTGGGGCTGATCGCCTGGCGACTGTACCGCAGGTGCCTGCTGCCGGTACTGTCGCAGCGAAGCAATTTCCTGGAGTCAAGGACTGCAAACGTGCTAAGCATTCTGCTTACCTTTAATTTCGTCAATATCGGCTGGATCTTCTTTGCCTGCGATACCGGACAGAGTATCTATGTCCTGACCAGGATGTTCAGCTGATGGGATTTGGAGGATCGGTAGACCGTGTTAAAACAAAATCTCTTGCGTATTGTTATACGTGCTAAGCATATTCACCGTCTTGCGGCTCGCTCCAGAGTTCCTCGTCTACATCCCCACAACTCGTTTTTCTTTGGGCGGGACAACCGACATACGCGGCCTCCATGCCGCGGATGTCGGTATTTCGCCATCCGTGGCGAAATAGTCCCGCCCTAGACTCAGAAAAACTTCGTTGGGGGATGTAACGGCTCGTCACAACGTCGCTTGCTCGCAAGCCGGTGAATATGTGATTCTGCGTTTAAAGAGCAAGTATTTATGTGCAAGATTTTCGTTTTAACACGGTCTGGTGCGTCGTGCAGGCATGCGGAGGTGATGATTATGAAGGCATGGATGATCGATTTTACCAAAGCCGTATTCTGGGCCCTGGTAATCATAGCGATTGTACTTTTCTCGACCGGGGATTACCAGACGTTCATATACCAGAATTTTTAGTTCAAGTTTTAAACAGTCTTACCGATTCATACAGCTCTGTGGCCAGATCGTGAAGCTCGGAAATTGAGGCGACGATCTGCTGGGTGCTGGCACTCTGTTCTTCCGCCGCCAGCGAGATATTGGTTGTTGTTGCGGTGGTGGCTTCTGAGGATGCTGCCAGACTCCGGAAGCTGTCGTTGATGATCATGTTCCCTTCTTCAAGCCTCAGTATAGAACTGTTAACCTGTTCAATCTGCTTGACGATGTCATTAACTGAGTCTGCAATCATAGCGAAGGCATCTCCGGTTTTTTGGACGGCATCTGTCTGGGCCTGGAAGTTGTTCTGCAACTCCAGAATAGCTGAATTTGCCTGCTCTACCTGTTGCTGAATCCCCGTAATCAGGCGCGCAATATCCCGCGCAGCGTTGGATGACTGGTCCGCGAGCTGGCGAACTTCCTCAGCTACGACCCCGAACCCACGGCCTGCATCTCCGGCTCTTGCCGCTTCAATAGCCGCATTGAGTGCCAGGAGGTTGGTCTGAGCAGCTATCGAAGTTATTACGTCTATAATCGCCCCAATATCCTGGGAACTGGATTTAAGAGTGACGATATCATTGGCTATGAACGCTGCAACGTCTGTACTGTTGCGGTTATGGGCTTTGAGTTCGTCAACCGCCTCTGCGCCATTACTGCATACCCGGGTGGCCTCCAAGGAGGCGTCCTTCATATCTTGCGAGTAGGCAGATATTTGTTGTATCTGATCAGTCAGGGTCTTTAGCAGAGCGGCGCTATTTTTTACTTCCTCGAGCTGAGAGCGGCAATATTCAGCAGCCTGACCGGCCGCATTCGTCATTTCATCAATAGAACCGGCACTTTCTCTGGCTGCTGCCGTACATTTCGAGCCGCCGATTTTTACGTAATCGGGCGGGAAAAGGTTGAATCTGCAATAAACCAGTGATAGTTTTATAGAAGTTAAAGCTTTACGTGGTCAGGAAAATACCGCAATGCTACTTATAGAGTTAAGGCTCGACTCAATGCTGGTTATCAAAAAAGGAAACAGTAATGACTGAGGGGAGATTTCAAGATGGAACTGGAAAAGTTCTATGAAGATGATCAGGTAGTCTATCAATATCTTTTGACTCCCGAAGAGGTAAGGGATTTTACTGGAAATCCCTGTTACGATGGTTGGGGGATTCTCGAGGTTTATCCGGAAACCCAGGTTGTGAACTCATTCTACTTCGATGGTCCGGAAAGACCGAGTATCAGGGAAATTGCCAAGATCAGGCAGTGGAATGAAGAGGATTTCGATAAGGTGGCCATGTGGCTGCACGGCCGGGAACCCGATAATGTCAACTCATCTTCCGGACGTTGAGCCCACTCGTTGGATACCCACCCTTTTCAATGCCCTTTTTAACCGAATAAAGTGCTGTGAACGAAACTCTGGTCGTTCTACGTTTGCTCTTGGATTATTCATTGACGGCATGTTCCACGCTGTGATAACATTGAAATGATAATTTAATGAACTCTTATCAAGAGCGGTTGAGGGACTGGCCCAATGAAACCCGGCAACCGGCTGCGCTGGGCAGTAGCGGTGCTAATTCCTGCAGAGTTTGTTCTGGCAGATAAGAGCGAGACGCAAATCTTGCCTCTTTGTGTTGGACAAAGGGGTTTTTGTTTGCAGTACCGGGGTGAAGAAATTGATAGAAATACGGAATCTTACCAAGATATACACAGCTGCTGATCAGCAGATCGTCGCCTTGGACGATGTCAGCCTGACGGTGGGAAAAGGTGAAATCTTCGGGATCATCGGGCTGAGCGGGGCCGGAAAGAGCACCCTGGTCCGCTGCGTTAACATGCTGGAGCGGCCGACCCAGGGCACCATATTTGTGGATGGGCAGGAGATAACTGCGCTTGACCAGCAGGAATTGCGGGTCGCCCGGCAGAGGATCGGCATGATCTTCCAACACTTCAATCTGCTTTCTTCCAGAACCGTTTTTAACAACATCATGTTTCCCCTGGAGATTGCGCGGGTGCCGAAAAACGAGGCCCGGCAGCGGGTGCAGTCGCTGCTGGACATGGTGGGCCTGAGCGACAAGGCCGATGTTTACCCGGCCCAACTGAGTGGCGGCCAGAAGCAGAGGGTGGGGATTGCCCGGGCCCTGGCGAACCGCCCCAGTCTCCTGTTGTCCGATGAGGCGACTTCGGCCCTGGATCCCCAGACAACCAGGTCCATCCTGGAACTGCTGCGGGATATTAACCGACGGCTGGGTCTGACTATCCTTCTGATAACCCATGACATGAATGTTATCAAAGAGGTCTGCGACAGGGTGGCTGTCATCGACAATTCCAGGATAGTGGAGATCGGGGATGTACTGGATGTGTTTTCCAACCCGCAGACCCCGACCGCACGCAGCTTTATCGGTACGGTCATTAATCGCGAGATCCCGGAGGAACTCCTGCATCGGCCCAACGGCGACTCCGGCGGCATGACTGCCAGACTGGTCAGGGTCTCGTTTATCGGTGCTTCAGCCGGAGAGCCGATTATTTCGTCCATGATAAGGCAGTATGATATAGAGGCCAACATACTGTACGGCAATATTGATCGGGTCAAGGATACGCCGTTTGGCAATCTGGCCCTGGAATTGATAGGGAGCCCGGATATGATCGACAGCGGTCTGACCTACCTGCGCAATCGCGGTCTGGAAATCGAGGTGCTGCGCAATGATTGAGACGCTGATAGGCTTTGTTTCCCAGGAATCACTAATATCGTTTTGGGAAGCCAACAACTGGGTTCCGGAAGCCCTGGCGGTGGCTACCTGGGAGACCATATATATGGTGGTT
>LFRU01000030.1:2020-41788 GCA_001512495.1 Syntrophothermus sp. DTU052 | reverse complement strand
CTAGTTTGCATCATAACGCCCAGGAAATAGATAGAGAAATCGACCGTGCAGTGGGCCATTATGAAGGGGGGAGAAAACCGCACAGCATAGTGATTTGTTGTCATATGCTCTATGGCCTGGGGGTACAGGCACAGGTTCAAAACAGTAAGGATTTGGCCGAATCCTCGGAGATACGGCAGCCATAGCTGTGGCGATGAACCGGGAACCTGGCTCCAGGTATGGGGAATGCTGTCGTGACCCCTGTTGATGCAGGGAGGAAAACGAATCAGAAAGCGAATGGAGGTCTGTCAATGTTAAGTCTGTTGGAGAAAAGGCCCTGGCTACGCCACTTGGATTATAAATTCCCCTGGACGATAAACTATCCCAATATTCCCGCCTACCAGATATTGAGAGATACGGCCAATGTTCATCCGGATAAGGCCTGCACGTATTTTTACGGAACCGAGATTACTTTCTGGGAAATGTACCTTATGGTGGTTCGCTTCGCGAACGGTCTTATCGATTTAGGCGTAGAAATAGGTGACCGGGTCGGCATACTGCTGCCGAACTGCCCTCAATTCGTGCTTACGTTTTGTTCGGCGCTCAATGCAGGTGCCATCGTTGTCAACCTGAACCCCCAGCACACTTACGGGGAACTTAAGCACTGCATTGACATAACCGAGCCGAAGGCTATCATCACTTTCGATGCCTTGATGCCAATGGTGCAGAAGCTGACTCAGGAATGTCCCAGCATAAAGATAGTAATGGTCACCAAGATCACCGATTTCGTCAACGGCGCCGGGGTCAGCACTAAAGAGAGCCTTGGTCTGCCGGAGAACTGGCACCATTTCTCCGAATTTCTGGACAGTTGCGCCAACAAGATACCACCCCGTCCCGATCTTAAAAAGGATGATCCGGCTTTGATCCAATTCACCGGAGGAACTACCGGCACTCCCAAGGGAGCAACTCTAACTCAAGGCAACCTAGTAGCCGCTACCTTCCAGGTGGTGATGGCAGGAGCCTCTATACTCGATAGTGTTCAGATAGAGAGACGTCGGGTTTTTACGGTTCTGCCGCTGTTCCATGTGTACGGTGAGATCTGCTGCCTGATGTACGGGCTGCACGCGGCTGCTACCATGGTACTGCTTCCCCGGTTTGAGATCGAGGAAGTGATATCTACTATTGAAGCAGTTCCGGAAATAACCTTCTGGCCGGCGGTTCCTACCATGCTGACCGCATTCCTGAATCATCCCCGGGCCCAGGCCATGGATCTGGGAAAGAAGTTCGGTTTTGTCAATAATGGAGCGGCGCCTGCTCCCCTGGAACTTATTGAGAAGGCCAAGGACCTTAATGTTTACTTCAGTGAAGGGTGGGGGATGAGTGAAACTACTTCCCTGGGCATCTCCAACCCGGTTATGGGGGTTAAGAAACCTCTTAGTATCGGGGTTCCTTATCCCGACAACGATATCCGCATAGTCGACCCGGATACCCTGGAGGACGTGAAGCAGGGCGAACGGGGCGAGATCTGGATTAAGGGTCCGACAGTTATGAAGGAATACTGGAACAACCCTGAGGAAACCGCCAACCAGATGCGTGATGGCTGGCTTAGAACGGGGGATGTGGCCTACCAGGACGAGGACGGTTATGTGTTCATCGTTGACCGCACCAAGGATATGATAATCGCCGGTGGTTTCAACATCTACCCGCGTGATATAGATGAAGTCCTGTTCAAGCATCCCAAGGTCAAAGACGTAATAACCGTAGGTATCCCCGACGAATACCGCGGGGAGACTATCAAATCCTTTGTCCAGTTGGCGGCAGGTCAAACCGCTACCGAAGAAGAACTCCGGAACTTCTGTCGGGAGCATTTAGCTGCTTACAAGGTGCCCCGGTATATAGAATTCAGGGAGGAACTCCCGCGCACCGCGGTGGGCAAGGCCCTGCGCAGGCTGCTCCGCGATGAGGAAATCGCCAAAATGAAGGAGCAGGGAGAACAAAAAACGGAGTGAAGTTTAAGGACTCCCGGGTCCAGGATATAAACTTCAGGGCCGGCCGGTGCTGTTTAGCTACCGGCCGGTATTTTTTTTGAGGAAACCCATACAAATTGGGGAGCAACCTGACCGGAAGGTGGGGCCGGCGTGCTCGGAGGGCGAAGCAATAGACAGCCATACTTTTTAGTTTTAATGGCATATACTTTTATAAACAGCGGAAGGCGGTGAGTTTGGTGAAGGAAGAAGAGGAATTTTTTACCTTCCGCGAACTGATGAAACGAGACGATGATGACCTGACTGCATCCATGGAAGACTACCTGGAGATGGTGTATCGGCTATCCGGGAATCATGGGTTTACCAGAGTGAACGAACTGGCTTCCGCTCTCAACGTTCAGCCGCCGTCGGTCAGCAAGATGATCCAGAAACTTGCCGAGCAGGGGATGGTCGCGTACGAAAAATACGGTTACATAATACTTACCCCGAAAGGGAAAGAATTGGGGAAAGAGCTGCTGTACCGGCACCAGGTGGTAGAGGACTTCTTGCAGCTTCTGGGGGTTACAGAGGGGTTACTGGAGCAGACGGAGATGATTGAACATACACTGAACCCGCAAACCCTGAAAGAAATCGCCCGGCTGGTGCAATTCTTCAAGGAACGTCCGGAACTGGTCTTGGAATACCGGAAATCTTGAGCATCACAAAAAACTTTGGCGCGACAGCCACCCGGTTAAAAGGCCGCGGTTCGTCACCAGACGGGAGCAACCACTTTAAGACTGGATGCAGACAGGGGAATATCCCGCCGTCACATATCACTGATAACCTTGTTTGCCTTGGCCCTGGCTTCCGGTGGTGACAGGTTTGATTCCCGTATGTCCTGCTCCAGTTGCTGGAGCTGCGCAAACAGTTTTTTGTCACTGGTGAGGTACACATGGAATCCGGGGTGGGCCTGTTTAATCCTCTCTCTGGCTTGGTTTCGGATCGATTCCAGCCGCAGCCGATTGAAGCCGCTGACTTTAATGGCGGCGGCAATATCCTGATTCACCACTACCGCGCTGCTATCTTCCACCTCCCCGGCTTCTCTGATCAGGTTTTTGACCTCCTCGGCCCGCCGGAGATCAATAGTTATCTGCTGACCGGGCTGCGGCATATGCGCGGGGCGGGGCTTTATTGGGGGAGACGAGTGTCCGCAACCGTTGGCCGCCATAATTATCGATACTAATGCTATCAATAACTTGATTTTCTTCATGAGCAACCTCTTAACCTTTCGATTTGAACAGCAGGGAAGCTATAAAACCAAAGATGATGGCCGAGGAGATACCGGCGCTGGTTACTTCGAATATCCCGGTGAGTATACCAACCAATCCGGTGCGTTCGGCTTCCACCAGTGCTCCTTCCAAAAGGGAGTTGCCAAAACTGGTTATGGGAACGGTGGCCCCGGCACCGGCAAAATCAATCAGCGGTTGGTATAGGCCCAGACCTCCCAGGACTGCTCCGGAAACCACCAGGATGCTCATTACATGAGACGGGGTAAGCCGGGCTACATCCAGCAATATCTGGCCAATGACGCAGATCAAACCGCCAACCGCGAATGCCCAGAAATATATCTCCAAAAACCATCACTCCTAATGGTCGGTTTCAATGGCTACCGCATGAGCAATGCACGGAATCGAATCCTTCTGCTGGTAGGACAGCGGAGAAAGCAGCGCACCGGTGGCGACCACCAGTATCCGCTGGAGGGCGCCCTTCTTCATGCGGTTAATGAGATGACCGTAGGTCACAATGGCTGAGCATCCGCAGCCGCTCCCTCCCGCCATTACCGGCTGCTGCTCGCTGTAAATCAGGATCCCGCAGTCGGTGAAACGATCATCCGGTATTCTTATCCCGTGTTTTTTAAGCAGGTCCCTGGCAATTCCGTGCCCGATTCTGCCCAGGTCCCCGGTAGCGATCAGGTCATAGTAATCGGCATCAATATTCAGATCCCGCAAATGTGCGGTTATGGTGTCTACTGCCGCTGGTGCCATGGCGCTGCCCATGTTAAAAGGGTCGGAGATTCCCATGTCTATAACCCGGCCAATAGTCGCGGCTGTAGTCCGGGGTCCATGACCCTGGTTGCACAATAAAGCTGCGCCGGCACCGGTAACGGTCCATTGCGCCGTGGGGGGTTTTTGCCCCCCGTATTCGGTGGGGTAACGGAACTGCTTTTCCACGGTGGCATTGTGGCTAACAGCAGCGCATATCACCCGCTGGGCGCCGCCGCTGTTAACAATGAGGGAGCCCAGAGCGAGCGATTCCATGCTGGTTGAACAGGCCCCGAAAACGCCCAGGAAAGGAACCGCAAGAGTACGGGCGGCAAAGCTGCTGGGGGTTATCTGGTTGATAAGGTCGCCGCACAGAAAAAACTGAACATCCTCCTTCTGAATGCCCGCCTTGGAGATAACCTGCTCACACGCCTCCTCCAGCATTTTTCTCTCTGCCTTTTCATAACTGTCCTGGCCCAGCCACAGGTCTCCATGCAGGAGGTCAAAGTCCCGCGCCAGAGGTCCCTGGGCCTCAAAAGGCCCGGCCACAGTCCCGGTGGACGCAATTACCGGGCGATTTGTAAAGACCCAGGTCTGGTATCCCCGCAGCAACCTAACCCCCTCCTAGCATGGAAAGAGTAGTCTTGATCAGGGCCACGGCAAACGCGGCAAAAACCCCGAAAACTATAACCGAACCCGCCAGCTTAAACATATTGCTCCCCACCCCCAGAACATACCCCTCGGTGCGGTGTTCTATAGCCGCCGATGCAATGGAGTTGGCAAAACCGGTTACCGGAACTGCAGTTCCCGCACCGGCCCACTGCCCGATATGATCATAGACGCCGATGCTGGTCAGGATAACGGACAGGAGGATCATTATCGCCACTGTGGGATTGCCCGCTGTCTTTTCTGTAAAATCAAAATTCCAGATAAAAAAGTCCTGAACGAACTGCCCCAGGAGGCATATGCCTCCACCGACGAAAAAAGCTTTAATACAGTTGAAAAATACCGAGCGTTTGGGTTCCCGGGCCCGGGCAAAATCCTGGTATTCCTTCTGTGTAGGAGACAGCTGTTTCTTGGCTTTTTCCGACACTCTTGAGGCCTCCTTTACTGTTCCTGCTGTAGATCGCTTACCTTCCCAGCAGCGGCTCCAGCTCTCCAATGATATCATTCAGACCCGTAGCTGTTTCCCGGTACATGGTTTTAGCCTCCGGTTCCCTGGTTCCTAGGGCAAACAGTTCGCAGTCGGCCTGACATTTCTTAAGGGTGGCCAGAGTCATCTCCCTGATTGTAGGCTGCGGGGTTGACAACGAGTCATCGAAAAGGTCCAGGTAAAGCTGTCCGGTTGAATCAACCTGGGCGATAAAGATGTTTTCTACCGATACTCCCGCCTTATCGATCTCGGTCAACAACCAGTTGCGGTTAACGCCCATAGCAGTGAGAGCTTCGTCCATTATGTTGCCGTCCAGGATCACTGTTTGCGGCACGCTCTCCTCAGCAACCTTGATCCCCATGTTTTTTGGGGTTAGGCTCTGCTGTTCTTTCTTGGGCAAAACGTTAAGCTCACCGGTCGGTTCGAGTACGGCAAACTCTACATCGGCGAAGTTGAACACGTTTTTCCGGCGGAGTAGTCCCAGGAAGTCCTCGGGAGTTAGTCCGGCTGCAAGCAGTTTATCATCCAAAACCCGGCCGTGATTGACTATTACGGTTTCCTTTCCCTGGTACAGGTCCCGAACTGCTTTAAACTTCAGGGACAGTGCATAGATTAGAGCCGGAAAAAGGATCCAGATTCCCAGGGAGATCAGACCATTGACCGGATTCGGTATAAGGTCAAGTGACAGCGCTCCGGCAATAAAGCCGATTACAATAACCGTCGTAAGATCAAAAAGGGTAAGACGGGCAACGGGTCGTTTGCCCAGGAGACGGGTTAATAACAGCACCAGGGCAAAAACCCCGGCTACCCGAGCCGTTATCATCAACCATTCCGGCATAGATGCATCACCTTTTAAGCTTAGAGGCCCTTGTACTGAGGCTCCTGCCGCTCCAGCTCACCAACGCGCTGCTCCATCCGGTTGATGATGAGGTTCAATTTTTCGGCGTTGGAGCGGAGAAGGTCCTGGGTGGCTGGAGTTTTCTCAATAGAAGCCATGTTTTCCAGGTTTGCCCGTGCTCCCTTAAGGCCGGCAACCGTCTGTTTAACCTGCGAGGCTACGGTCATTGCTTTCACCCTGCCAGGTGATTTCTCTCTAAACTATTGTGCTTATCAGAGCCCGGTAATATTCCTGCAAATTTTGCGGGAGAATCAAGGATTAGTCCTTACTCCTTTCAGAAAGAGAGGCTATCAGGGAGGCATGCCTAACGGCACCCGGGATGACGGGACCCCGGGAGCGGGTCGTTTAGAAGGGGCCGGGGGACGAACGGCGGGGATATGGAAAGCCAGTCCCCCCCATGGCACCAACATGAGCGCAATACGGAATGCCGCGGAGGGACGTGCTTAAAATCCCTTGTATTGGGGTTCTTGGCTCTCGATCTCCTGGATTCTAGGTTCCAGGGTATTGATGATGCTCTTGGCCTGCTGAGCAGCGCTGGTAAAGAGCTGTTTGGCCTGCTGGTTTTGAGTTTGCAGGGCAAACGACTCCAGGCTGGCCTGGGCGCTCTTTAAGTTCGATAGGGCCTCTTTTATCTGGCTGGAAACAGTCATGGAAGACCTCCTTTAATTATGTTGGGCTAGGGTTATATTTACCTGGAGAAAAGAATAAGATTCATTTGATTAATCAAAGTAGGGGTCAAGGTATACCGGATGGAAAACCCAGCAGAGCAGGCTCGGAAGGAAACCGGTTGGTACGGGCAGCGCCTCCTACCTAAAATTCTGTGGGCAAGGGAATAGAACTATAATAAAATGTTTAGAGGAACAATAGGCCTTTTACTGTATTGTACTGGCCCAACCAGTAATTCAAGGAGGGATTTCATGAAAAAGCCGATTATAATTACAGCGGTCATTATCATTATTCTCTCATTAATCATGGGCAGCAGCTACAACAGCCTGGTAGCATTGAACGAAACGGTGGACGGTAAATGGAGTCAGGTAGAAAACAACCTGCAGAGACGTGCAGATCTTATTCCCAACCTGGTGTCCACGGTAAAAGGTTACGCGGCTCATGAGGAAGACATTATGAACGAGATTGCCGCTGCCCGCAGCCGCCTGGTGGGTTCCGGAAGTGTAGCTGACAAGGCCGAGGCCAACGCGGCATTGGATAGTGCCCTGTCGCGCCTCTTGGTGGTAGTGGAAAACTACCCCAACCTTAAAGCGGATGCCAACTTCCGGCATCTGCAGGATGAGCTGGCAGGAACCGAGAACCGCATCGCAGTGGCGCGCAAGGATTACAACGATGCGGTGCAGGTTTTGAATGCCAGGGTAAAAAGCTTTCCCACAGTGATCTGGGCACGGATGTTTGGTTTCTCCGAGCGTGATTACTTTGAAGCTGAGGACTCGGCTCATAAGGTTCCTCAAGTTGAATTTGACTGATGAGGTATTAATATGATAAATGGAATTCGCAGTCTTAATAGACCAGACTCAAAAGGCTGGTTGCGGACTGTCTTTTCAATCATGCTCGCTCTTTGCATACTATGGGGAGCAGTGGGGACGGCCTTCGCCGCAATCCCTCAACCGGCACCGGAATTCTACGTTCTGGATCAGGCTCGGATCCTAAAGGCTGAAACCAGGTCCTATATTATTGACATCAGCAGCCGGCTGGCCGAAAAGACCGGGGCCCAGGTGGCAGTCGTAACCCTGAATAGCTTGGAAGACCAACCCCTGGAAGATGTATCCCTGGGAATCCTGCGGGAGTGGGGACTGGGGGACAAGGAGCAGAACAACGGGGTTTTAATCCTGGTAGTGCCTGCAGAGAGGAAGTCCCGTATCGAGGTAGGATATGGGCTGGAAGGAGCTCTGCCGGATGGCAAGACCGGCCGCATTCAGGATGAGCACATGATCCCCGCTTTCCGGGAAGGGGATTATGATCGCGGGGTACTCCAGGGTTATCAGGCTGTTATTAGTGAGATAGAGCAGGAATACGGGATAGTGGTAGGTGAACCGGCATCCACCCGGCACCAAACCGGTACCCGGGAAGATGCGGGAGAATCACTGCCCCCGTGGGCGGTTGCATTGATGGTTATTGGTGCCTTCATACTCCTGTGGCTGGATCAACGTTTTCTTGGCGGCTTCATAACCGGTATGCTCTTCAGCATGCTTCTACGTGGAAGAGGCGGCGGGGGCTCCAGCGGTGGAGGCTTCCGCGGTGGCGGAGGCTCAGGTGGCGGTGGCGGCAGCAGCCGTGGCTGGTGAATAGAAGACAAAAGAATTGCACCAAAGGACTTGACCTCCAACATTGCCAACATATGGTATATGGGCAATAACAAAAACCCAAAATACAGGTCGATAATTGACGATACCTGTCTTGTGAAAATTATTGCAAGGGCAAGAACGCTCTGATATAATTTTAGGCATAACGCAGATATTAAGGTGGATAAGAAGAAACCCCGCAGGGGTGGCTCCGAAGAACCAATGTTTCCTGTAGTCAGGGTATTATCTGATTACAAAATATTAGTTTTTATTGTTTGTGGGAAAGGAGTGAAATGCGGTGGCCGTCAGTATGGAAAAAGCCAACACCATTAGAAGTGCTATTGACAGGAAAAAGCTCAGTGAACAGGAACGCAGACAGCTGCAGCATGAACTCAAGATTTATATGGAACAGTACTTTAAAGCGAAATTGGGGAAAGGTGTCGATCACACCAAGGTGGTAATTTGGGATGATATGCTCGTAATCCGGGGGGAGAGATTCCTTACCGACCCGGAACGATACATAGTTGAAACCCCTGCAGGAAAGGATGTCGTCCGGGCAGCACGGATGCAGGTTGCCAAACAGCATTCGATAGATAATGTCCCCTATTTTGAGGAGGTATTACAGGCCAAGGCCATCCATCAAGTCTATGACGTGGAACCGGAGAACGATTTCTGGATGCACGTTGTTATCTTTGACCGCAAACTGACGGAGTAGTGATCCAATTGCAATTTCATACAACCCTGGTGGATTGAGAAGAAACCTGAGCGGTGGCTTCAAGAAAGACCAGTGTTCTTACGAATGACCCTTAGTGCTTGTAAGAACATTGGCTTTTTTGTTTTGGTGGAGCACAAATCAAAACAAAGAGGTGATGTACAAGCGGGTTTTCATTAAGGTTAGTCCACAAAAAATTAGGAGGTTGTTGGAGTGGCAGATACGATGAAAGCATTGGTGTACCGTGGACCAGAAAAGATCGGTCTGGAGGATGTTCCTATTCCCAAAATCATTGAGCCCGACGACGCGATTGTTAGAGTTACTACCTCCACCATATGCGGAACGGATATTCACATATGGCATGGCGGAATGCCCGAGGTAGAAGCTCCCCGAATTCTCGGTCATGAGTTCTGTGGCGAGGTCGTTGAAGTAGGGCCCGCTGTAAGAAACGCAAAAGTGGGAGACAAGGTGGCAGTTTCCTGTGTAACCCAATGTGGTGAATGCTTTTACTGCGTGCGGGGAATTTATTCTCACTGCACGACCGGAAGCTGGATATTTGGTTACATGATTGACGGCTGCCAAGCTGAGTATGTCCGGGTACCTCATGCTAACCTGGGCATGTTTAGCATTCCCGAGGGCTTGACCGAGGAAAATGTGCTGTTTGTTGGAGATATCTTATCTACCGGTTACTTCGGTTCCGAACAGGCATGCATTGAGCCCGGTGATACCATAGCAGTTATGGGCTCTGGTCCGGTAGGGATGTGCGCTATGGCTGCTGCCAGGCTATGGGGGCCGGCTCGCATCATCGCCGTTGATATGCTACAGGAACGGTTGGACTTTGCGTTAAAGAACGGTTATGCCGATATGGCATTAAATCCAACCAAGGTTGATGTCCCTGAAGCTATCCGGGACCTGACCGGTGGCCGTGGTGCTGACCGCTGTATTGAAGCCGTAGGCGTGAAGGGAACATACGAATTGGCCCTGGAAGCGGTCAGACCAGGTGGTAATGTTTCTATAATTGGGGTGTTCGAGCAGCCGCAGGTATTGCCTATGAACACCCTGTGGATTAAAAACATAAGGATCAGCATGGGTCTGGTTAACGCCAACCGAATTCCGGAACTGATTAACCTGATTCAGGCTGGAAAGATCAATACCGATCCGCTGATCACCCATCGGGCTCCATTGAATGACATCGTTAAGGGTTATGATGTATTCGGCAATAAGAAGGACAACTGCCTTAAATGGGTTGTCACTCCCTATGTAAGATAATAAACGGGAGAGCAGTCAAACCTCAGGTTCAATCGAAAAAAGCTTCCCTGTGGGATTCATTTTCTACAGGATTCATGCTTAAATAGCCGCCCGCTGGTTGGGCGGTCTTTTTTCGGACTGATGTCCTTTTTTGGCATGGATAAGAACGCCTTCGACCAAAATATTGACTTTGCAGCCATAAATCAGGTTACAATGGAATCGATGTCTTGCAGGATTTTAAACGACAACCGCGAATAATAGTGTATAATTATATTATTCTAAATTAGGAAAATATGGTAAATATTACATACAAACCCCTTGTTGTTCGCGGCATAGTTACAATTGCAGGAGGCTGTGCTGTCCGTTTCTGTCCTTGAGCCGCTTTTTTTACACACTGGTCGGAACGGGCCCTGAAAATTATCCCAAAATTTGGTGCCACTTTTTGAGTGGAGGGAAGAGTTGTGACCACTGGAAGAAGCCACGAGGAGAGATTGGAGGCATATGAAACTGCCAAATCCATCGGCAATTATCTGGGCCTGTATCTTGATAGGGGCCAGGGGGTAAGACTTGGTGAAAGTTGTGTTGTGAGTCTCAAGGACCACGAGGTGGCGGCGGTTGTCAGGGGGCATGTGAAAGTTCTTACCAACCGGGATGCCGGCCAGGTTCTCCTGGATTATATTGATCCGCAGATGGTGGTTAACCTTAATGTATTCCACGGACCCGGCATTCCGGATCCGTGTGCGGTGGCCCGGAAGATCTACTCCGCTATCGAGGATTATATAACCATTGAAATACCCCGACTCACCGCAGCCGAGGACGAGAAGTTGGAGCATATGACGGACTATGCCATGAAGCTGCAGGTATCCACCCGGGGAGGAAAAGGCCTGGTATGGGATCTGATCTCCGGCAGGGTCGAGCCCATTGAGGATCGACAGCGCGGTGGTAATTTTGTGCAGGTGTTGGCGAAGCTGAGCAGCGATAAGTATGGGATCATCCTGCCTATTGCCGTAGCGGTTGAAGAAGCTTTAATCGAAACCGGGCTGGAGTTGGGCAAGGTCAAGAAAATTTCGCACATCATAGCCAAGCAAAAGGAGAAACAAGAGGGTGGCGCCAGCATCCCCATACCCTGGAAGAGGTTTAAGAATGCCAATTACCAGTTGATGAAGGAGAGCCAGAATCAACTGTTAATGAAGCTGGCTGAAAAATTTGGCAGTGTGCAAGATTTAGAAGACTTTGTAGACAGTTTTTCCACCAAGCTTTTCCAAAGAACCGACCCGAAACCCAAGGGGAAAGAGCTTGAGGAACGTACCCGGGAGTTGAAGGAACTGGGGTTGGTCAAGGATAGCTGGTTGGGGCCTGTTCTAACCAAGGAAGGGAAAGAGGTACGGGAATACCTGATCAATCATAAATGCGAACTGGAAGCCGAGATGCGCCGCAAGATTAGAAAGTCGCCGGGGCGTCCCGGTAGCTTCCAGAAATCAGGCAGCAGCCCCCACAAAATGTCCCCCATACAGTATACCAACCGTAATAAGACCATCCGACTGAATTCCGGTTTCTGGAGCGGGGATTTGGCAGTTCCGGAGACGGTAATCCAGGCGAAGAAAAACTGTCTGATGAGGAAGGAAAGGCGTCTCCGGATCTCCAAGGACGACCTTTATATATACCGCAAGCGCTCATATGTGCCGGTTGATATATGCCTGCTGATCGATGCCAGTGGAAGCATGGTGGGTGAAAAATGGGAAGCAGCTTGCTTCCTGGCGGAACATCTCCTGTTGACCGGGAAGGAGAAGGTGGCGGTAGTAACCTTTCAGGAGATGAGGAGCCAGGTGGTGGTCCCGTTTACCCGGAATCAACAGGACCTCATTCGCGGCCTGAACCGCATCCGTCCTGTGGGCATGACACCCCTGGCGGATGGAATCATAACTGCCGTCGATTTAATCTTATCCTCCAGGCCCCATAACCCGACCCTGGTTCTAATTACCGACGGTCTACCCAATTACCCCCTGTGGAGTTTTGACGCCGAGAAGGATGCTCTGGAGGCGGCCGCCCGGGTACCAAAGAACAAAATAAGGCTTATTTGCATAGGTGTCGAGGCCAACCGTGGGTTTCTGGAGAGATTGGCTGATGTTGGCCAAGGCAAGCTGTTTGTGGTAGATGACCTTAACAGCGCCAATCTGATCAATATTGTGAAACATGAAAAACGCCTGATGAACCTTGCGGAAAAAACTTCTGCCGGTGCCAATTGACCGGGTACCTTCCAGCCCGAGAATTTACAGATGCTGAGTTCAGGGCAGGGCTTGTTTCCGGGAAAAAGAATTAATGAGAGGGCTAAACATCGGTTTATTGGAGTATTTATTACTGCAGAGGTTTAGAAATAAGGGATCTCATTGATAATTTCCCGGTTGTCAGAGAGGGTTTATATGCGAAGGGTAAGTCTTGAGTATCTGGAACCAGGAATGAAAATCGGACGTACCATCTACAGTACTGATGGTCGACCCCTGCTGGTAGCAGGAATGGTCCTGAACACCCATTATATTAAACGTTTGATTGACTATGGAATAGGTTCCGTTTTTATCAAGGACGATATGTTCGATGAGATCGAAGAACCGCCGGATTTGATCTCGGAGCAGACGCGTCTGGAATCGGTAAGAACAGTTAAGGAGCTTTTTCATAACCTGGAGAGCAAGAAACGAATCAACCTCCAGGGCGTCAAAAAGACGGTTAAAAACCTAATCGACGAAGTGCTGAGCAATCGCGAAATCCTGGTCAATTTTGCCGACATTCGGAATTTTGACGACTATACATTTTCTCACTCGGTTCAGGTATGTGTTCTGTCGATAATAACCGGGATATCCCTGGGTCTGGACCATATCAAGTTAAAGGATTTGGCCACCGGAGCCCTGATACATGATATTGGCAAAACCCGGGTGGACAGAGAACTTCTCAACAAGCCTGGAGACCTGACTACGGAAGAATTCATTGAGATCAAACGCCATGCTGAGCGTGGCTTTGAAATCCTGCGGGCCAATCAGGACATTTCGTTACTCTCCGCCCACATAGCCTATCAGCATCATGAGCGCTGGGACGGCAACGGTTATCCCCGTGGTCTGCGAGAGCAAGAAATTCACCTGTATTCACGTATAGTAGCGGTCGCCGACGTATTTGACGCTTTAGTTGCAGACAGACCTTATCGTAAGGCTTACTCCACCAGCCAGGCTATATCTCTTATGCGGCGCATGTCGGGGAGTCAATTCGACCCCGGCATTCTTGAATCGTTTCTGGTGAACGTGGCTGAATTTCCTATTGGAACGGTAGTTGCGCTGAGTTCGGGGGAGATAGGAGTTGTGGTAGATACCAACAGGGAAAAGCCTATCCTGCCGGTGGTCAGGGTGATTTTCAGTAAACGCCTGAAACCCCTGTCGGTTGTAAAGGAAATCGACCTGACAAAAGATGCTTCAGTCCATATTAGCAGGGTACTTGGCGAAGAGGAGGTCTCCAGGTTGTTCAAGGGACTTCTATCTGTTAAACAGGTTGTAAACAGTAACTGATGGATAAGCCATTAAAACTGTAAGCAAACAGCAGGTGTATGATACTTGGAACTGGCAGGTCTTTTTACAACTGCATTTTTGGTGGGATTGTCCGGAGCCATGATGCCGGGGCCCTTACTGACTGTTACCATTGGTGAAACCGCACGCCACGGGATAGTGGCTGCGCCCTTGATAATTCTGGGCCATATCGCTCTGGAACTGATACTGGTGGTTGCTCTGGCCTTGGGAATGGTCAACGTATTGAAAACCGGTGCCTCCCAATGGATGGCAGTATTTGGTGGGCTGTTCATGCTATGGATGGGATGGGGAATGATAAGGGGTGTAATAGCCGGTCGGGTTTCATTACCACCCCATAAGGATACTTCAGAGGCGGGGGTCAAGCCGGAACAATCGTTGCTCAATAGCAAGAACGACTGGCTCCTCAAATCCAGGTTGGTTTTATCCGGAGGTCTTATAAGCCTGGCCAACCCCTATTGGCTTCTATGGTGGGCCACGGTGGGACTGGGTTATACCACAGTTGCACTGAAATCGGGAACTATTGGAGTTGCTTTCTTTTTCACCGGGCATGCCTTATCTGATCTGGTCTGGTACTTTATGATTGGAGCAGCCGTTTCCGGCGGGAGGAAGTATTTTACTGAAGCTGTTTATAAGGTGGTCCTTGTTGTGTGTGGATTCTTTTTGTTCGGGATGGGAGGGTATTTTATTCATTACGGCGTATCTTATATAATGTGAACGTTTTTCGCATAAAAACCTGGCAACCTAAGGAAGCCAAAATTTAGACTCAGCAAGGGGACAACAGTGGCAATGGGTCAGGTCGGCACAACTTGTATACTAGCCCGGTATCCAGGTACCTGCAAGTATACGGCGTTCATGAAATCCATAATTGTGCTATAGCGTCCGGATAAGACGGACTTCGAGAAAAAGAAGTGTTCGCATCCATGTTGGCATGGCAATTGCATTCCCATGGTTTGATTGGTGAAGGCTCTTTTGCTAAACCGCAGTTAATTGAAATCTTTTTTCGACAATAAATCTATCCGGGATTTTAAAAAATTTGAAGATTTCAACTATACTTGTGTTATTATAAAAAGAGCCTATCCAATAAGTAGCTATACTTCATGGCAAAAGGGGGGGTGCTCCACAGACAAAGTTTTTGGTTGTGATCCCGTTGATTCATAATATGAGACTTGTTGAATACAATTCAGTAAGTCAAGTATTAGAAGGCAGGGGGTCATAACTGGAGTTATCTGTAGGCATGTCAAATCTCTTAAAATGAAGGGGAGGGTGTAAGTTGGATCAGGCAAAATTAATTAGTCTTAAGATTCACGTGATTTTGGGACTAGTCATTGCAACTTGTGTTGTGTTGGGCGTCTACGTTATGGGGCTGTTCGGTATCCATATGGTCTGGCCCGCATTCTTTATCATGATTTCGTTCTTCTTGATGGGGGCGGATGTTAAGAACCTGCCAACTATCATGATTGGAGCGATTTCCGGTCTGGTTTTTGCATTCCTGCTGTGCACGGCTCTTACTCCGCTGCAGAATGCGATTGGCGATCCAGCGGCAACGCTACTGCTCGTCTGGATAGCTGTTTTCCTTATTGCAGCCCTGGGGGAAGTACTGCCGCATGTTTGTAACAACTACGCTTTCGCCTATTTCACCATTGCTCTGGCTGTGATTCCGCTTCTCATTGAACAGGCTATTGGAGCTGCAATGATGGAGGGCGTAACTGATCCGGCAGCACTTGCCGATCTTTCAGCCAAAGTTTTAGTCGGCAATTCAGTGGAATGGGGACTGGTTGCACTCCTCGGTGGCGGTGGTGTTCTCGCACTTATCATCGCCTGCATCACCCTGTTACGCAAAGCGGGTGTGCTGCCCCCAGCCGAAGCAGGACACTGATAAATCCAGATATTTACAAACAGGGGACTGGTTCCCCTGTTTTTTTTACCCATTTTCCTTGTTTCTTCGACAACCTTGGAATTTTTTAATATAAAAAAGAAGGTTTTTTACCAGGGAATCTTGAAGTAATAAAATGCAAAACATAAATCGTAGCAAAAATTATGTGAAAAGGAGTGTAGAGCATGCGTTTGAAAGACAAAGTTGCAATAGTCACCGGGGGGGCTAACGGAATTGGCGAAGGTGTATGCTATAAGTTTGCCCAGGAAGGTGCAAAGGTAGTTGTTGCCGACCTCAAAGAGGACGAGGTAAAAAAAGTTGAACAGAAAATTAAAGACATGGGTGGGACTGCGATCGGAGTAGTATGTAACGTTGCCGACAAAGCATCGGTGGATGCCATGGTGCAAAAAACAGTTGATGCCTTTGGAACCGTAGACATTCTGATTAACAACGCCGGTATTACCCGGGACGCCATATTCCACAAGATGACGGAAGAACAGTGGGATCAGGTTTTTGACGTGAACCTGAAAGGTGTTTTCTTCTGCTGCAAGGCAGTGGTGCCCATCATGAGGGACAAGGGTTATGGCAGGATAGTTAACATCTCTTCGGTCAGCCGCTTCGGAAACCCGGGTCAGGCAAACTATGCTGCAACTAAAGCCGGGTTGGTTGGATTCACCAGGACAATGGCCAAGGAGTTGGGTCCCAAGGGTGTCACCATGAATGCGATTGCTCCCGGCTCGATTGAAACCGCCATGTTCCTGGCAGTTCCCGAGAAGATTAGAGAGGTAGCCGCCAGGGCCAATGCTCTGCAGAGACCGGGTTCCGTTGAAGAAGTAGCTAATGCCATTCTCTTCTTCTCCAGCGATGAATCGTCATATATCACCGGTCAGTGCCTGCAGGTAGACGGTGGGGTAATGATGCCTTAGTATTTGGACTGCCAAAGGGCCACCGTCAGGTGGCCCGTATCTGTTTCTTATTGCTGGGATCGTTAGCCTCTAATGAATCTGGAACGGAAAAACAAGCGCTCAGACGATATATTGGTGGCGTTGGTGGCGGTGCTGCGGCAGCTGCCTTTCGACATGAGTCATTCAAAGCATATAAAGAGTGAGACATCGCCTGATTTAACAATGGGAATACTACTGGGGCAACTAAATTAATACGCCGGTCCGCATACAGTAATTGGGCCGGATACTTGTCGCATTCAAACAGGTATCGCATAGCGACGAAGGAGTTGAAACTGGTGAGTTACGATGATTTTAAGGTGCTCTTGTTTGAAAAGGAAGATGGTATAGCAACTGTTACCATCAACCGTCCCCAGGTGTTAAATGCACTAAATGATCAGGTGTTTGCAGAATTGAAGCGGATCTTTGAGATGATGGAGTACGACGATGAGGTCAGGGTAGCTGTAATCACTGGAGCCGGAGATAAGGCATTCGTTGCTGGGGCTGATATCTCCATGATGTCTACCTATACTTTTTTGCAGGCCCGCGAACTGACCTATCAAGGTTTTAGAGCTCAGCAGACTATTGCTCATTTTCCCAAACCAACCATTGCTGCTGTAAACGGTTTTGCTTTTGGCGGTGGCTGTGAGATCGCTATGTGCTGTGACATCAGGATCGCATCTGAAAGAGCCTCCTTTGGGCAACCCGAGATTAACCTGGGTATCATTCCCGGCGGGGGAGGCACCCAGAGACTCCCCCGGTTGGTGGGTATGGGAATAGCCAAGGAGCTGGTTCTTACAGGCCAACCAATTGATGCCAAACGGGCGTATGAAATCGGCCTGGTTAACCGGGTGGTGCCCCATGAAGAGCTCATGAGCGAGGTCAAGAAAATGGCCCGGGTCTTGATGGCAAAATCAAGCGTTACCTTGAGCCTTGCCAAGACCGCAATGGACTTAGGAATTGAAACCGATTTGGAAATCGGTCTGCAAATTGAAAGAGAATTGTTTGCGGAGTGCTTTGCTACTGAGGACATGAAGGAAGGATTGACCGCCTTCCTGGAGAAAAGAAAACCCAATTTCAAAGGTAAATAAGTCCGGTGTTATAATGGCGACGCTGTCCGGAACACAGGCGGGATAGACGTCGAAACAAGAAAGGAGGATATAAATGCCAGAATATATTCCTTTAGAGCGTTTCAAGGAGATGGTGGGACAGGAGAACGGCGTGACCGAGTGGGTAACCATTGACCAGGATAGGATCAACCGTTTTGCCGATGTTACTGAGGACTGGCAGTGGATTCATGTCGATGAGGAAAAGGCGAAAAACGGGCCCTTCGGGAAGACGATTGCCCATGGTTTTCTAACCTTGAGCCTCCTGTCCAAATTTTCCTATGAGGCAAAATATGCGCCTGAAGGTATCAAGATGAGTGTCAATTACGGCCTCAATAAGGTGCGGTTTCTATCACCGGTTCCGGTTGGATCCCGCGTACGATCCCGTATGGTCATTTCCTCACTGGAAGAAAAAGGCCCCAATCAAATGTTGATGACGACTACCCACACCATCGAGATCGAAGGCCAGGACAGACCGGCTTGTGTAGCCGAAGGACTGGGCCTGTTGTTCTTCTGATTGCGGAAAACTGAATGGACCGTGATTGAACCGGCTTTAACATGAAAAAGGATTACCCGGAGTGTCGGCACCGAAATGGTGGCCGACCTTCGTGTGTGCTTACTGTAGACTCAATGAAGCCCCTTCAAGTTTTGAAGGGGCTTCTTCATTTTTAGTGTACATTCGAAATAGGAGTGAACAAATGATCCCTTAGGGGAATCGGGTGTTGACAACTAAGGTGGTAAGATTATTCCGATAGCACTATTCTTAATTCAAGATTATTGTATAATATAATATAGGTCATTATATGAAGTCGTTTTCCAATTTAAGCCACGTAGCATATTGATAGGTGTCCATTTTTTAATCTAATCATATCTTCTCAATACTGCACCAGCATTCTAACCAATACATGTCATTTATTCGCTGCGAATTCTGAAGCAACCTCATTAAAAAACCAAATAGTTCAAAAAACTAAAACGGATGAGGCAGGTGTAATCTTATTTTCTTTTCCTCCGGGACAGGCTGAAGGTTATGCTATCCCTTATTCATTCTAATATAGTACTCCCTTATGTTCCTATCGGTTCTTTAATTTGCCCTGGGGCGGTGGTGCCGAGGGACGGCTTCAGCAAGCCTTTTATTTGTCAGCAGTACCGAAGTAGACCTCATGGTTCCGGCAAGAGCACCCGGAATCTACACATAAATTAAGTTTCTACCAAAATATCATTTATTTATTTGTGAAAACAGTTATTATTATATATAGGAACAACCATACTGTTTATCTACATTATGGAAACGCCACGAGTAACTGATGACTTATATGGACTATCAAATGGCCTGGTGGTTTATTTAATTACAAATCTTGCTCTTCAATTCTGCAGCTACTCTCCTCAAATGCCAGGTTGAATTTTAGACTTGGAAAGGGGGTGTCAACAGGTTTCAGTCTGACGACACAGTGTTCGGGCATCAACTTCTATTAGGACAATACGAAACGGGAGGTAGAACTGGTGAAGAGAAGAATCAGAAAAGTAGCAGTGCTTGGTTCAGGTACCATGGGGAGCGGAATCGCCGCGCAATGTGCAGCTACGGGTATAAGGAGTTATCTTCTGGATATCGTTCCCCCGAATCTTAGCGATGAAGAAAAGGCCAACCCGGCTGCAAGAAACAGAATCGCTCAGACCAACAAAAACAACCTTCTAAAGTCCCGTCCGGCCCAGTTGTACGATAAAGCAGATGCAGACTACATCACTGTTGGCAACATGGAAGACAACCTTGAGTGGCTGAGAGAGTGTGACTGGATTGTCGAAGCTGTTCCTGAGAACCTCCAAATCAAGAAAGACGTTCTCAAAAAGATCGAACCCTATATTAAGCCGGGAGCCATTGTAAGCTCCAATACCTCGACCATCTCGATTACCACCATGGCGGAAGACATGCCCCTGGAATTCAGAAAGAACTGGCTGGGGACTCACTTCTTTAACCCGGTTCGCTACATGAGACTCTTGGAAATTATACCGGGCAAGGATACCGACCCTGAGGTTTTACAGTTTATGGCCGATTTCGGCGAGCGGGTTCTGGGCAAGAGCATTGTATGGTGCAAGGATACACCGGGATTTATAGCCAATCGTTTTGGCAACCAGGGTGGACCGACTATTGGCAGACTGATGAAGGAGCTGGACCTGACCTTCTCCGAAATTGATGCGATTTGCGGTCCGGCCATCGGCAGACCCAAGACCGGCGCCTTCGGTCTAATGGACCTGGTGGGACTTGATATTGCGGTTAACGGTACCCAGTCGATACATGATGTTTTACCCGATCCGGAAGAGAAAAAGCTCTATGAGGTGCCTGAATTATTCCTCAAGATGAAGGAGAAGGGCATTCTTGGGAATAAGACCAAAGGCGGATTCTATAAGAGAGTCGGAAAAGAGAAGCTGATGCTGGATCCGGAAACCTTTGAATATGTATCCCAGAAGCCTGCTGATTTCCCGAGCCTGGAAAAGGCCAAAGCCGCCAAGACCCTGCCGGAAAAACTGGCTGTATTTTATGAAGGGGACGACAAAGCAGCCCAGTTGGTCTGGAAGATGAACAGCGGCACTCTGCAATACGCTTCCAAGAAGATTCCCGAAATATCCGATGACATAGTCAATATTGACAACGCTATGGAGTGGGGTTACAACCACCAGGCCGGGCCCTTCAAGATGTGGAACGGTTTGGATCTGCCGAAGTATGTGGCTCGCATTGAAGCCGAAGGTGGATCGGTAGCTCCCTGGGTTAAGGAAATGTTTGACGCCGGCATCACTTCCTTCTACAAGACGGAAGATGGTGTTGAATACTACTACTCCATTCCCGACAAAGCTTACAAGCCTGTACCGACCAACCCGAAGGCAGTTAACTTCCTCAAGCTCAAACAGGAAAACAAGGTTGTATTCTCCATGCCTGCCGGAACCCTGTATGATATCGGCGATGGCGTAGTGTGTCTGCAATTGCATTCCAAGAACAATGCCATCTCTGAGGACCTGATCGCGGCTATGGAAGCAGCCCAGGCTGAATTGGCCAAGAATTGGGAGGGCATGGTCATTACCGGAGGAGGTAGGAACTTCTGCGTGGGAGCCGACCTGACCGGTGTGGTTCAGGCCATTGAGACCAAAAACTGGGATGCACTGGATGCCGCTCTTAAGAGGAACCAGGATGCGATGATGGCCAACAAGTATTCACTCAAACCAGTGGTAGTTGCTCCTTATGGCCAGACCCTGGGAGGCGGCTGCGAGATTGTAATGCAGTGCTCTGCTGCCCAGGCCGTTGCCGAGACCTATATCGGTTTAGTTGAGGTGGGAGTAGGTCTGCTGCCAGCTGCCGGTGGATGTAAGGAAGTTGCATTGAAAGCAATAAAGGCTGTTGAAGGCATTCAGGGCCCCATTCTGGTGGACCACGTGATTCCTTATTTCCAGAACATAGCTACGGCCAGGGTCGCTACCAGTGCCAAGGAAGGTAAGAAGCTGGGATACCTCAGACCTACGGATGGCATATCCATGAATCCGGTACTCCAGATCGCAGACGCCAAGAAACAGGTACTGAGGCTGCTGGAAGACGATTATACTCCACCGGTCAGCAGGCCCGTTCCGGCTCCAGGCAAGAACGAACTTGCGCTGTTGAAGCTGGGCGTCAAGCAGATGGTTCTCGCAGGTGTCGCCACTGAGTATGACTTCTTTATTGCCTGCAAGATCGCGGATGTCCTGGCAGGCGGCGATGTGATGAAAGGCTCCCTGATCACGGAGCAGTACTTCCTGGATCTGGAAAGGGAAGCCTTCCTGAGCCTGTGCGGTGAGCAGAAGACCCAGGATAGAATCATGGCCCTGCTGAAGACCGGCAAGCCGTTGCGCAATTAGTCCTTTTGTCAGGTATTAATTAAATCGGGGAGGTAAGACAAGTGAGAGAAGCTGTTATCGTTTCAGCAGTACGTACTGCCGGTGGTAAAGCTCCGAGGGGCACCTTGAGAGACACCCGGCCGGAATTCCTTGGAAAACTCTGCATGGAAGAGGCCATGAGGAGATGCGGACCCAACTTCAAGCCCGAAATGATCGACGACGTGATCTGGGGATGCTCCACTCCGGAACAGTCCCTGGGGATGAATATTACCCGGATTACCGCTCTTTATGCCGGGATTCCCGAATCGGTTCCCGCTTGTACCATAAACCGGTTCTGTTCCTCAGGGTCCCAGGCTATTGCCTTTGCAGCCGAGGCAATTATCTCCGGCCGCTGCGATATCGTATTGGCCGGCGGGATCGAACACATGAGTATGGTGGCTATGGGCGGGATAACCAGGCCTAACCCGGACCTGGTTTTGGACCCCCATGTATCCAAGGTCTATACCAGCATGGGGCAGACCGCGGAGAATGTGGCCACCCGTTTCAATATATCCCGCGAAGACCAGGATCTTTTCGGGTACAACAGCATGAAGAAGGCTGCGGCTGCCATGCAGGGCGGCAAGTTCAAGGACGAGATCGTGCCGGTGCCGGTCAAGATGACCACCCTGGGACCGGACGGTAAGCCGGTTACCAAGGAGATCATTTATGACTACGAGGAGGGTATCCGTTACGACGTATCCCTCGAGGCAATGGCCAAGCTCCGTCCGGCTTTTGTGCCCGGCGGCAGTGTGACCGCGGCCAACTCATCCCAGACCACCGACGGAGCTGCAGCCGTGATGGTTATGTCCAAGGAAAAAGCTCTGGAACTGGGGATAAAGCCCCGCTTGAAGTTTGTGGCCTTCGCAGTGGCCGGATGTGATCCTGCTATTATGGGAGTCGGACCGGTATATGCAATACCGAAGGTACTGAAGCGGACTGGGCTGGAACTGAAAGACATCGGGCTGATTGAGCTGAACGAGGCCTTTGCCTCCCAGTCCCTCTACTGCATCCGGACCCTGGGAATAAACGAGGAAATCGTAAACGTCAACGGCGGCGCCATTGCCCTGGGACACCCCCTGGGATGTACCGGTGCCAAGCTGACCGCTACTCTCATGTATGAGATGGAGAGACGTGATGTTAAGTACGGTATGGTGACCATGTGCATCGGCGGCGGCCAGGGTGCGGCTACCATATTCGAACTTATCAAGTAGCCATTTGGCCGATACTCTATCTCTTATGTTGACCTTGCTGGTGAGGGGATCCGGAGGATCTCCTCACCCCATATCCAAATCATCTCACAGAGAAGGAAGGTTAAGATATGGCCTACAAATACGCTTATAACACCAGAGATATAAAATTTATTCTCAAGGAGTGGCTCCCGGTTGATGAGATACTGGCCTATGACCGGTACAAGGATTACTACTCCAAGGATGACTTTGATACCATTATCGACCAGGTTCATAAGGTGGCGGCCGAGGTTATCGCTCCCACGGCGGAGGAGGGCGATGAAGTCGGGGTTCGCTATGAAAACGGCCAGGCCTATATACCCCCTTCGTTCCATGCGGTTTACCGCTTCATGCAGGACAATGGCTGGGGATCCAGCAACATTGATGAGAATGCCGAAGGTGCTTTGCCGCACGTTTTGAATGGCCTTCTGCTCGAGATTGAGTCAGCGGCTAATCCGGCTTTCATGCCCTATGTGGGGGCAGGAAGCGGAGCGGCGGCAGTTATCCAGCTATTTGGAAACGAAGAGCAAAAGAAGAGATTCCTGCCCAAGATGTTTGATGGCACTTGGTCAGGAACCATGTGTTTGACTGAGCCCACTGCCGGGTCGGATGTTGGTGATCTCCTGTCCAAGGCTTATCCTACCGATGAACCCGGCATTTACAAGCTGAAAGGGCAAAAGATATTTATTACCGCCGGTGACCGTGACGACGTAGAAAACATCATCCACCTGTACCTGGCCCGGATAGAGGGCGCAGCACCGGGAACCAGGGGACTTTCCCTGTTTATCATGCCCAAGTACTGGGTTAATGAGGACGGAACCCTGGAAGACAATGATGTTCAATGTGCAGGGGTGGAGCACAAATTGGGATTAAAAGGCTCGGCAACAGCAGCACTGGTAGTTGGGGAGAACAATAACTGCCGGGGATGGCTGCTGGGAGATCCTCCGGACGAAAATGGCAGAGGCCAGGGAATGGCTCAGATGTTCCATATGATGAACGAGGCCCGGGTTGATACCGGACGCCTGTCAACCGCTGTTGCTGCCAACGCTTATTGGAACGCTGTGGCTTACGGACGCGAGCGGGTCCAGGGGCGTCTTATGACTGACCCCAAAGGTGGCCGGGTCACCATCAACAAACATGAAGACGTTAAGAGGATGTACCTGTTGAACAAGGCTACCACCGAGGCCTGCCGGGCGATGCTGGCCAAAGCTTACTACTATGAAGATGTCCGGCTATATGATCCGGATCCGGCTCGCCGTGACTGGGCCCAGCGGCAACTGGACATGATAACCCCGCTCTGCAAAGCATATCCCAGTGACGAGGCCTGGATACTGACTGCCGAATCCCTGCAATCCTATGGCGGATATGGTTACTGCGAGGATTACCCCGCAGCCAGCGCCACCCGGGACTGTAAGATCTGGTCCATCTGGGAAGGAACCAACTTCATCCAGTCCCTGGACCTGATTGGCCGTAAGTGGCGGCAGAACAAGGGGCAGGACTTTGCCAACCTGTTAAAGGAAATTGCCGACTTCATTGCCGAGAACAAGGGCAAGATAGAAGGATTTGAACGGGAAATAGAGCATCTGGAGAAAGCTCTGCAGGCCTACTATGAGATCCAGGGAGCAATCCTGCAGTATATGACCCAGGGCAAGGTAGGACTGATGCCGACTTATGCCCGTCGCATACTAACGGCAACCTCCCAACTCTACTGCGGATATCTACTTCTGGACCAAGCCAAGATCGCCCTGCGGCGGATGGCGGAACTAGGCAAAGACCACTACGAATACAACTTCTATCTGGGCAAAGTATTCTCAGCCCGTTACTACCTGAACAATACAGTACCGAATGTGTGGCATATTGCTGAAATCATTAAAATTGGTGATATGTCGGTGGTTGAGGCCCCGGACGAAATCTTTGACTACTAATTTGGGCATGTGTTTACTGACTACCTTCATCTAACTGAAACGATAGCCTTCGCTCTGCGGAGGCTATCTTCATCTTAAGCATGGAAGGGAGAGAAATTTTGTGAGAACCAAGGAGCAGTATATTGCGGATCTTCGGAAAAAATACCCCAACTTATACTTTAATGGCAACAAGATCGACCGGCTCGACCCCATGCAGGAAGGAGCCATCAATGTCATGGGGCTCACTTTCGACGCCGCCTTCGATCCTGATCTTAAAGACCTTTGCACTGCGACTTCACACCTGACGGGTAATACGATCAATCGCTTCAACCATATCCATCAATCGCCCGAGGACCTGCATAAAAAACAGGACATGACGCGGGCCTTGTGCAATCAGGTCGGCACCTGCATCCAGAGATGCATGGGCGTTGATGCCGCCAACGCTATCAATGCCGTTTCTTTTGAAGCCGAGAAAAACCCCAACCGCGCAACTGATTACCATAAAAACTTCCTCAAGTGGCTGGAGTATTTCCAGGAGAACGACCTGGTGGCCAGCTGTGCTCAAACGGATGTCAAGGGAGAGAGGCTGAAAAGACCGGCTCAACAGACGGACCCCGATCACTACCTACGGGTGGTGGAAAAGAAAAGCGACGGTATTGTAGTCAGGGGTTGTAAGGTCCATATTTCGGAAGCCTCGATATCGGATGAAATCCTGGTAGTACCAAACCGGGCTCTGACGAAAGACGAATCGGATTATGCGGTATGCTTTGCCATCCCTTCTGATCATCCGGAGATTAAGCAGGTTGTATCCTTCCACAACCCCATCAGACGGGAGTTGCTTAAGAGTCCCAAAAAGACGGGTTACACTGATTCCTATATAATATTTGACAACACCTTTATTCCCTGGGAACGGGTGTTTCTGTGTGGGGAGGTTGATCACGGCGGAATAGCGGCCCTTTTATTCGCTCTGTTTCACCGTCACAGCTATTCCGGCTGCAAGCCGGCCTGCCTGGATTTCATAATCGGTCTGGCTGCCGGAGCTGCTCAGATAAACGGCATTGAAAAGACGGCCCACGTAAGGGAGATGATGTCGGAGCTCATCATGACCGCCGAGTTAGGATACGCAGCCGGATTTACCGCTTCCGCGTTGGCAAAACCCGAGGTTTATATGCCCGGGTATGGGCCGGTCCCCTATGGCCCGGGCAGCTACATCCCCAACTCCATTTATGCCAATGTTGGGCGCTGCCTCACCGGAGAGGCTGTTTTCCATGAACAGGAGATCCTCTGCAACATCGCCGGTGGGATCCCGGCCACTTTCCCGACGGAAAAGGACCTGTTCAATCCCGAGCTGCGCCCCTATATGGAAAAATACATCAAGCGTAACCCCGATATTCCCGTAGAGGACCAGTGGAGATTCTGGCTGTTATTTGTTGACGCCACCACCTCCCATTCTGCAGGATCAGGGAATTACGGCAACTACCACGGTGGAGGCTCCCCGATCATGGAACAAATAGCCATCACCAGCCAGTACGATATTAAGAAGAGGAGAGATACCGTATACAAGATGGCGGGGATGTCCATAGTCGCCGATAAGAAGATCAAAATAATGGGTGTATAATTCGAGTTTCAGACCAATAGAGATCACCCTCTTATAACCGGGAAGAAATCCCACGTTTAACAACAATTGCTGTTGCTCCGGGCGAGAACTGCCGGGGGCTTTTTCTTTTATCCTTACTCATGCTTGCAAGAAAATTCATCAAAAGTTCATATCTTTACCACGCTTTATTTATATATAAGAGGTTAAATTATTAATAGCTTAGTGAAAGGGGGTGAAGAGATTGAAAAGGACAATGGTTTTTGTTCTGGTCCTGATTATGGTTATCGGAATAGCGTCTCTCGCTTATGCAGGAGATACTTCCAACCAGGTCCCCAACCGGGCCAACATTCCGCAGCTTGTGATAAGCGAAAAACAAAAGGCACAGATGACCTCTCTTATGACACAGATGCTTGAATTGAAGAAGGAAGTTCTTAAGGACAATCTCAAGAATGGGGTAATAACCCAGGAGCAGTATCAGGTTATGGAACAAAGAATAAACGCCAGGTTGGAGGCAGTAAAATCAGGAAATCTCACCCCGGGCATGTTTCAGGGAAGGGGTAAAGGAAAAGGGCTCCAAAAAGAATGGTGCTCGGGAAACGGTGCCGGAAGGTGGCAACGGCCCCAAACACAAAGCTGAAGCAGGGAGCAGGCAAAGCCTGCTCCTTCTTCTGGAAAGGAAATGCAGCGCCCCAAAGAGGGTTTTGTAACCAATGTGCACCCGGTTGCCAGGGGGGTTACAGAGACGAGACAATCGGTTTTCCTGCAGGCAGGCGGAGCTGCCGGTTATCTGCATCCCGATAACGCTGATTTTATGGGATATAAAGCCCAATTCACCTTTCACAAGCGCACTGATTCCAGTCCCAACGGAAGCAGGCCCGGCGTCACCATTATGTAATCACCAGTTACATCCGTTCATAAGACAGTTACACTTTTATGACAGTGTAATGCCTTCGACATTCTCCGGTGAGGTGCCCCTGATTCAAGTCATTTTATCCCCCCAACAGCCAAACAGCGGCCTTTCTAAAAAGGATGCACAGGCTAGCCGGTGAAATTGGCACAAATTTTGCAACTCAACATATATGTACGCAGCGAAGGATACGCCAGTAAAAAGGGAACAAAAGCACTTACCAACCCGGTGGAATCGCTTCGGCTAGATGATAGAGAGGAGGGCTTTTATAATGAGGGAAACTATCAGAGAATTTATGTCGGAGGTCATGAGCTGCTATGAAAATGATAAAGCGATGAATTATGCAAAGAATCCTCTGGCCAAGAAGATTAAAAGCGGCTTTCCCCAGGTGCTTCGGGAAACCTTCTTTTCCGGAGGGCTCAACTATTCAGTGCGCGGCTGGGCCGGGTGGGGAAACTGGATAGACAACCCCTACATCCTGATTAAACACCGTTCGCTTAAGGAAAAGACCGGGAACGCCCTCTCTATCATGTATATCTTTTCGGCTGACATGCAGTACTGTTACCTGGCCCTGGTGGTGCCCTGGGAACGGACGGATGTAGATAGGATATTTAAGGATGCCAGGAGCATCCGTAACAAGATCCGTCCCCGTAACAGTAATGTTTACTCAGAGTACATGGATCTGCGTTCCAAGAGTGAAACTGCTCAGCGCATCGAGGAGGCCTGTGTATTCTGCCGCATATATGGAGCCAATAACCTGCCTGATGAAATGACGCTACAGAATGATTTATACGAAATGATCAGCATTTATGAGCGCTATATTCGCTTCAAGAAATTCGGGAGATCAGCATACAAAGACAAGGGTGATTCGGAAAAACGGGTATTCATTAAATACCGTCCGGGGCAGGGAAATGTCCCCTGTCACTGCGAGGCCGTCTATGCGGACTCCGATAAATACACGGGGGAAATTGTGGAGGGCATCTGTAAACGTTCCGGTTGCTCCGGGATAATCAACACTGCTCCTTCCTTCAAGTATGACCTCAACCGTCATGCCAATCCCAGGAATATGGAGGCGGTTTTTGAGTATCGGGATACATTACGCCGGATCCTCCGATACATGGAGGTTCTCGGTTCTGATGAAAAGGTCATTTTACCATTCCTGCACATCGCTTTTCATGCCATAAGAAACGGTGATACCCATGGTTCGGAGATAAGGGTGTCATATACAGAACCGGCTTCCTACAGCATGATCAATTGGTTCGCCAACCGACTGAGGGAAAAGACACGAAAGCTCTCCGTACATGGGGGCTCGCCGGTGCGAATCCGGGTGCAGTTCATTGATAGACAAACCAACCTTTTCCAACGCTACTGGGAAAGCTGCCGCAGCTTTAATGGAGAAAATAGAGCCTACCATTTCATTATGGTAGAAATCAGCGAAGATCTGCGGAGTATGGGCCGGGAGCCTTTAATTAAGGCATTCAGCGAGACCATTCTCGATTTTTCCTCGGAGTTTGGCCAAACCAAACCTGGCACCTGGTTTGAACGGCAGATCGGTTAATATCACAATTCTCAATCATGAAAGTCCCAAAACCTTAACCCTTAATGTGAGGCCAACCTGCCAGCCCACACCTGGCAGAGGTGGCCTTTTTTTTAGACCCTGGCCCCCAAACGCGCCTTAATCATTGAACGGCTGTCGCCTCCGGTATGCCTTTGGCCTGGGAGTGAAAACGAATCCGACCGCCGGGGCGCTCCTATATCCCGGGTGACCTGCCCGGGGAATAGGGGATTTTTTGAGATAATTCATCTCGTACCAGTTTTTCCAGTTCTCCCTTTTCGAATATTGTGCCTGACAGGCGGGCCATTCTCTCCACATAACCAAGATAATCGAAGTCATTCTTAAGAGTCCGGGCATAAGCAGCCGCCCATTCTCTGCGGGATGGCTTTTCCGGAAGGTCGGGGTTGGCTTTAAGGAACGTTTTTCGGAATTGACTATCCTGCTGACGGAGCAATTCCTGCTTTACCAGGATCCAGAGATCTCCCCTTACATGCTCCACTCCCTGGATCCTGACGTTTTTGGCCTTCAGGACTTCGGACAGCAGGATCAGATCGTCATGGGAGTAACTGAAATTGCGGTTCCAGGTTTCGGCATTCTGGAACTCGGGTTTGCGCCTGATTTCGTATTGGATCAGCAGAGAGCGAATCCGTTGATCAGTAAGATCGTAGTTCAACATTTCCAGGGGGATCCCGTTTTCTTTCAAGGTAGCTCTCAACTTTTCCAGATCCTTTAGCGGGATGTCGACGGGATGAGGCCATGCGAGGTACGGCCTTCGGTAACTGTATACAAACTGACTTATGTGGGGGCGGGCAAACTCCATGATTTTGTCATTGATCTCCTCGCGTACGACCTGGAAGAGATGAGCCGGAGCCTTTATTTTCTGCCTTTTTAGTGCATCGGCTGTAGCCCGGGTAATTTTATTCATTTCATCCTTGAGGATCTCCTTGCGCTCCAGATCGGTAAAGTCGCTTAATTCCTCCTGCATAGCCATCCAGTTTGCCATCAGGGACTCAACGTGCGCATCAACGTATTCTTTAATAAGAATAATAGCCGTTTCCTTGTCCTGCTTTTTGCCGAACAGTTTTTCCAGAAAACCCACAGCGAAAAGTCACCCCCGGTTGTCATTTTTTCAACTAACAGACGCCATATCCTACTCGTTCGCAGGCAACGGTTCACCCAGAGAGATATATAATAATGGTTCGCCAGTATGGCCATCAAAACCTTTTAATAATCATAGTGGCGCATTCTCTAAATCGGTCGCGGTTCACAAGCTAAATTTCGCACTTAAAACCTTTTACATGACAAGATGCAGCAGGATATGCAGGGTGTGGAAGCGAATGTAAAGGTAAAGGTTGAAAATTCCAATGCAAAAACCATTAGACTGTGCAAGATGTTCCCCGGGGCCATGGGGCGCCGGAGAAATTGTATCCATGGCTCCCATACAGGCCTACATCCCTGGGTGGTTGGTGCAGTTGGAACAAAAATAATACAGCGGGGTGAGAGGATGGCTGATGAGATTCAACTGGTGGTATTTACTCTAAATGCAGGAGATATGACGTGCGAGTATGGGGTTCCTATTACTCAGGTTCAGGAAATAATTCGCTTGACTACCCCGACCAGACTTCCACAGGTTCCGGCATTCGTTGAGGGGATCATTAACCTGCGCGGGGATATTATTCCTATAATTGACCTCAAGAAACGCTTTAACATGCCGACGGATGAATACACCGATGAGACTCGTATTATTGTCGTGGATATCGAAGGTAAGACGGTCGGGATCATCGTGGATCAGGTAGCGGAGGTCCTGAGACTGCCCCTGAGCAGTGTGGAACCACCCCCGGCGGTTATTGGGGGACTGACTGCGGAATACCTCACCGGGGTAGGAAAGCTCGAGGACCGTTTGCTCATCATGCTCGATGTGACCAAGGTGCTCTCCGAAGGAGAAAAAAAAGCGCTCAGCAACATGTGATCAACCATGAATCAGCCCTGTTGATCTTTCAACAGGGCTTTTATTTTAATACGAATTGATGAATAATTAAAGCAGCAGCAATTACCGAGGTTTAAGCGGATGGTTGGAGCAGACCTAATTGAGATAGACCGGGTAAGGATAGCTATAAAGAGGACTTCACGGTTTTGTACACGGGTCTTTACCCCCGGGGAGATCGAATACTGTAATTCGAAAGCCAACCCCTTCCCCTCCTTTGCAGTCCGTTTCGCGGCGAAGGAAGCCTTTCGAAAACTGCATCCTGCTTTCACTTCCGGAATAAAATTTCAAGAGGTGGAGGTTACTAATGACCCCGGTGGTCGTCCCCGGTACCGACTCCGGGGAGAAGCCCTGGCCCGGGTACAGGAACTAAACATTGCCCGCATAGATTTAAGCCTCAGTCATTCTGGTAATTACGCGCTGGCAGTTGCAGTTGCCATAGCGGGAAAAGAGGAGGGTGGAGATGAAGATTGTAACCGCCGCAGAAATGAGGAACATTGACCGGCGGGCCTCTGATGAGTACGGGGTTCCCAGCCTCATTCTCATGGAAAACGCCGGCATACGGGTGGTGGAGGTTGCAGAAACATTTCTGGAGAACAGCCCCCCCGGCCGGGTGGTGGTTGTGGCTGGAAAAGGCAATAATGGGGGAGACGGGCTGGTAGCGGTCCGTCACCTCATAAACACCGGCGTGCGGGTTGAAACCTTTCTGCTGGGGGACCCGGAGGAGATGACCCCTGATACCCTGGTCAATTATGAAATCCTGAAGAAGATGGGGGCCCTGATGTTCCCATTAAAAGATGAGGAAGGAATAAACCGGCTTATTGCATCTACAACGGCAGCGGATTTAATCATTGATGCCCTTTACGGTATCAGTTTCCGGGGAAAACTCAGGGAGTTCGACCGACAAGTGGTGTCCGCCATGAACCGGTCGCATAAGCCCATTATTGCAGTCGACATTCCTTCAGGGGTGGAGGCTGATACCGGGCGCGTTGGGGGTGAAGCCGTGCAGGCCGCCTGGACGGTAACCATGGCGCTTCCCAAGCTGGGCCTGCTGATTGAGCCGGGATGCAGCTATGCCGGGCGGGTTACGGTGGCTGATATCTCGATCCCATCCCTGTTATTATCGGAGAAGGCGCTTAAGACCAACCTCCTGACTGAGACCATGATAAAGGCGTTTTTCCCGCCGCGTCCCCGGAACAGCCATAAGGGGACTTACGGTCACGCTTTGGTGATTGGCGGCTCCACGGGTATGACCGGTGCCGTTGTGCTGTCGGCGGCTTCAGCCCTGACAGTGGGAGCGGGGTTGGTAACCGCAGCCGTACCCGAAAGCCTGTTGCCGATTGTAGAGGGTTCCCTGGTGGAGGTAATGACTGCTCCCCTGGCAGAAACCAGGCAGAATACGATTGCCCTCGAGGCCCTGCCGGTCATTGAAAACCTGCTGGGTACGGTATCAGTATGCGCCATTGGCCCCGGCATGTCGCGGTATCCTGAAGCCAAGGCCGTAGTGCGATTTGTGCTGGAAAGGTCGGGGGTGCCGGTGGTTATCGATGCCGACGGGCTTAATGCTCTGGGTGAAGATATGAGCGTTCTCGAAAACCGGCAGGTACCGATAGTATTGACCCCCCACCCGGGAGAGATGAGTCGGCTCTTGGGTGTAACGGTGGGCGAGGTCCAGTCTCGCCGTATGGAAGTAGCCCGCGAAGCCGCGTCCAAATGGGGCGTCACCGTGGTGCTGAAAGGCTCGGGTACGCTTGTGGCTGAGCCCGGTGGAGAAGTGTACCTGAATGTCACCGGTAACCCGGGTATGGCAACAGCCGGCAGCGGTGATGTCCTGACCGGAGTGATAACCGGGCTCATCGCCCAGGGCATGAGGCCGAACACAGCCGCCGCCATCGGAACCTACCTGCATGGGAAGGCCGGTGACCTGGTTAAGGAAACCCAGGGAGAGAGAGGATTGATAGCCGGTGACCTGGTACGGGCGCTTCCCGAGGTGATTAGGGGCTTTGAAAAGGAGTTTTAGACCTGTAAATGAAGGAGAGGGTAAAGAGTGAAGGACATGATTACCGTGGCTGCCGGGCTGGTAAACGTGGATCCCGGTGATATGTTTACCCGTGCAATATGGAATTTGCCGGGAAACGACATAAACCGTTCCCCGGCGGTTAATAATATTGAGCGAGTAGGGACGAACCTTCCAGGTGGTATCCCGGAAGCTCTGGTTGGATAAGATATGCATAGCTTACGACCGACATGGGCAGAGATAGATCTAAAGGCCATCGCCCATAACATTAAAGAGATCCGGAGTTTACTCAAGACTTCCACCAAATTCATGGCCATCCTGAAGGCCAATGCTTATGGGCACGGTATGCTGGAAGTAGCGCACACCTGTGTAAAACAGGGAGTTGATTACCTGGGAGTGGCCTTGCTGGATGAGGCTCTTTACCTGCGCGAAAACGGCATTAACACCCCGGTGCTTATACTGGGTTATACCCCGCCCTCGGCCTTGGATGAAGTGGTGGAGTACAGTTTCCGGCAGACGATTTTTGATCAGAAGACGGCTGAGGCGCTTTCAGACGCGGCGGTCAAAAAAGGCCGGAAGGCTTTTGTGCATATAAAAGTGGACACCGGGATGTCAAGGACCGGGTTTTTTACCGATGAAGAAACCGTCAAGACCGTCGCCCACATCTGTAAGCTGCCCGGGCTGACAGTAGAAGGGATTTACACTCACCTGGCCGCAGCCGACAGTGCGGATGAAACCTTTACCAGGCTGCAGCTTGAGCGATTTTCCGGTTTTCTTCAGGCCTTGCAGAAGAGCGGAATAGAAATACCCATCCGGCACGCGGCCAATAGTGCGGGGATCGCCTTTTACCCCGAAGCGCACTATGATCTGGTGCGAGCCGGTATTAATCTCTACGGACTGAGGTCATCCCTGGAACGCGAGAGCATTCTCAACCTGATTCCGGCCATGAGGTTAAAAAGCAGGGTGGTTATGGTAAAAGAGGTGCCGGAATCCACGGTGGTCAGCTACGGCTGTACCTATGTTACGTCCCGTCTTACCAGGATAGCCACAGTACCTATCGGTTACGGTGACGGCTATACTAGGGCCTATTCCAACCGGGTCTGGGCAATGGTGCGGGGACACCGGGTACCTCTTATCGGCAGGGTGTGTATGGATTACTGCATGTTCGATGCCACCGCCGTGGATGATATCCAGGTTGGAGATGAAGTGATCCTCTTTGGACGGCAGGAGGACCAGGTTACGGCCGATGAACTGGCGGAGATAACCGGAACCATCAACTATGAAGTAGTTTGTCTTTTGAACTCGCGCGTCCCCCGTGTGTACGTAAACGACTAACCATGAAATTATTGGATTTGCTGGTCCAAATGCAGAAAGGCTATAATTAGGTTGTCGTTCTCTACATATGGGATTGGAGGTGCTCCGATTGCCGGCCGCGAAGAAGATTATTGTGAGTATACCTGATTCATTGCTGGCGGAAATAGACCTGGTGAGTGTTGCTGAGAGTAAGAACCGGAGCGAGATTGTACGGGAAGCGATAAGATTATATATTTGGGAACGCAAAAAAACGGAATTATGTGAGCGTCTACGCAAGGGATATATTGAAATGGGGGATATTAATAAAGCCATAGCTGAAGAGAGTTTTATGGTAGATTATGAAGGGTTAACGAAGGGTCTACAAAAATTGGTGGAGTGATTTTGCTTGATAATTAAGCGAGGAGAGATATACTTTGCTCAACTGAATCCGGTTATCGGGTCGGAGCAGGGTGGAATCAGACCCGTACTGGTAGTACAAAACGATATCGGCAACCAATACAGCCCAACTACGATTGTCCTGGCTATCACTTCACAGATTAATAAGGCCAAGTTGCCCACTCATGTTGAGCTGAAAGCCGAAAAGTTCGGTTTGGACAAGGATTCGGTTATTCTGGGGGAACAGATTCGCACGATTGACAAGGCCCGTCTCAAACAACGGATCGCCTTCCTGGATGAAGAGCTTATGGCCAAGGTCAACCAGGCCCTGGAGATCAGCGTAGGCATTCAGGACATAAACTGAAAACAATACAATACAAGGAGCGACAGGCTGATTAAGGCCTGTTATTTTTTTGCCCATCCACCGTTCCGGCATACGGAAAGGTAAAGGAGCGTACACTGGACCAGGTAGAATGTGATGGGGGGAGCGTCTTTGTGAAGGTCCTGGTGGGCATAACCTGCGGCTTTGATGATGAGCGGAATATGTATTACTTAAGGCCCGGTTACTGGGAATCGGTGGAGATGGCAGGAGGGATTCCGATTATACTGCCGCCGGTGGATTCACCTGAAGGGATAAATCATTACCTGGAGATCTGTGACGGTTACATACTGAGTGGTGGTGATGATATCGACCCCTTTTACTGGGGGCAGGACCCGGAGCCCGGGTTGGGAAAAATTGATCCCCGCCGGGACCGGTTTGAAATAAGCCTGGTGCAGGCCATAATCAAAAGAGACAAACCGGCCCTATTCATATGTCGGGGAATCCAGGTCTTGAACGTGGCTTTGGGAGGGACTCTGGTTCAAGACCTGTGTTCGGGCATTGCCCACCGCCAGCGTGCTCCCAGGCATCATCCATTTCATGATATATTGTTGGAAAAGGACAGTGTTCTCTACCGCCTCCTGTGCCAGGGAACGGTTAGAGTAAACAGCTTCCACCATCAGGCTATTGCCGGTCTGGCACCGGGATTAATTGCCACCGCCCGAGCCAGAGACGGGGTGATCGAGGCGGTCGAATACCCGGCGAAAAGGTTTATCCTGGGGGTCCAGTGGCATCCTGAAGCCATGCAGGATGAGTTGTCCTCCCGGCTGTTTCAGGGACTGGTGTATGCGGCCGCGAAAAAATATAACTGAAGTCAAGCAGGGCTTGGTCCGGCGGAAACGTAAGCCGGAGCCGCATAATGATTCTGTGGGAGTTTTCCGCTGGAAGTAGGTGCATAAAACTCGGAACAACCAAACGGTTCCCGTTAGGAACTCAGTGCAGTTACAGGGAAAGTAAATCTGGCAGAGAGGAGATAAGTTGTGACCTCAAAGGTAGCAGTAGTTCGGTGTCAATCTTATGAAGAGGTACAGATTGCCGAGGCGTTGGACAGGGTCTTCAAGGAGATAAACCTGGCCGAGATAGTGAAGCCCGGTGATTTGGTGCTTCTCAAGCCCAACCTGCTTGCACCCCGGAAACCGGAAGCAGCGGTTACCACCCATCCAGCCGTGGTCAGGGAAGTAGCCAAGCGAGTCCTGGCCCTGGGAGCCAGGGTGATGGTCGGCGACAGTTCAGGCGGGTTGGTGGGGGGGCACTACCCTACCGAGCGCTCATTGCGTGTCTCCGGCATGACCAGGGTTTGCGAGGAACTGGGGATTGAGAAGGTTAACTTTGATACCGCAGGAAGTACGCGCATACCGGTAGCCGGCCGCTTTCTGACGGAACTGGAGATCGCCCGTCCGGTGCTGGAGGCCGACGTCATAATCAATCTCCCCAAGCTTAAAACCCACAGCGCAACCCTGTATACGGGGGCGGTTAAGAACATGTTCGGCTCGGTTCCCGGGTCGCGCAAGGCCGACTATCACAGCCAGGCGCCATCAGCCCGGGAGTTTAGCAATCTGCTGGTGGATATCATCCAGAGACTGGCCCCCCGGCTGACCATCGTCGATGGCGTGGTAGGGATGGAAGGGAATGGCCCGGGCGTGGGCAGTCCGGTGGACATCGGCCTGATCGTGGCCGGAGTCAACCCGGTTCTGGTGGACGCCGTCTGCTGCCGGGCTATCGGTCTGGAACCGAGACGGGTGCGGTATCTGGAAGAGGCGGAAAGAAGAAGGCTCTGCCCCAGCTTATCCAGTTATGCCCTGGTGGGGGACAAGGTCGATTTTCCGGTGGTTAAGGACTTCAGGTTCCCGGTAAACCTGTGGTTTGAATTGAACCCGCCCGGCATAACACGGTATGTTATGCGCCGGCTCAAATACCTGCCCTTTTGTGATGCCGACAAGTGTACGGGATGCAATATCTGCCGGGATTCCTGCCCGGTACAGGCTATTACCGCCAAAACAGGTGGGGAAGGGGTTACCGTTGACCGTGATAAGTGCATACAGTGCCTCTGCTGCCAGGAGTTGTGTCCACAGGGAGCATTTGAAATAAAGGCTAGTAGTTGGTTGGGAGCTTTAGCCATGAAAATTATGGAGGCCATGAATGGGAACGGGCCTTTAGAGTAAGTCATACAATAACACAGGGGAGGAGAAGTTTTGATGATAGCGATCAAAGACGGTACCATTGTCACAGTAAAGAATGGAACAATCCGGGATGGAGTTATTCTGGTGGAAGGTTCCACCATCCAGGAGGTAGGTCAGGGTATTGCCATCCCTCCTTCCAGCACCGTGATCGATGCAGCAGGGTGTTATGTGGTCCCCGGGTTTATTGATGCCCACTGCCATGTTGGCATCAGCGAAGAGGTTTTCCGTATCGAGGGTAATGATATAAATGAGACCACTGATCCCATTACACCATACCTGCAGGCCCTGGATGGGGTTAACCTCAATGATCTGGCTTTTGACGATGCGGTCCGCAGCGGGGTAACCCGCCTGATGGTACACCCGGGAAGCGCCAATGTGCTCGGGGGTCAATCGGTACTGCTTAAATCGTGGTCGCCCACTCCAATGGAGATGGTATATCGCCATCCCTGGGGTTTGAAGGCGGCCCTGGGAGAGAATCCCAAAAGGGTCTACGGCAACCAGAATAAGGCACCCAAAACCAGGATGGCCAATGCTGCCCTCCTGCGCGAAGCTCTGCATACCGCAAGCAGGAACAGTGAAAAGGAGCAGCTCGAGCCCAAAGATGAGTTCCGCCAGAAGGCACTCATCCGGGTTATTCGCCGGGAAATGCCGCTCTGGCTGCATGTTCATCGGGCTGATGATATCCTGACCGCTCTGCGCATCAAAGATGAATTCAACATTGATATGGTGCTGCAGCACGGTACTGAAGCCCATCTGGTAGCCGATGAGATCGCCCGGCGAGGAGTAGCAGTGTGTCTGGGACCGCTGCTGACCAATCGGGCCAAGGTCGAAATGCAGGAGGTTTCTTTCCGTAACGTCGCCCTCCTGCAGAAGGCGGGTATACAATTCTGTCTGATCACGGACCATCCCGTGATTCCAATTCAGTATTTAGGGGTTTGTGCAGCCCTGGCGGTACGAGAAGGCCTGGATGAAGAGACCGCCATAAGAGCACTGACATGGAATCCAGCTCACATACTGGGCGTGGACCAAGAATTAGGATCCATCGAACCGGGCAAAAAGGCGGACATCGTGATTTTTGATGGTCACCCCCTCGAGGTGAAGTCGCGAGTCAGGCAGGTCCTGGTGGATGGTATCATATGGGGGGGATAACGTGAACAGGGGAGACTTATTTAGTGTATACCTCAATGGAGTAATGATGACCATCTGCGTCATTGGTTCCTACAAAGAGGAGTATTCCGGAGAAGAGGTTGTTGTTCTGGCCCTCGTCAATCCAGAGAATATGCTGCACATACCCCTTTCCGATATGACCATGTTCTTCCCCAAGAAGGTAATGAACTAAGACTGCAAGGGGCAGGGACCATGAGGAGCAATCGCGGAAAAACCAGGTTTCCTGTCCCGGTTTTTTATCGGCGTATGAGCGGAGATTAAGTATCACATCAAGGGTGCAAATAACCTTAATGCCGACATGACCATGGTCCTGCTCCAATGGATGTTTCTTATATCTTTCAGGGTAGTCTCCCGCGAAACTTCCAGGGTTTCCCGGAAATCCTTTATTATATCCTGGATACAGCTATTGCGATAGAGCCATACCCCGCACTCAAAATGCAGGTAAAAGCTGCGGTAGTCCAGATTGATAGTGCCCACCACACCGTATTTGCCATCCACCACCACGGTCTTGGAATGAACGAATCCCGGCAGGTATTCATAGACCTTGACCCCGCTCTCCACCAGCGCACGGTAATAGGACCGCGACACCGCATGTACGTACCATTTGTCTGGATGGTGGGGGGTAATAATGCGAACATCAACCCCGCTTTTGGCTGCCAGGCAAAGGGCGGTAACCATCTCGTGGCTTAGGATCAGGTACGGGGTGGTGATATAGACATAATCCGTGGCTTTATTGATCAGATTGAGGTAGACTAATTCGCTTACCGGTTCATCATCCAGGGGGCTGTCGCTAAAAGGCTGTACAAATCCATCATCGGTTGCTGTGCTGATGGTGTCCGGGTGGAATTGACTGATATCCGGCATTCCCCTGATTCCTTTGATGTAGTTCCACATGGAGAGAAACATGACTGTCAGGCTCCACACGGCTTCTCCTTTGATCATGATGGCGGCATCCTTCCAGTGACCGTGCATCTCAATTTTATTAATATACTCATCGGCCAGGTTGATTCCCCCGGTGAATGCCGTGTGCCCGTCTATTACCACGATCTTGCGGTGATCCCGGTTGTTCAGCCGGGCGGAGAGGATGGGGAGTACGGGATGGAAAACACCGCATTTGATACCCATGCTTTCCAACACTCTGTCATACTGGTAAGGAAGAGCCGCCAGGCAGCCGAAATCATCATAGATGACCCGCACATCCACCCCGGCAGCGGCTTTCTCCTTCAGTATTTTCAGTATGCTTTTCCACATGAATCCCTCTTTAATGATGAAATACTCCAGAAAGATATAGTGCTCCGCCTTCTGCAGCTCCTCCATCAAACGGGCAAATTTGGCTTCCCCGCTGGGCAGAAACTCGACCCTGGTGTTGCGGTAGGGCGGGTAGAGGGAGCTGTTCTGGATGTATAGGGACTGATTACCCGCATCAACATCCTGACCCAGGATTAAATCCAGGCAGCCGCTGACCGGGGACAGTGCGGCCTCAGTATACTGAAGGA